>CANQLT010000001.1 GCA_947624775.1 uncultured Monoglobus sp.
AAAGTGCGTTTCGTGGGATAAGCGCCGAAACAGGCGGTCAAAAAAGAAGACCTTGCTTTGCAAGGTCTTCGAAAAAAGAATGACTATTAGGGCTCCCGCAAAGTCCGCAGGACTTTGTGGGAAAAGCGGAAAAATGACCGCCCAAAAAAGAAAGTCATGCTTTGCATGACTTTCGTAAACAGGCGGTTACTAGGGCTCCCACGAAACGCCAACAAAGTGCGTTTCGTGGGATAAGCGCCGAAACAGGCGGTCAAAAAAGAAGACCTTGCTTTGCAAGGTCTTCGAAAAAAACCGCCTGTTTCGGCGCTGGTATGCCCGGCGGGATTTGAACCCGCGACCTTCAGAGTCGGAGTCTGACACTCTATCCAACTGAGCTACGGACACATATTCACAGGAAGATATTATATCACAGGTTTTCGGCTTTTGCAAGCCTTAATTTAAAAAACCGGGCGGATTTTCCGCCCGGCCTTTTACTTCTGTAATGTTATTCCCTAAACGTCAACTTCCATTGAGTCCGCATTGCCGCGGAGCGGTTTGTAATTGATAAGGAACTTTGCCGCCTTCTTTGGCGCGAGATAATCAAGCACAGACATTACGGTTCTTGTGTCAAGCTCATTTTTTACATTCGAGAGCGTTGTGCTGCCGATCTTCTCGCCGTTTTCATCAAGGCTCACGATCTCAAGACCGTCGGCGCCGAGCATATTTTCGGGATAGTCCCATGTTATCGACATATCCTCGTGTACTATCGGATCTCTGCCCGCCGCGACTTTGAACTCGCTTCCGTCGAGGTTTTCAAGATACAACTGTCCGCTTCCGAATTCCGCGCCGTTAAAACCCTTTTCGAAAACAAATCGCGCGGAGCAGCCCATAAGATAGGGTTTAACCTCCGACATGTCATCAAGATACAGCGCGCCGTTTACAGTCACGTTTTTAAGCTTTATGTACTCCGAGCCCGAAAGGTCGCTCAGGTACATATCGCCGTTTATCACCGCGTTTTCAAACAGCAGAGACGAGTTTATTATCACGTTTCCGTTATAATATCTAACCTCGTCGGTGCCGTATCTGAGTTCTTTGCCGTAATAGTAGGGCGCGAGCCTGTCCATGATCTCAAACATATCGTTATAGGTAAAGCTTGTTTTTAAGAGTTCGGCGTCGCTCAGATAGCCTAAGGCGTACATCGCCGAAACAATGGGCTTTGCCCAATCGGAGATGTTTGACGCTTCGATTGCCGGATCTGTTTCATCTGTCTCTTCAACATAAAACGCTCTGGCGAGCATGGCGTACGCTTCATCGGGAGCGACCTCGCGGTCGGGCTCGATATATCCGCGGTAACCTGTCATTATGTCATAATAAGTGAGCATCTGCAAAGCGCCCCTGCGCCAATCGGAGGGCATGTCATATATGCCGTCGCTGAACGTGTGGCTGAATCCCATAACATTTGAGAGGACAACTGCGAACTCTCCGCGGTTCATCACGCTGTCACCGCTCGGCGTTTCAGGAAATCCCTCAAACGCGCCGCGCGCCGCCCAGCGGTCATAGGGCGAAACATAGCTTTCGACCACCGCCTCGTTTTCCAGCGCGTCGTCCGCCTTGGGCAGGAAATTAACCGCATTGTCTGTTTTGACATTGTGGGGCTCAGGCGTCGCTCCGTTTTTATTATCATAAGCGCGCTTTAAATAATCAATGTTTTTCACTCTTGCGATGCCGCCCGCTCCGCTGCTGTACTCGGCGTTCAGCATGCGGTAAAACATTTCAAAGAATCGGCCGCGGGTAATGACATTATCCGCGTTTGCGCTGTCGGCGCTGTCGATTATGCCCTTGTCATACGCCTCCGCGTATCGTTCATCGACCGTATAGTCGTAATCCGAATACTCTCTGACGCAGCCGTAGGTGTCGGTCACCGCTCTGACCATGTAGAGCAGCGCGCTGCTCTCGGTGCAAAGGCCCCTTATGTCAATATCCTTCCACTCGGACGGGACTGTGTAATTTTCCCGCGTCTCGTAATCAAGCTCGGTGTGCTCGCCGAGCACAAAAAGGCTTGGCATATCCGATAGCATACCGATTATCGCCTTTTCCTTCTCGGTCAGGTCGGGGTATTTTTCCTCATAAAGCGTCTTTTCCTCAAATTCGCTCCAGTCTCTGTCGATATCGGTCTTGTGGACCTTGAGCCAATCGTCAGAAAGAAAATCCTCATCCGGATAGAAATGCCCGTATCTGCAAAGGGATTCAAGACATTCAATAACTATCAGCGGCTCGTCAAGCCGCAGTCCGCCGTATGCGGTGATACGGTATTTAACAAGCTCTGACGCGGCTTCGCCGTAGGAACCATCACCGCCTTCGGCGGCGGACGCCGGCAGAACGCACAGCGCCAAAGCCGCCGCCAAAAGCAAAGGGATCAGTTTTTGGTGCATAAATATTTTCATAATATCCTCCTAAGAAATATAGACCACTTACATATTAATGGTGGAACAGACGGATGCCGGTAAATGACATCGCTATGTCGTACTTGTTGCAGGCGGCGATAACGTTGTCGTCTCTTATCGAGCCGCCGGGCTGAGCGATCGCTGTCACGCCCGACTTGTGGGCGCGTTCGATATTGTCGCCGAACGGGAAGAACGCATCGCTGCCCAGAGCCACGTCGGTGTTCTTTTTGAGCCATTCTTTCTGTTCCTCTTTGGTAAACACGGGCGGCTTGGTCTTAAATATCTTCTGCCACTCGCCCTCTTTGAGCACGTCCATATACTCGTCCGAGATATAAACATCGATGGCGTTGTCGCGGTCGGCTCTGCGTATGCCGTCAACAAACTCGAGCGCCAGCACCTGCGGCGACTGTCTGAGCCACCAGATGTCGGCCTTGTTGCCCGCGAGGCGTGTGCAGTGTATCCTGGACTGCTGGCCCGCGCCGATGCCTATCGCCTGACCGTCCTTGACGTAGCACACGCTGTTTGACTGGGTGTACTTGAGCGTGATCAGCGAGATCATCAGATCGCGTTTCTGCGCCTCGGTCATATCGGTGTTTTGGGTAACCACATTCGACAAAAGCTCCTCGTTGATATCGAGCTCGTTTCTGCCCTGCTCGAATGTCACGCCGAACACCTGCTTATGCTCGATCGGGTCGGGGGTGTAGTTTTTGTCGATTTGGATTATATTGTAGTTTCCGCCACGCTTGCCCTTTAATATTTCAAGCGCCTTTTCCTCATAGCCGGGAGCTATCACGCCATCGCTGACCTCTTTGGCGATGAGCTGCGCCGTGGGAATATCGCACACGTCGGACAGTGAGATAAAGTCGCCGAAGGACGACATTCTGTCCGCGCCTCTGGCTCTGGCATAGGCCGAGGCGAGAGGCGAGAGTTCGATAGATTCGTCGATGAAGTATATCTTTTTGAGCGTGTCCGAAAGTTCCAGACCGACAGCGGCGCCCGCGGGCGACACGTGCTTGAACGAGGTCGCGGCCGGGAGGCCGGTCGCCTTTTTGAGTTCCTTAACGAGCTGCCAGCCGTTCAGCGCGTCCAGCAGGTTGATGTAGCCGGGTTTGCCGCACAGCACGGTTATCGGCAGATCGCCGCCGTTTTCCATATAAACCCGCGAGGGTTTCTGATTAGGGTTGCAGCCGTATTTTAATTCCATTTCATTCATAACAATTCCTCCTTATTTGTTCTTATTAACTATTCGGGACTCGGTTTTGCCGGTTTGTATGTTTATGTATCTCACGAACAGCGAAACCTTGTTGTCCTCGTTGAGGCTTGTCCACAATGTGTCGGTGAACTCGTCTATAGAATTCGGGATCTCGACTTTCTTGGGCTCGCCCTCAAAGCTCGGCAGCGGATCGCCGTCTCCCTTGTAGGTGTGGATAAAATGTCCGTATCCGCTTTTCGGGTTTGAATACGCGAACGTGAATCTTTGGCACGAGTCGGGGTCGCCGTCGGCGCTTTTTAATATCGACATCGCGTAGTTGTAGGTTCCGTCCGACACTTTCATGACCGCCGATATCCTCGGGGTGTAGTTGGGCGCGTCGGGCTCGAACTCGCGGCCGCGGAGCGACTGCTCGAACGTCATTTGCTTGTTCATCAAATCGTATATCGTATCGGTCTGATCGCCGTTAGTGACGATCGTCTTGTTGCCCAATACCCGAACCGGCGCGTATATAATGAGCGACGGATCCTCGAGCTTTGACTCGTCAAACGCCTTGGTCCTGATGCCGTCTCCATTTGCCACAAACACGCGGTTGCGGCTGTTTGAGCTTCTGCCCATGATAAAGTAGGCGCATACCGCACTCTTTCCGTCGGCCGATTTGCCGACGATAATTCCCCGTCCGGGGTATGAGTTGTTTTTCAGCTCATCGCTGATGTTTATTGTTTTCATGATTACCTCCATAAATTTTTAATGCGGGCGGATGATATCCGCCCCTACATGCTATTCCCCCAAGGGGCGAGCCGATTTTTAGTCGCTGCACAGCATTTCAACGGCGCGGGGCAGGATTATCCATTCGGCCTGCTCCATAACGCGCTTTTGCAGAATTTCCGGGGTGTCGCCGTCCTTTATCTCGACCGCTTTCTGCAGCAGGATTTTTCCGCCGTCGACAACCTCGTTGACAAGATGCGCGGTGGCTCCGGTCACTTTGACGCCGTAGTCAAGCGCCGCTTCGTGCACCTTAAGCCCGTACATGCCTTCGCCGCAGAACGACGGTATAAGCGACGGATGAATGTTCACGATCCTGTCCGCGTATTCCTTTAGCAGTTCGCCTCCAAATATGGCTAAGAATCCCGCCAGCACTATTATATCAACGCCCATCTCTTTCATATAAGCGCAGATCCTTCGGCTGAACTCGTCAATATCGCCGCCGCAATCCGCGTTCTTGCGGATAACCTTGGTCGGTATTCCGGCTTTTTCTGCTCTCGTCAGCCCGTACGCGCCCGCGCTGTTTGAGCAGACGCACACGATCCTGCCGCTCTTTATGATTCCGCTTTTCTCGGCGTCGATAAGCGCCTGAAGGTTAGTGCCGCCGCCCGAAATTAAAACTCCAATTTTTTTCATACTATGTCCACGCCCTTCTCGCCCGAGACGATCTCGCCGACAACATAGGCCTTTTCGCCCTCGGAGTTTATCACCTCGACGGCTTTATCGGCCTGCTCCGCGGGCACCACAAACATCATGCCGATACCCATATTGTAGGTGTTGAACATATCGTGTTCCGAGATGCCGCCCAGCTTTTGGAGCTTTTTAAATATCGGCGGAGTGTCAAAGCTGTCTTTTTGAATAACAGCCCTTGCGCCGTCCTTGAGCATGCGCGGAATGTTCTCGTAAAATCCGCCGCCCGTTATGTGGGACACCGCTTTCACGTCAACAGATTCGATAGCCTTTAGCATCGGCTTCACGTAAATTTTGGTCGGCTCAAGCAGCGTTTCTCCTATCGACGCGCCCAGTTCCTCATCATACTTTTTAAGAGCCTCGGCGCAGGCATCGCTGTCGTCAATATTAAATATCTTTCTGACAAGCGAGTAGCCGTTGCTGTGAACGCCCGACGAGGCGATGCCGATTATTTTGTCTCCGACCTCGATCCTCTCTCCGTCGATGATCTTGTCCTTGTCAACTATACCCACCGAGAATCCCGCCAAGTCATACTCGTCGGGGTCATAGAATCCGGGCATCTCGGCAGTTTCACCGCCGACCAAAGCGCAGCCCGCCTTGACGCAGCCATCGGCAATTCCCTTTACTATGTCCGCGATTTTCTCGGGTGTGTTCTTTCCTGTCGCTATGTAGTCGAGGAAGAACAGCGGTTTCGCGCCGCCGCACACAATGTCGTTGACGCACATGGCCACGCAGTCCTGTCCGACCGTGTCGTGCTTGTCCATAATGAACGCCAGTTTCAGCTTGGTTCCAACGCCGTCGGTACCCGATACCAGAACGGGGTTTTTATAGCCTCCGCCAAGCTCGAATAGGCCGCCGAAGCCGCCTATTCCCGAAACGACTCCGGGTATGTTTGTCCTCTTTACGTGCTCTTTGATGAGCTCAACCGACCTGTAGCCGGCCTCCACATCAACGCCCGCGTTTTTATAAGCTTCGCTCATTACATCGCCTCCTTATATATTGTCATAAAGCTCTTTTTGAAGTTTTTTATCTTTCTCGTCAACAGCCGCCGCCATGTCCGCTTTGAATTTTTCAAGCTTTTCGGAAAGTTTTTGATCGCTGAGCGCCAGCATCTGCACGGCCAAAATGCCCGCGTTGTCCGAGCCGTTCACTCCGACCGTCGCCACAGGTATACCCGTCGGCATCTGCACCATCGAGAGCAGCGAGTCGAGACCGTCCATAAAAGACGACTTGATCGGCAGCGCTATGACAGGCAGCGTGGTGTACGCCGCGATAACACCGCCCAGATGAGCCGCTTTGCCCGCGGCCGCGATTATCACCTTAACGCCGTTTTCCTTGGCGTTTTTGGCGAATTCTTCAGCCTTGGCCGGTGTCCTGTGCGCCGAGATCACGTGCGCCTCAAAATCAACGCCGAACGACTTCAGCATGTCGATCGCGCCCTGTACCACGGGCAGATCAGAGTTGCTTCCCATTACAATTGCTACTTGTGCCATAATGTCCTCCTGAAATATATTTGAATTTTGTTATCTCTCGTATACTATATTGCCGTTTACCATTGTGTATTCAACGTCGCCGCATTTCGCCGAGTAGACCAGACTTGAGATCGGGTCGTATATCGGCCTGAGGTGGGGCATGTCGAGATCAACGACGACCAGATCGGCCAGATAACCCTCTTTTATCATTCCCAGATTGTCAAAGCCCAGTGCTCTCGCGCCATTTATTGTCGCCATTTTGAGGGCGGTCTCGGCGGGCACCGCTGTGGGGTCAAGCCCCGCGCCCTTGTGTATCAGAGCCGCGGCCTTGATCTCCTCGAACATATCAAGGCTGTTGTTGCTCGACGCGCCGTCAGTGCCCAGCGCCACGTTTATCCCCATGTCCAGCATTTTCGGGACCGGGGCTATGCCCGACGCCAGTTTAAGATTGCTTATCGGATTGTGGGCGACCGAAACGTTATGCTTTTTGAGAATTTCAAGGTCGACGTCGGTCATAACCACGCAGTGAGCGGCTATCGTCGGATTTTCAAACAGCCCCGCGCTTTCCATATACGCGGTCGGCGTCATGTTGTGCTCAATCTCACAGTCCGAGAACTCGGTTCGGGTCTCGGCCAGATGAGTGTGTATCGGCATATTGTGCTCTTTGGCATACGCCGCGCATTTTTCCAGCAACTCAAAGGAACAGGTGTATATCGCATGCGGCGAGAAGGTGAAGGTTATCAGGTCGCAGTCACTAAATTCCTCGGCCATTTCCTCCATAAGCTTTACCTTGCGGTCGTATCCGTCAAAGTTCACGCAGTCGCTTAGAACTGCGCGAATGCCCTTTTGTATCGCCGCTCTGCCCGTCTCGGCCTGAAAGAAATACATATCGCTGAAACAGGTGGTTCCTCCCGCAAGCATCTCGTCTATCGCGATCTCGCTGCCGCGGCGCACATCCTCGGGCGTCATTTTGTCCTCAAACGGAAATATCTTGTTATACAGCCAGTCCTGCAGGTTCATGTCGTCGGCGTATCCGCGGAGCAGCGTCATAGCGGTGTGGGTATGCGCGTTTATAAGGCCCGGGATAAGCGCCTTGTTCTCGCCGTTTATCACTCGGTCAAATTCTCCCTCGATCCTGCTTGTTCCCACGTATTTTATCTTATTCCCGTCGACCGCCACAAAGCCGTTTTTTATAACGCCCGCGCTATCGTCCATGGTTATGACCGTTATGTTTTCAAATAAGGTTTTCATAATTTATTCTCCGATCGTATTGTTACACTTAAAAATTACTTTTCGTACTCCAGATCGTTTTCGGTAAGGTTCTTTATCTTTTCGTAATAGTCCTCGGCCTCGCAATTCGCTTCCTCAACGCTGAGATTGCGGAAGTTTCCGCACTCGATCTCGCTCGCGCCGGGCATCTCGCCGTCATAGACCGCAATTTCTTTGAATATATTTTTTATTAAGTCGACGACCTTTTTGTTGTCCGCGTTTCTCATAAGCAGATAAAACCCGGTCTGGCAGCCCATAGGGCCGAAATATATCACGTCGTCTTTAAGCTCCGAGTTCCGCGCCATTGTGGCGAACAAATGCTCTATAGAGTGCATGGTTATGTTGTCAAGCAGACGGCCGGTGTTGGGCTTTCTCATGCGTATGTCGTAGGTCGTGATGTCGCCGTCGATTCGGGATATGTACACCCACGGCCTGATTTTTCGGTGATCCACCATAAAGCTCGCGATTTTTTCCATTTAACTCCCCCTTCTTTAATATAATAACGATCCTGTTCCCATTTAAACAAATTAGTATCTATATAATTCCATATCCGCTCATACTCTTTTTCATTGCGTATCACATGATCGTGATAAGAACGCTGCCATAATGATATTCCCGTCTTTTTATTCGTAAACCTTTTAAGCATTGACACAAATGACGGCACTATCTCGTTCGTAGGGGACGGCGCCCTCGACGTCCCACTTTCATTATCATTTTCAACAATCAAAATCATATGAACATGATTCGGCATAACTATGTATTTATCTATTTTCACGCTTTCATAAATCTCTCCGGACTTCTTTATTTCATCGTCAACAATTTTACCGAGCGGAGACGGATTCATTTTAGGGACGTCGAGGGCGCCGTCCCCTACAACAACTTTGCCTAAAATGCACTTTTTGTCTTTTGTGCATATAGTTATAAAATACGCGCCGCTTTGAGAATAACTATAATACCTAAGTCTGTTTCGCTTTCTTGATTTAAATTCCATTTACAACTTATGTATAATAACTTTTAACAATCTCATCAATTTCTCGCGGATCACGGGCTCGGCGCTGTCTATCGCTTCGCGGTTGAAGCCGCCACCCTCGATGCCCGCCGCCATGTTGGAAACGCCCGAAAGCGCCAGAATTCGAACTCCGCAATGCGCCGCCGCTATGACCTCGGGCACGGTTGACATGCCTACCAGATCTGCGCCCAATATTTTAAGCATATTTATCTCCGCGGGCGTCTCGAACTGGGGCCCGGCCATATAGGCGTACACGCCTTTCGGAAGGCTCATTCCGAGCTGATCCGCGCTTTTTTCGCAAAGCTCGATCAGGCCCTTGTCGTAGGCGTTTGTCATGTCGAAAAACCGCTCGCCAAGCTCCTCGGGATTCTCGCCTCTCAGCGGCGATTCGGCGCACAGCTTTATATGGTCGCGTATTACCACAATATCTCCCGGAGCGTAATCCGGGTTGACGGCGCCCGAGGCGTTTGTGAGAATAACGGTCTCGATATCCATCGCCTTGAGCATACGGATAATAAACGCGGTTTCCTCCATAGTGTAGCCCTCGTAATAATGAAGTCTGCCCTGCATGAACACGACGGGTGTTCCGTCGAGCTCGCCGATTACCATGCGGCACCTGTGGTGGTTTTTGCCGATCAGAGGAAAGCCGGGTATATCCCCGTACGGTATTATCGTTTTGTTGTCGAGACTGTCCGCCAGTTCGGCCATGCCCGTGCCGAGCACCACGGCGATCTCGGGCACTATATCAATTTTGGAATTAACATATTCCGCGGCTTGTGTGTATGATATTGACATGGTGTTTTTCCTCTCTGTTTCCCGAATATGTTCGCCTCCCTCTCCGTCGCCTTCGGCTCATGTCCGCTCACGTTAATGATTTGTGGCCTCGTTTATTTGTGCGCTCGGAATACGATAGTACCTCGAACCCGCTGCGCGGCTCCGGCCACAGCCACCTCTCCCTCCTAAAGGAGGGCGAGGCTGATATTTGGCTCGCCTCCTTTTAAGGGGGAGAGCTGTCAGCGCAGCTGACTGAGAGGGAGTCACATCTTGCTTGCTCGGCCGGTTCGCGTTTTTGGAAGGCCGATCACGAAAAATATTTTACTCCGCTTTCGAAGAGTTTTTGGTCTATGTTTCCTGTGATATTTTTGTATACGTGTCCGCCTATGCGCTCCGAGTGTCCCATCTTGCCCAGAACTCTTCCGTCGGGACTGGTGATTCCCTCGATCGCGTAATACGAGCCGTTGGGGTTGTATGGCATCTCGTAGGTCGGGTTGCCCGACAGGTCAACATACTGCGTGGCGATCTGTCCGTTCTTTTCCATTTCGGCTATCACCTCGGGGCTCGCCACAAATCTTCCCTCGCCGTGGGAAACCGCGATTTGGTGGATGTCACCGAGATTTACGCCCGACATCCACGGCGATTTTACCGAGGATATTCTGGTCGAGACTATCTGCGAAACATGCCTGCCGACCGTGTTGTATGTGAGTGTGGGGCAGGTGTCGTCGACTTTTCGTATCTCACCGTAGGGCACAAGGCCGAGCTTGACAAGCGCCTGGAACCCGTTGCATATTCCAAGTATCAGTCCGTCGCGCTTGTTTAAAAGCTCCATTACCGCCTCGCGCAGCTTCTCGTTCTCAAAGGCGGCCTTGATGAATTTGCCCGAGCCGTCGGGTTCGTCGCCGCCGCTGAATCCGCCGGGGATCATGATGATCTGCGCCTCGTTTACCGACTTGACAAATCTTTCTATTGATTCCTCAACATGAGACTGCTTCAGGTTCCTGAATATCCGAACGTCGGTCTCGGCTCCCGCCTGCTCGAAAACTCTCGCGGAGTCGTATTCGCAGTTGGTGCCGGGGAAAGCGGGGATAAACACCCTCGGCTTCGCGGTCTTTATCGCCGGTGCCTTTGTGTTTCTCTCGCCCCACTCAAACGCTTTCATTCCCACATCGTCATATTTCGCCTTGGTGGGATAAACGTTTTCGAGCGGTTTTTGCCATGCTTTGATTATTTCGTTTATATCTATTTCCTCGCCGCCGATGCGTATTATGCCGTCGTCGGTGGTCCTGCCGAGCTTGATCGTGTCAACATTGTCTCCCAAATATCCGGTCGCGTTGTTGCCCTCTATCTCAAGGACGATGCCACCGCTCATCGCGCGGAACAGGTCCTCATTGCTTCCGCAGTGGGTGAACGCGAATCCCAGTTTGTTGCCCATCGCAGCCTTGAGGACCGCCTCCATAACACCGCCGCAGCCCACGGCATACGCGCTTCTGACAACGCTGTTTGGGTCAGATATCATCAGATTGAGCATACCGTAGAGCTGCTTTAAGCTCTCAAAATCGGGCAGGTTGTTCTCATCGTATTTGGGGCGTACCAGGAATACCATGTTGCCCGCGCCCTTGAACTCGCATGATACCGCCTTGCTCGCCTCAAGAGGCGCCACTGCGAACGAAACCAAAGTGGGCGGAACGTCTATATCATTAAACGAGCCTGACATCGAGTCCTTGCCGCCGATAGCCGCAAGGCCCAATTTCTCCTGCGCGTAGTAGCCGCCAAGCAATGCGGACAGCGGCTTGCCCCAGCGCTCCGGATCTGTGCCCAGTCTCTCAAAATATTCTTGGAACGTCAGATAAACGTCTTTATAATCGGCTCCGGCGCACACGGCGCGCGTCACCGACTCGACCACGGCGTACACAGCTCCCGCGAACGGATTGGCCTCAGAGACCTTCGGGTTATATCCGTACGCCATGACTGTGGCCGTCTCGCTCTCCTTGCCGCCGTCCAGAACGGGTATTCTCGCCGCCATGCTCTGCTGAGGCGTCAGCTGATATTTTCCGCCATAGGGCATGAATATCGAGGCGCCGCCTATTGTGCTGTCGAACCGCTCAACCAAGCCTTTCTGCGAGCAGACGTTAAGGTCGCCGACAAGCGACATGATCTTCTCTTTATATGTGTCGCCTTTTGTTTTAAACTCGTATTTTTCGATGCCGAAATCGTCCGCCGCGACTGTGACGTCGGCGTTCTTTTCCGCGCCGTTGGTGTTTAGGAACTCCCTTGAAATGTCGCATATAACCTTGCCGCGCCATTTCATAACAAGGCGCGGACTCTCGGTCACGACTGCCACAACAACCGCGTCAAGGTTTTCCTTGTCGGCCTCGGCTATGAATTTTTCGGCGTCCCTCTCGCGTACGACTACCGCCATTCTTTCCTGAGACTCGGAAATGGCGAGCTCTGTGCCGTCCAGACCCTCGTATTTTTTCGGAACCTTGTCAAGGTTTATGTCAAGGCCGTCGGCCAGCTCTCCGATAGCGACCGAAACGCCGCCCGCGCCAAAATCGTTGCAGCGGCGGATCATGGTCGTCACCTCGTTTTTGCGGAACAAGCGCTGCAGCTTTCTCTCAACGGGCGGATTGCCCTTTTGCACCTCGGCTCCGCAGGTCTCGAGCGACGAGCTGTCGTGAGCCTTGGAAGAGCCCGTGGCGCCGCCGCAGCCGTCGCGTCCGGTCATTCCGCCAAGCAGAATAACCACGTCGCCGGGCTCGGGCGTCTCGCGTATAACGTTCTTTTTGGGTGCCGCGGCGATGACCGCACCGATCTCCATGCGCTTTGCCACATAGCCCTCGTCGTATATCTCGTTTACCACGCCTGTGGCGAGGCCTATCTGATTTCCGTATGAGCTGTAGCCCTCAGCCGCGCCCAGAACCAGCTTGCGCTGCGACAGCTTGCCGGGCAGGGTCTCTTTAAGCGTCTTTCTCGGGTCACCCGCTCCGGTGACGCGCATCGCCTGATACACATACGAGCGTCCCGACAGCGGATCGCGTATAGCGCCGCCCAAACAGGTGGCCGCTCCGCCGAAGGGCTCGATCTCGGTGGGGTGGTTGTGGGTCTCGTTTTTGAACATTACGAGGTAATCCTCGGTCGTGCCGTCGGTCAGCTTGACCTCCACCTCGATCGAGCAGGCGTTGATCTCCTCGCTCTCGTCAAGGGCGGTCAGCACTCCGCGCTTTTTGAGCTCCTTAACCGCTATTGTCGCCACGTCCATCAGACATATATTCTTTTTGTCAAGCCTTTCGCCGTACACGAATTTTCTGGACTCCAGATAGTCGCCGTACACGCTCTTTATAAACTCGTTCTTGATCTTAACGTTATTGAGCTTGGTCGCAAACGTGGTGTGGCGGCAGTGGTCCGACCAATATGTGTCGATCATTCTGATCTCGGTCAGTGACGGATCGCGCTTTTCGCCGTCGCGAAAGTATGCGCGGCAGAATTTTATATCGTCCTCGTCCATAGCGAGACCAAGCTCGCTTATCATGCCCGTAAGCTCGTCGTCCGACATTGAAATAAACCCGTCTATTATCTTAACGTCGGCGGGCTCCTCGAGCTTGTCGTTCAGCGTCTCAGGCTTTTCCATCGACGCGGGGCGCGACTCAACGGGATTTATGTAATAGTCCCTCGCCGCGATCAGCTCATCGTCGCTGATGTTTCCGCTCATGATAACGATTCTCGCCGTCCTGACAACCGGCCTCTCGCCGCCCGTCATGATCTGCGCGCACTGCGCCGCACTGTCGGCCCTCTGGTCAAACTGGCCGGGCAGGTACTCGGACGCGAAAAATTTGCATCCCTCGGGAATATCTATTTTTTCAAAATACACATTGTCGACCTGGGGCTCGGCAAAAACCACGGGCAGCACAGTCTCAAGCTCGCCGTCGGTAAGACCGTCTATATCGTAGCGGTTAAGCACGCGGACCGACTCAAGACCTGTGAGGCCCAGATTGTTCACAAAATCGTCCTTTAAGGCACCCGCCTCGATGTCAAATCCCTTTTTCTTTTCAACAAATAATCTTTTTATGCTCATAACTGCTCTCCTTATGTGATAGAATTATGTTAATCTCAAGCCTGAATTCAATATGCCTCTAAAGGCATAATAAAACATTATTATTATAATTAATAAAGAGCCTGTTGTCAACTGTTTATTAAGCAAAAAGAGCGGTTAAAAACCGCTCCGACCGCGCTTTTTGACGCGCGGAAATATTCATTTGTTTTATAAATCAAGCAGCCTTTCGGCGTTCCCGTGAAGTATCATTTCTTTAACGGACGCATCGAGATCAAGCGCGTCAATATGCTTTAGCTCATCGACGGCGTTCCACATGGGATAGTCGGTGCCGAACATAACGTGATCCTCGCCGTAAAGTTTGATAAGCTCGCGCACGCGCTCGGGCGGCACCTCGTACATGGTGCTTGAGGTGTCAACGTATATTTTGTTTTTGCAGCGGCTGAAAACCTCGGCCGCGTCGTCCCATTCCGACCAGCCTCCGAAATGCGCTCCGATGACCGTCAGGTTCGGAAAATCCTCCATGACCTTCGCCATCCTCGCGGGCTTGCTCCACTGGTAACGGAAATCTCCCGTGTGGACAAGAATAGGTATCCTGCCCTCGATAGCCTCGTATATGTCATACGCTTTTTTGTCGTCTATATGAAAGCGCTGAAAATCGGGGTGGATCTTGAGCCCCTTGAGCCCCATTTTAACGCAGCGATCTACCTCGCCTTCGATGTCCTCAAAATCGGGGTGCATGGTCATGAAACCGATTATCCTGTCGGGATATTTTTGGGCGCATTCATGAATAAAATCATTTATCGAAGTCACCTGATGGGGCGTTGTCGCGGGGGAGTGGATTATCGCCTTGTCCACTCCGGCCTCGTCCTCCATTTTAAGCAGCCTGTCTAAAGTTCCGTTGTTCACAACGTCAAGATCATAAAACACCTGTATCCCGTGAGACGCCTTTTCGGCTATCTTGTCGGGGAACACATGAGCGTGAGCGTCAATTATCATATTTATGTCTCCTGTCTGTCAGCATTTTTGTAAAAATATTCAACTGAATTATTATATCAATTAAATTATGTTTAGTCAATAAATATAACCTAAAAATTAGACTTGACACCGAGCCCGAATTTGTGTATAATTATTAAGCTTGATTAAACACGCCCTCTTAGTTAAGTGGATATAACACGCCCCTCCTAAGGGTGGATCACGCGTTCGACTCGCGTAGAGGGTGCCACTAAACGCCGCGAAAACGTCACTTTTTGACTTTCGCGGCATTTTTTATTTTATCTCTAAATTTTGCGCGATTTTTATAAGCTCTTCCTTGTCGATACTGCTCTGAATTGTGCATATTGTTCCGTTATTATATACCACTAAAGACCTGTAACTTTCTTTTTCGATATAATAGCAGTCGTATGAGTTTATGGTCATATACTCGACCTCGGCATTTTCGGTATCAATATAGCCGCTTGCGCTATCGGAGTCAACAAAAATATTGATACTCTGCCGATCGTCACTGAATTCCACATACGATGCTCCGCGTTTCACCATGTGGAATCCGCGCGGTATATATCCGAGCGATATTTTGTCGTCGCTGTATGTTTCGGGATCATAGCTGTCGCTTATGCCGAATTTGCTGTTTGTTTCCTCGGTATTATGGATAAAATTCAATATCCTGTTTCTGACCGCGCCGACACTCATGGCTGTTATTCCGAGAATCAAAATCAATACGGCGGCGCATATCGCTATACGTTTGGCGTTATTGCGAAATATCGGCTTTCTTTCGCGTTTCTTTGCCTGCCTGAAAATCTGCTCTATCTTATTCTTATGCTCTTGCGAAAGCTCAACCGGCTCGTCGTCGGGCAAATCCGGATTCGGCGTTCGGGCCATTTTAATGAGCGCGTCATCAAGCACATTGTCAAACACTTTTTCAAATAATTCTTTGTTATCATGTTGATTGTTGTTACTCATTTTTATCACCCTTTTTGAGCTTTGCTTTCAATTTTTCCGTTCCGCGTTTTATACGATGATTTATCGTGCGCTCGGGCACTCCCAATATATCCGAAATCTCTTTTATGCTGTATTTATAGACCCTGCTTAAAATCAACGGATCGCTGTATTTTTCGCCCAAGCTTTTTAATTCGGCGATTATCATATCCACACTTTCATTTGTTATAACATATTCATCGGGATTGGATGATACCGAAGCATCGGGGACTTCCTCGCTGTCCGCGTAGCTCTCATAAATTAATTTGTTATGTTTATTATATACATTAATCGCTGTATTCCTCGCAATTGCGGCGATATAATTTCTTTCCTCAACGCTGCTGAATAATTTAACTTTATCACAATATTTCACGATTTTACATGCGGTTTCCTGCGTCGCGTCTTCGGCAAGATGCTTATCGCGTAAAATATCCAGAGAAATCTTAAATATCATATTTTCATATTTATAATATAATTTCTCAGCGAATATTCTGTTTTCATGCGGCGTATTTCTTTTAAACATAACTAATTGTCCTCTTATCCCGATACATACTGACATTATACAATATAATTTAACAGTTTTCAAGATAATTTATAAACCGATTCATGTAAGGAATATAGGCACATTTACCTCTTAAATAAGTAAACGAAAAATACAACGAACTGCCGCGCAAACGCGCGCAAGAAAAAAGGACGGTCGATTTCCGAGCCGGCCGCCCTTTTCAAGCATCATCTTAGCTCCCGCTTATTTTGCTGCTTCTTTGTATTTTTGCATAACGCTTTCCATAAATATCCGCGCTTTATTATAATCATCTTCATTGGGGCGGCCTTTATTTATGCCGCCGACCAGCTTGAACGGCCCGAATTTATCAAACGCCTTGCAGCCAAAAGAGCCCAGGACAATTTTATTTTTGCTTTTCAGCAAATCAATCAGGGGCTTGTTGTTTTTATCAAAATTTCCCGTGCCGCTTGTGGAAAATACAAACATATACGGCGCTGACTTGTCAGACAAATTTTCAGCAAATTCAATAATTTTGGCATCATGCTTTCCGAAATAAATACCGCTGCCAAGGCCCACAATGTCATAATCACGCAGATCAGGCTCCGACGCGCTGTCAATTTCCGCGATCGTAACAGGCGCGTTTTTTGCCATTGCCTCCGCGATTTTTCTCGTGTTCCCCACATGAGTGGAACTGATGATAAATAATATTTTCATGTCCGCACTTCCTTGTTTCAAAACTTTTTCATTATTTTCACATATGCCAATAAAAGCATTATAAGCGATCTCTCAAAAATGTGCTTATATCATTTGTCGTCACTTATTTTCTTACGTCTTTATACCAGAAATTCTTGTCAACATTTCCGATTATACCGTTTATTTTGCCTTCGCTTGTGTATTGCCACATATCGTAGTTGCCTTTGTATGTGCAAGTCTTTGCATACTGCGCCACCCATTTGCTGATATTGGGATTGTTAAAGAAAGCGTCGGTGAGCTTCGTGTTCCACCAGGTTGTATTCGCGTAAACACCCACTTCGTATCCCGCGGCGGTTATAGTGTTACAGAAAGTCCTCGCGATAGCCGCCAAATGTTTATTAGTCAGCTTTCCCTGCGTTTTTTCGTCCTCCATATCATAGTAGATAGGGAACCGGAACTTTCGCCCTTTAACAAGGCGCAAAACGTGGCGAGCCTCGCTTCTTGCGGCGATAGTTGTCTTTGCGTACGAATACAGGTATACGCCGAACGGTATTTGATTTTGAGTACAGCCGTTTACATTGTTGATCCACTGCTGGTCGTCCTGCCTTGTAAAATTCTGTCCGAAACCACACCTAATGATCGCGAAATCAACCTGACTTTTCACTAAACCCCAATTTATTTTGCCGTCATGCACACTTACGTCTATACCGTTCATTTTTGGCGTCTTTGGCGCTGTGTTCAGTACTTCCGAACCTTCTGTCATGGGATCCGTTTCGTTGTCGGTAAGTTTTAGCCCCTCCGTAAATCTCCAGCTGTTTTCGACAAAGTTCATTTCCGGAGTTTTTTTGGCGTTAATGTTTTTGGAACGCGCAATCATAAAAAGCAGCACCGCCAAGATCAGGACTAAAGCCAAAATTAAAATATACTTTAACATGTAAATGACCTCCTAACACATCTTAAAATCATTACCTATAGAGTGACATAATTATACCATTGACTCCGCTTGTTGTCAATCTTAAATCTCAAAAAACATCTGTCACAGAGCGTGTTTTTCTTATATCCAAGTTATATTATATATGCCGTTATGTCCAGAGCGACGTAATAAACATTGGGCTTGAATCGTCCGCCTTTTCAAAGCCGCAGGCCTCGTAAAAGCCCGCCGCTTTCAGCACGGCTGTTTCGTGTTCCACGGTAAGCGGCGTGTCATAATGATAAAATGCGTCTTTAGCGATACCTTGTTCTTCTTTTAATGTGCGAAGCCGCTTGAAATATTCCTGCTCCATCGCTTCGCTTTCCGCAAAATAATCTGTAAGAATAAAATATCCCTCGGGCTTCAAAGCAGCGTGAAGTTTTTGATAAAGAGTACGTTTCGCTTCAGCGGTAAAGTGGTGGAGCGATTCCACCGAAACGGCAGCGTCAAAGCAGTTCACATCAAAAGGAATATCAAAATAAGAGCCGCAAATCAGTTTTATTTTGCGATCCGAAAATTTCCGCTTTAATGCCGCCAGCATATCCGGCGACAAATCGATTCCCACCACCGACGCTTTCCCGTTCAAAGCGAAGTAATATTCAAGTTCAAGCCCTGTGCCGCAGCCCAAATCAAGCACATTGGCCCCATGTTTCATCGGCAGCTGCGCCGCCGTATAGGGATAAAATTCCTTTGCGCCTTCAATCTCGCTTAGCATATGTTCATCGTAGCCCTCGAGACGGTTTTTAAAAAACTCATTCATTGTTTCCAGCATAAATTTTGCTCCTTTGATAGGGAATCATTTCAGTAAACCCAAACGGATATTTATGGTTTTCTTGCAAGCTGTAAATCAATAGTATCATATATTGTAATGGAACCGCCGTAATTGTTTATTGCCTCATCAATTTTTGAGAAAAACTTCTTTCTTATATTTTCTTCAATTGCAATATGGTCGGAATATGTTCCGAGCAACGCACAATATTCATCTGCGGAAAAAGTACGTGTTCTGTGAAACAAGGCATATTTTATATCTGTAAAACCGTATTTTTCCGCGATTTTTGCCGTTTGCGCCGCCCGCTCCTCGGTATACTCTATCGGCGGTTTTTTGTTATGATAATATTCGCCGTAAATACTTTGAATTTTTTCAAAAAGAGGCAAATTGTCTTTAGCCGGATAAGGATGATTTGCAAATCTCGCAAACGCTCCGCCGCTTTTCAGCATCGAAAACACTTTTTCATATCCGACACTCTCGGCAACCCAATGAAACGCCGACGCGGAATATACCAAATCATATGTATCGTCCGAAAAAATCGCATCTTCAAATTTATTTGTCAAGACAGAAAATTTCGGATATTCTTTAAACTTTTTCTTACACAATTCAGAAAACTCTTTGCCATATTCAACTGCGGTCACATTGCATCCGGTCTTTAAAATCGGCAGCGTTGCCTGACCGCTGCCAATTCCCACTTCGACAGCATAACGGGACTCATTTAGAGTGATATAATTAAATATCATTTCATAGAGTTCATCAGGGTACGAAGGGCGAAACTTATCATAAGCAGAAGCTACTGTATCAAATGCACACCCCAAACCTTTTATTTCCGACATGATATTGCTCCTATAAATTCCGATTTGTAACTTCGCTTTATTTAAAAATGATTATATCACAATCCGCCGGCTTTTTCAATCCCTCGCGGAGACCTCACGAAGCCGGAAAATTTTATGATAATTTATACAGCATATTAGTACCACGGACAAGCAAAAAATCCCTGAAAAGCACGTTTTCACGCACACTTCGGGGATTTTGGGATCTATTCCGTCTCTGCCACTCATCTGTTTTAACATTTTCGACTTGAATACAAATGTTTTCAGAAGCCCTTGACAAATCAGAAACTTAATTTTAATTTTCTTACGTTGTTTTCTGTTTAACATTTGGCTTGTATTCTTTATTTAACAAAACGCTCCTGAGATCTTCTATTTTTTCAAACCTTTCGGAAGCGTGAATCGCCATACCCTTTTTAAGAGCTAATTTAACATTATCCGGTAAATTATCGGGAATAATTAATGTATCATTCATAAGGCGCTCTATAGGATTGGGCGGAACTTTGCCTGTTATCATTCTGTAAAAAGTAGCCGTCAGGGCGTAAACATCAGTCCAAGGACCTTGATTTCCGCTTTTTCTGTATTCTTCCTCCGGTGTGTATCCCGTATTAAGCAAAATTGAAAGATTTTTTTCTCTCCCCATCGGCAGACTCGCCTCACTGAAACCAATAAGCTTAACCTGCGAATCATTGGTAATAAAAATATTATCCGGATTGATTTCTCGATGAATTATTCCCGCCTTGTGAATCCGGGACAAAGCGTCCATAATAGGCGACAAAATTTTCACCGCACTTTGATATGGTATAATGTTGTTGTTTTGTTTAATATAATCGTCTAGCGTTATTCCATCCAAAAACTGCATTATAATATATGCGGTCCCGTTTGCCTCGATACAGTCTCTAATCCCGGCTACGCCCGGTAATTCGGAAAATCTTGCAAGATTTCTTGCTTCCTCGATAAACCTAGCCTTTCCGCGTTTATATTCCTTTTCAACGCTCTCGCTATATGGGATAACAAGGATTTCCTTGCGCTGAACAAAATTTAAAGGGTAGTATTCTTTAATTGCAATTTTTTGTTTCAGCGTATTATCATAACCTATATAAGTTATTCCGAAACCGCCCTGAGCTATTACGCTGCCTATAATAAAACGGTTATTCAACACGGTGCCGGGATTTAAATACACAGGATTTTTAGGCTGTGCATTTTCGACATATCCGCAATGAGGACACTCCTTGCTGTCCCCTTTTTCATTCATACATCCAATACATATACTCATTTTAACCTCACATAAACCATCGGGAGATGTGCCGAAACACATTATCACTTACTTACATTTTACAGCATATATATCATATGTTTTGTCGTCCTTTTTCGCGCAGACATAATCTGTTCCGTCGGAATAAGCATAAGTATATTCAGTATAATCTTTAATCAAAGTCTCGCCTGAAATTGTGTCAATTAAGTTGTATTTATATTCTTCGGTGTTAGATTTAACTATCCACTTACCAAGGCTATAACCGTTTATCGTATAGTCTTTATCCTTTAAGCAGTAATATACGGTTTTATCTCCGTTCTTTTTACCAAAAACAAATCTTTTATTGTCGTTATCCGTTCCGTCAAGAGTGATTACATCTCCGTTTATTATCAGGTCCGCTCCGCCGCTTTCCTTTTCAAACAGTACGGCTGATTTTGTCATATTATCTATGTAAGCGTTTTCATAATTCCCTTCAAGAACAGAATTGCCCTCAAAATCGTACACCTTATTTTGTGACAGGATGTACTCATTAAATATTTTTATATTGTCGCTGAATTCGGCAGATATTTTTTTGCCGCTTCTGTCAAGGACAACATAATTATTCGATTTACCCGAATCTTTTTCGGAAGCTATAAAATATCCGGTATTAACATCACAACCCAATAAACTTAAAGTGTCATTCGAAAAAGTAAATAGTAAATCTCCTTTATCATCATATACGGATGAAGTGTCATTTTCCCTAACAGAATATGAACCGTCATCATACACGGTTGCATCTTTCGGCAGAACCGTGCCTTCGCTGTTCACATGTATTTTTTCTTCTGCGTCCGTCACATACGACAGTGTGTTTCCGTGGGCCGAAATGGTGTATGCTTTTGTACCGCTTGCGCCCTTGATCATACTTTTTTCTTTTCTGTCATAAACACACCAGTTTCCGGTATATAATTTATCGCCATCACCCGGGCCAACACTAATCCAGTTGTCAGATTCATAAATAAGGGCATCATCTTTTGAATTCGTTTCTCCCGTCACCTTGCACGCTTTGATATACCTATCATTCAAAACATTAAAAGATGCATATTCTTCCGGCAATATAACGTTTCCGGAGGAATCAACAAGACCTCCTAAATTATGCTCAGATTTATCATCGGGTATATCAGTTATGACTTCAAATAAATTATCGTTCTGCTTACAGTAGTCATAAACCGCGCCGCTATCGTGCTTTCCGTCGAAGCTCATAATACCATACTTATCTCCGACCTTATAGATAATGCCGCCTGAGGCTAAATCTATCTTATCAAAATCGGCTGTAATCTCATTTATTTTTTCGGCTGAAAGAGCAGTTGCCGAAAGAGCGCTTGTGCCCTCCTTGGGCTGCGTGACCGTTTGGGTCGCAGTATTGCTGCCGCAAGAAACCAAAAGCAGCATAGTGAAAATTAAACACATTCCAATAATAATTTTTTTCATAATAGACCCTCCTTGTTAATATGCCTGTTACACTATATACTCCAATTTTCAAATGAGTTAATTATATTTTTTATTTCGTTTTTATCCTCATATGTCGGCCATCCGACTCTGATCTGAATTGCAACATCTTTTTGTAATTCATTATATAAACAAACCATATCATATTCGCCATTAGAATAACCGGACGAAGAAGTATATTCCTGAACAGTAAAGTTTTTTCCGGCAATATTCATCGAAAACGGCTTGCCGCTTTTCTGAAGCCCCGAAGTTACTCCCGCGCTCATAACTTCCAACCACTCGTCAACAGTCGCGTGTTCTTCCGCGGGTTCAACCACTATTCTGATTGTATTTTTAAAATAGGGGTCCTGCTCACCTACTTGTTCAAGGATCATTTCATAGTTAATTCTAAAATCTTCGGGTATCTCATAACTAAATCGATCATAAAACTCTTCATTCGTCAAGAACACGTATCCATCAGGCGGATCAAGCTGCCAATTCAGACTAAGGTTTTTATATTTTCCGTTTATTATTTCGCCCGGACTGAACGCAAGCTCAATTGTTCCGGTGAGTCCGTCGTTTTCTGAATCGACAGTATTATCTCCGTTATTTGCACTTGACTCCTCATTAGTCGTTTTATCGGAGGTGACTGACTCATCTATAACTGACATGCTTTGAGAATTCGACGCGCTCTGCGGTTTCAGTGCGCTTTTAAAATCAGCAAAAACGCATGTATAAATCAATGAAATGACACAAAACAACACACAAAGAATAATTCCAACAGTTGCCATGAGCATATCACTCTGTTTTTTCTGCTTACGCTTCTTATAAACCTTTATGCCGGAAATACCGGACAATATACCCGCTATAGGAACAACAATATATTGAATTATCATTGTCTGCAGATTTAACTCGGTTTTAACGATAAAACTCAATGCTATATTTACAATTAAATTCAAGCACGTCACTATTCCGAAAATAAGTGCCGCCATACAAGTCCTATCCGCTCCGACATTATCTTTTTTTATAATAGAGTTTACGGAATTTTGAACCGGAGGAGCCGGCTTATTTGTCTTAAGAGGGTAGTCTGAAACATATATATCAAAATATTTCGGACTCTTTCCGTACTGATTTACCCTTTTCTCACTGTCAAATAACTCCATTATAAAAATCGCCAATGAGCCGACAAGTGTTAAGTTTAATATCAACACCGCGGCCGAAAATCCCATGTCATGCAGTCTCCTGAACCGCAGCGAGATAGACGGAATTATCGTGGCAAAAAACCAGCCGACCATAGCTAATAATGAGGCTATAACACAAAAAGTCGAGAGCGAACGAGCACCGCCGGAAAGCCCGGCAAGCAACATTCCACAGAGCATCGGCAAAGAGCATACGAAATAAACAATAATATGTGCCAATACCATAAAAAAATACTCGCTTCGGCGCGCTCTTCCGGAAAAATTCGTATAATTTTTAAATGCTGATTTTATCGCTTCGATAAATCCGACCGCAGGCCTTTCACCGTTGATTTCTCGTTTTTCCCCGATTGAATATTTTAGAAATTCCCTAAAATCAGGGATTTCCTTTTCGATTTGCTTTACATATCGATCAATAATCTCCGAAATTTCAGCTCGGCCATTATAATTAATTTTTAAAGCCGTAATAACAATGTGATAAAACATCGGTAAATTGTCGACATTCATAGTAAGCCTATATAAATCATCAGCAAGTCTTAGACTTTTTCCGTCAAAAACCATCATTGAATCGCGTCCATTGTCATTCCCGTAAACAGATTTTACGTATACCGTCGTCTTAACACCTGAAAACGGCGATATAACGTCATAAATCTCTCGGTCATTTTCAACTCTTTTCTCGGGTTGAAACGCGATCTCAATGATTTTTTTAATATTATCCTGCATGCTAGCGTAAGCATCTCCGTAGTTCATATGCGTAAATTTGGAATCCGGAGCGACCGAGCCGATACAGGTTGTTTCAGCAACGCTTTCTTCAACTGTGAAGAATTGCATTTTGTCCATTCCGTACTCATTTTCGATATAAGTAAACGCATAGGCTGTGCAATACACGAGAGAACCACTGTGCTCATGCGGCAACGCCGCATACAGAAGATGTTTTTCTTTAGTGATATCAAATTTTATTATGTGGAAATCCTCACTCCTGAACTTTAACGACATTGCTTCCTCAAAAGATTTTGCGTTTCGTATATAGTGTTTATTGAAAGTGTTAAACAAGAAATTCTCTTTTTCAACAAGCAATCTCCTTATAAAAGCCTCTCTATTCTGATAGAACAATTGAGGAATTACGTAAAAATCCAAGCTGTATCTTATATTGTCTTGCTGCATAATATTTCTCCCTCATTTTAACGCCGCAAGAAGGTGCGAGCATTTTAACTATATACCGAGCTCATCTAATAGGAAATATAAACCGTCTGGGTCAGATCATCCCAGCTTACGTTCGCGCCGAAAGCCTCCGCAGCAGCTCGCAACGGAATATATGTGCGGTCGCCGATCACAGTCGGCACCACGTCCATTTCAAACATATCATAATTATGGAAACAATACTTTCCCCCAATGTACATGGCAACTCTGTCTGTGCCACTGCCGTTCAGCATGGTTACAGACTCGTTTTCCTCATTCCAAACAACGGTATATCCCATTTTTTCGGCCACGGCTCTTATCGGAACCAAGACCCTGTCATTTTGCATTATCGGCGGGCTGTCGGGATAAATATATTCGCCGTTCATAACTATGCTTATTACGCCGGGCACGGACGGGGATACATAAGAGATGTTATTTTGCGGGAAAGATATGCTCTGCATCATCGCGTTAACATCCGAAAAATGATTGCTGTTGTCTGTGCGTATATAAGCTACCACGACCGTCATTCCGTTATGAATAGTCTTATACAGCGTAATGTATCCGCCGTACGGATAATACCCGCTCACCGTTGCAGTAAAGGCTTTTTCAACTCTGAAATATTCGATCCCGTTTATCGTCTCGCGGCTTGTCAGCTCGGACTCGCTTTTTACATACGGATTACCTAATAAAATATTCGAAATTGATTCATTGCTTATAGAAGCTTCACAGCCCGAATATAAGAGATCGTCACTCAAATTCTCCGTATTATACGTGCTGTCTTTTCCGTACGCACTGCTCGTATCAACTATTGCGACAGCAACACTCTCGTTATCTCCGTATTCATACCGGTACTCGATCGCACTGCCGACAACTCCGTCTATACCGGTGCTTTCATAGTATCTCCAGTTATCCGACATGACCAGTGAGATACCCGTCGCGTCGTCCTTATAATACTGCGCGAAAACGCATGTGTTAAGCATAAGCATAAGCATAACAACCATCATAGCCGTGATTTTCACTATCATTTTTGTTCCACGTTTCATTTTAAACTTCCTCCTTTTTATTGTCACATCTTTTATTACTAATCCCCTATTGACAAAAATCACAATATTTTAGCCGGTGGTGCTCCAGCCCATTTTTTTCTCATAATCGACCAAAACTTTGAGGTTGTTTCCGTCTTTTTCGTTCATCAAGCCACGAACATAATCCTGATCGTCATACAAAGGCTCATACCAGGTCTTTTGAGAAAAATAATCTTTATATTCTTCAACATTGAATATGTATCCGTATCTCGCGTAAATTTCGTTTACCATAAGGCGAACTGTTTTCTTAGTCTTTTCGGCGCCGTTTTCAGAATAAAAATCCGTAAGGTCTTTTTCGGTCAACACAGTGCCGGGGTTTAAAATATAACCGTTTCTTCCGGGATTCGCGTTTATTACTCCGTTCGAGATCGGAGGATCCTGAGGCGGAGTCGGCACCGGGGTTGGCTTTGGAGTCGGCTCCGGAGTGAGCTTTGGGGGTGGTTGCGGCGGTTTATCGGGTTCATCCGGCTGCGGAGTGACAATCGGCGGCACTCCGCCCGGAGGCAAACCTCCGCCTCCGCCGCCACCGCCAAATGATGGAGCAGTTTTTTTGTTGCTTCCAAATATTGCCGGATGCGGCACGTACCCTGTCAAATAGCTGTTATCGGCCAACACATACGCGATAAATCCCGCCAAGCATGCCGCTGTAACCGATAACAACGTAATAAGTATAATAAACGCCCTGCTGTTGTATATTGGCTTTTTAGTATTGTGCGCGGCTTCGTTGGCTTTTTTAAGAGTTGATACTCTGGTTTTGCATTTATCGCAAAACACAGCGTCATCCGGAAGCTGCTTCTTGCATTTTGGGCATATCATAATAACTCCTCCTGTGTTAAATAGTCTTACTTAATAATTATTTCAGGCTTATCCGCCTCGTAATTAAAAGACAACTTAGCTTCTCTATCGGCTTCGCAGTATTGCTGTATCTGGACATAAATCATCATGGTTCCGTTATTATTAACAATACAAATCCCGCTTAAATCAATAGGTGACGAATGTTCCTTATCGGTATACATTTTTCGTTCTTTAACATCAATATACCGATAAACTCTTTTATCACTATTTGGAATCTGCGCGTCAAGCTGAGCGTATTCGGGAATCTCGTTTTCAGTGTCATAGGTATATTGTCCGTATTTATCACCATTCTCATCGCTTTGATCGAACATATAGTACTCATTCCATAAATCTCTCAAACGGATGTAATGCTGACTGTTAATGATACGAACCAGCATACTTTTGTCAACATCATCAACATTTGACTCTCTGCCATTTATATTGATTATCTTGACAGTGCCGGGAAATTCGACAGTTTCGCTCAACTGAACAACCGAAATAACTTGATTGTCGCCCGTGTCCGAAGGCGAACCGTCAATGATATTTGAATCGCCGTCCGGTGATTTGCCGCCGTTTCTACCGGAAGCCAGCCAAAAAGTAAGAAATGCTATAACCACTATCGCAGCGGCTCCCGCTATAATAATCTTCAATTTTATACTTTCGCGCTTTTTTCGAGCGAGACGCGCCTCGCGCCGTTTTATAGCCTCACCGTCCGGCCGTGGCGGCGGCGAAGCATTATAAGCAGACGGCGTCACTAACGGTGCCGCTGGATATGCCTCAAAATCTTGAACCTTGTTGGCAGAGTCGGATTTTTTAAGAATGTCTTCCTCCTCCAGGTTTTCCGTTTTGGGAACGCTGTCGCCCTCGGGTATCATATTGGGATACTCTGTCAGTGGGGTGTTTAAATTAACACCTGTCTCAAAAGCGCCGCTGATCAGCCATTTATCCGAAGAATCAACGGCCTCGAAATAATATCCGTCATCCTTATCAATCTGGCATCCGCATACGGGACAAACTGTTGCATTATCATCAATTATTCTTCCGCAATATTTACATTTCATAAAATCACTCCAAAGCTTAAATTATTCTATTGAGCCTGCTATTAATGAATAATTATCATTATCATTGCTCATTCTCAGCATCATTCTTACAAGCATAAACTCCACCCATTCGCTCACAGTGAAGGATTTTGCCCAATCAATTTCCATTTCGGTTTCATAAACATACTCCCAAAATCCGTCGCTGCATATCAGAAAGGCATCGCCGGGATCAATTTTAAAAATGGGTAGCTCGGATACTAAATTCGGCAAATCAACATTTCCGAGCACTTTTGTTAAACGATTTCTGTCAGCGTTGAATCTGAGCGATCCAAACGACTCCTGCTTCAAATCAATTGACATCTGCGGCACGCTGTGGTCTTTTGAAATATATTTCAATCTGCCGTTTTTAAAATAATAAACCCTCGAATCTCCAACATTAAAGCATTTTAACAAGCCTTTGTTTATAACGCAGCCCGCCAAAGTAGTTCGCATGTTTACCAACAGCGGATCAGTTTTTTGTTTTTCAACTACAGCTTTATTGGCGTTTTCGATGAGCTGCTTTATTTCAACGTCCGAGAATACAGCATTTTCTTTTACGGTATTTTCAAAACATTCCAAAGCTGTCTGCGAGGCAATATCGCCTCCGCCATGGCCGCCAAGCCCATCACATAACGCCGCAAGGCAATAATCGTCGTTTTTGTATGTTAAAATGCTGTCTTCATTGTCTTTTCTGCTTCCTATATTGGTGTATGAGTATAATTGTATTTCCATATTTACCTCCGTTACACTATTTCAAACATATTTTTTTCTGTTGCAAGGTAAAATTTATCACCGGATGATAACCGTTCAGGCTTAGAAGGGTCCACAATAGTTCCGTCTTTCAGAAATGATCCGTATTTTGAATGTAAATCCTCGATGATAATATCTTCGCCGTCAGGAACGAGAGCACAGTGAACCGAGCTTATGCCGCTTTCGTTCAGAGGATATACGATTGCGCAGCGTTTATAATCACGTCCGATCAGTGTTCTTTCCTCCACGTCAAAGGTTTTACCGCTTAGAATTCCCCCGATCACTCTAACCGCCGGAACTTTTTTCTCAACTCTCTCATCCTTCTTACCCTTATCATCCTCAGGCAAGACCTTATTTTTAGCTAATAAATATATTATAATTCCCAATGACAGTAATACTATCAGGGCGCTTATTATCAAAATCCAAAAGATATATAATCTTATTTTCTGCTCTCCGTGCAGCAGATATTGCACATTGTTATATCTCAAAAATGAAATCACGGAGTCTACTGTTACTGAATAACAATAATCGTCTGCTTTGGAATAATTAACCATTCCATATATGCCGTCTCCGGCAGTCAGCGGGCCGCCAATGATGCCGGTGCTGTAAGGAATATCTATATTGTACACATCCATGCCTTTGTAACGCGATATGTTTTTAATATCAGCGTTGAAAAACTGAACCGTGTTTCCAATCAAATCTCCGGCACCGTTATCTGTGTAGCCGAATCCCAATGCTGTGTATGTATCATTTAAATCTACGTCTTTTTCCTCATATAATATCGCGCCGATGAGATCATCTGTATATTCCGGCAGTCTCAGCAGCGCCAAATCTTTTTCGGTATTATAATCCACAACTTGAGCAGTCATTGTTCTGTTTGCCGCAGCATTAAAAATCACTTGTACGGTTTTGGGCACAGAACCGTTTCTATTCAAAATGTTTGAACACGCGGTTAAAATATCTTTCGTTTTTTCACCGGGCATACCGACCGCAATACCGGCGGAATAACGCGACGTATCCTCCCCGGCAACAATAACAACCGTTTTTTCAAAATCACTTCTGTCTTTCGCGAATACATTACACATACATAAAAGCATTATGATAAGACTCGCGCAAACCAATTTAGTATGCCTCATATTTTTTCCTCCGCCGCCGCGATTTTTAGCGGGCTGTTTTTCGAATATTAGAGTGGCGCCGGACTTCCGCACATATTGCGCGGAAGTCCTGAGCTGTTTAGGCTTAACGCTAAAACCGTCAATGCGTCTCTCCTAATTTCATTTTACGGTGTTTTTACTTCTTCTCTTGCTTATCGTCATTCTTGTCCCAGTTAAAGCTTTCGTTGCAGAATGATCTGAAAATCATCTTTGTCTGACCTATTTCGATAATATCATACTCCTTAAGCTCCACCGGGGACAACAACAGGTTGTTGTTTATATACATATTGTTTTTCGACTCACTGGGAGCCAGGAAAAACTTGTTATTTCTGTTATCGTAGGCGAGCAAGGCATTTGTACCTTTTGACACGGTTTTGTCAAAATCAATATTAATCTCAACCTCGCCGCCTCTGCCAATACGGTTCTTCTCGGAATGAATACGGAAATCCATACCTTTTTTCTCTCCGTCCAAGCAAACGAGCCATCCTCTGACCGGATCTATTCCCTTGTCGTTTATAACATCCGGCTTATACATTGTGGGATTCCAATCCGGATTATCGTAAGGCTGCGTTTCGGGGATATCCTGCTCATGCATTACGGTAGGAGGTATTTCCTCGACGTTGTCAAGCGGAATTGTCTTTCCCATTTCATTACCGCCGCAGTATGGGCACTGCGCATTTTTGCTATCATCATAAATATGACCGTTAGGGCACTGTTGCATTGCCATAAATTATTCCTTCTTTCTTAAATATTTTAACCGTTTCAAGTTTAATTATTGTTGCGGAGGCTGACCGGCTCCACCATCTTGAGGAGGCTGACCGGCCGCACCGCCTTGCTGCGGAGGTGCGCCATAACCGCCGCCCTGAGGGGGAGGTCCGCCATAGCCGCCACCCTGAGGCGGAGGCGGCGGAGGTCCTCCGGGACCACCCATACCAACATTAATTTCAACAATTTGCATCTGCGGATTATATGTAACGTATGCGTTTTTCAGGAACAACGCCACGTCTCTTGAATAGATATACACCTTATCGCCATTTCTGAACGGCTCTGTTGTAATCGAAACGCTTGTCTCGGTTCCGACGGTCTGATCTTCCAGATTTACTTTTGTGGAGCCGATCTCAAGCGTGGAGATCTCCGTCGGGGCGATAATTTTAATTGTGTCGCCGTCTATAACACAATCATAATTAACAGCCTTCGCAAAATCATCGACAGGCAAAAAGGTTTTTCCGTCTTCCTGAATAACATCAAAGGTTACAGTCTGTCCGTTCAGTAAAACACTTCCCGGCGTCGCGTTCATCGGCGGCGGCGGTGGCGGCATCATGCCCATCTGATTGTTGTTGCGCATCAAAAACAATACTGCCATAACCGCTACAATAACCACAACTCCCGCCGCGATAGCAATCGGCACCGCAAGACTCTTTTTCTTTTCCTGAACAAAATACCCGGAGCCCGGATATGCCGAATTGGGATATCCGGAATTGGGATATCCGGAATTGGGATATGCCGAATTGGGATATCCGGTATTTGGCGTCTGCTGCGGGCTTTGAACCGGTTCTTCGATCGCCTGAGTCATTGGCGGAACATTTTTATTCTTTTTCTTAGCCATATTCTCCTCCTTTTAATTATTTAAAATTTCTAACCTCAAACATATTCTTTGCTGACGCGATGTAAAATCTTTCGCCGCTGCCCAAAACCGCGGGCGAGCCGGGCGTGATTCTTCGACCGTTTTCCTTGAATGTTCCACAGGTGGAATTTCTGTCATTCACGACAAACATACGCGAAGAAGGATTATAAGTTACAAGGCAGTGGGATCTGCTTATGCCTGCTTCCGATGACGGAAAAACAATTCCGCAGGTCTGTGAGTCGCGGCCGATTAAAACGCCGCCGCTGCCGACCGGATAAGTTTTTCCGGCGTTTACACCACCAAGACATATTATTTGCTGTTTCGCGCTGTCACGCGCCTCACTGGTGTTAACCACATATGTATGGGCAAGCATATCATGAAGGGTTTGTTTTTTATCGCTAAAGAACGCCAGAAGATATCCGATTCCTAAAGTAATCGCGCTCAGTATTTTACCCAAATATCTGAGCATTGAAGTGCTGTAGTTTATTCCTCTGCCGTATTCATCAACAATTGTCAGTCCCAATATATGTTTTCCTATTGTCGCGTGCCACGGACCGCCCTCAAAACCAACATAATACGCCAGATTTATCAAAATCAATATCAGGTACCATATTGGTCCAAGCACGCCAATAGTGCGCACAATAAGCAGATATGTAAGAAGATATTCAACCACAAACAATATGATTCGATCAATTATCATTGCCAAAAAGCGAATACCAATATCCGCGTAGCCTTTCACCTAAATCACCTCCGTCTATTTGAAATAAATTTTACTGTTTGTAATTCTGTCATGCATAGGTTTATCTCCGTTAATCAGCATAGAGATGCTGCCGGGAAATTTCAGGATGTTTCGTTGAAGTGTTTTAAGCGCGGATATACGCCTTCCGTATATGTCGCCGACGTATATGCCGCACACACACTTTCCCGGGGTTGCCTTGAGCGGTGAAATCTCAAACAAACAGTCCATGACAAACACAAACAATGGAAAAGCCGCCACACAAACAATCCCCGCCGCTAAACTTATAATTTTGCCGAAATACAGCAGTGTTGCAGCTATAATGAAGTAAAGCAACCCATAGATGACCAGATCAATCGAGGCTGCGAGCCATCGCTGCTTAGTGATTTTGCTCATTGGAGCTTTGTGTTGTTTGCTGATATTTTTTGGTTTCGGCGCTTTTACCGGGGGTTTAGGAACAGGTTCAACTATTATCGAAGCCGAAGGCTCGTATATGTATTTATACATTTGGTCAACATTTTCAAACCTGTTTCTGATTTGCACTGCCATCGCCTTGTCCACAGCCTCGGTCAGTCTCCTGGGTAAATCCGACCTTATCTTTCTAATCGGGACAAGTGTATCATTTGTGATCCTGTCAATCGACTGAATCGGCGGCTTACCGGCAAGCAAATGATAAAATGTGGCCCCAAGACTGTAAATGTCGCTGTAGGCTCCTTGTTTCACTGAGGTTCCATACTGTTCAACGGGAGCGTAACCCGCTTTGACAATCATAGACAAATTCCTTTCGTTTTGCTCAATTTCATATCTTGCAGAACCAAAATCAAGAATTTTTATGTGATTGTTTTTGGTAATATAAATATTATCCGGAGCGATGTCGCGATGCAGTATACCATGACTGTGTATTACTTTAAGAGCTTCGAGCATCTGCCGCATATATCTCATGGCCTCATCAGCTGTCAAAGTTCGCGTAAAACCTTTTGTGTATCTTCTGAAATCAACACCGTCGCAATACTCCATGACATAATACGCCGTGCCATTTGCAGCAAAAGAGTCATACACATTTACTATGCTCTGATGATTAAATTGCTTTAATATCTCGGCTTCCTCGCGGAACCGTTTTATGCCGTACTGAAACAAGCCGACTTTTTCCGCCAAAACTTGTATATGTGATCTTCCGTTGCCTCGATAAACCGCTTTATTGGGCATGAATTCCTTTACGGCGCAAATTCCGCCGACAGAGATATCAAAACACTTGTATGTTATTCCGAAACCTCCGATTCCCAAAGGCAAACCCACTATGTAATTCTGATACAGCAGTGTGCCCGGCGCCAGGCAATTGCCGCGCGGCTTGTACGCCGCCATGGAAAAACCGCACTTTGAGCATTTAACTTCGTTTGGTTTTTTCTCACAAAAGCAATTCAAACACAAATTGTTATACTGCATTTCCGCAACACCTCATCCTTGCATCGCAATTAATATCTGATTTCAAACATATTTTCGGGCGCAGCAAGATAAAACTTATCGCCTGATTTAAGCACCTGCGGCGAATTAGCGGCCAGTTTGCTGCCGTTAACAAATGTTCCGTAGCTTGAGCCGAGGTCCGTAATGGTGCAGACCTTTCCGTCAAACGAGATTTCACAATGTCTCGCGCTTATACCCTTGGAATTAACAGGAAATGCGATATTGCATTTTGATGAATCGCGGCCGATCCTGCTTGTTCCGTTTACGGCAAATGTTTTGCCGTTTAAATAACCGTTCATCGCGACCAATCTCGCCTGTTTTGGCGACGGGCTCGGAGCAGTCTTGGGTGGTGCGGTACCCCCTGCGGTTCCTGCCGTGGTTCCTGTTACCAAGGGATATGTTGCTCCGGTGGGCTGAGTTCCGCCCTCTCCGCCTTTGCCGCCTTTATTCTTGCGAACCATAACCAGCACAACGATCAATATCGCTATCAATACGAGAGCCGCAGCCAAAATCGCGATAAGCAGCGGACTAATATTAGATGATGTCGCAACTGTAATCGGAATCGTGTTGGTGTCTATCGAGCCGATAAGCTCGTCGATAGCTATCGCGTAACTGGGCGCAATTGTTACGTCTGCCATATTAATTCCGAATGATGATATGCCGACAACCTGGCCCTTTGAATTAACTACCGGACCTCCCGAGTTTCCGTTTTCAATAGTCATATCAAGAAGATATACTTCCTCGCTGTTGATTCTGTCGGCCTTTTTAATTCCTCCGCGCGTAACAACGATATCCGAAACGTCAAATTTTGCATAGTCGGTGTTCTCCGAACCGATATTGGGATAACCCAGAGCAGCAAAATCATCGCTGAGATCTATGGCGTCGGCCGGGCATAAAGTCAAAGCCTCTCTCATGGTTGTGGGTTCGGGTAATTTCAGGACCGCAATGTCCTTTTCCTCATTGTAATAATACACGTTTGCCACCATAAAGTTATTGGCGGCCGCCGAAAAATAAACATAAGCGGTATCGGGTGTATAGCCCTTCCACTCCTCGACCACATGATTGTTGGTTACGATAAACTGCACCGGCTCACCCGGCTTTCCGATGGCAAAACCGGAACCCTGCGATGTTTGACTGTTGTTTACAACGCATACAACTCCGTTCTTGGCGCTTGTGATATCCGTTACCTCAGCGGATACAGTCATTGTCACAAATGACATAACAATCATCGCGATAAGACAAACGCTAAGTATTCTTGATACCGTTTTCAAATTTCTCATTTTGATCTTCCTTCCTTTGTTTTTATTTTAATTTATTTTTTTCTTAATTTATTCTGCCGCAGTGTATAAGCATAGCGGTAAGATTGTCCTGTCCCGGGAGCGATGCCCGCAGGACAGCGTCCGCGATCATTTCGACAGCTTTTTGAGGAGCGGCTGACAAGATAATATCTTTCAGGTGCTCGGATGAGACCGCGTTATATACTCCGTCTGAACACAGCATAAATGTGTCTCCCGGAATAATATCAAACTCATGCTTTGAATAATCCACAAGCGAAAGCTCTTCCTTTCCGACAAACGCTGTAAGGCTTGCTTTCTGCGGATCGGTTCGCGCGTCCTCGATGGTATTTTCGTCTTTGAGAACACCTCGAAGCATCGTGTTCATATAATCATGATCCTCGTTTATCTGATAGATTCCGTTATTTCGTATGACATACAATCTGCTGTCGCCCACACATGCCCAGCTTAATTTGTTTTTATAAATATGAATAACAATTGCTGTGGCTCCCGCGGTGCTTCTTGCCCCGTCAGCAAATTTTTCGCTGATGGTTTTGTTTATCGCGAGAATAATATTCGCCAGCTGCATTCCCATATTTGCCGAGGGCGTCAGTTCGGAGGTCAAGGAAATCGCATTACTCACCACATATTCCGAAACAGCCTTGCCGTTGCTCAGGCCGCCCATTCCATCCGATAAAACGGCCGTTATGCCGCGGCTGCTGACTATATCGCCATTTGTGATATTTGAATATCCGAAAGAATCCTCCTGATAAGGACGAGCTCCCTGATCCTGGGCGTTGCCCATCCTTATGCGCATGGCATGATTCTCATCAAACTTCAAATCAACGTAATTATCCTCAAAACCCGTCTCAGTCACAGGCTCGGGCGGCTGCTCTCGATTTTTGCCGCTTTTACTGTCGTGCGAGAAAATACTGCTTATATTTTTCAATGTCATACCCCATTTCTGAAAATATTATGTATTCCGGCGGCAGCTTACTGCATGGGCGGCTGACCCATCGGAGGCGGTCCTCCCTGTCCCATCGGCGGCGGTCCCGGAGGCGGTCCCATTGGCGGCGGACCCGGGTTCATAGCTTTGAATATCAGAACCATAACAAGTATTATGATAATCACAGCACCGGCTACAAGAGCAATTGCAAGCAAATTCTTTTTATGCTTTTCCTCCGAATCCTCAACCAAAACAGACGGCGGAAAGCCGGAGGGAGCGTAACCCGAGTTGGGAAAACTTGACGGACCGTAGCCCGAATTGGGAAATCCGGACGGCGGTATTGGCTGATTGCCGATTACGGTCTCGAAAGGCTGGGAACCCAAATGGGTTTCTTCTCCGCCAACCTTCGACTGTATAACATTATCAAAAGATTTAAACGCCGGACGCATAACAGGAAGCTTTTTCAGCTCCTGCTGAACCTCGTAGCTGCTCTTGTATCTGTTTTGATATTCGAGCTGCATACATTTGTTGAGTATGTTTCTAAACTGCTCCGAAACCCCCAGCTCCGCGGCGCTCTTGATCTCATACTCCTTGTTTTCTATGCGGCTCATTGCGTCATCGGGAATCGCTCCCGTGAGAGCGTAATAAACCGTGGCACCCAACGAGTAAATATCCGTCCACATACCGTGTTTTCCGTTTTTCTGATACTGCTCGATCGGTGCGAATCCACGCTTTAAGATAACCGAAAGGCTCTGAGACTCCTCGCCTACAAACTGCTTCGCGGCACCAAAGTCTATTAGCTTTGCGGTATTGTTTTTGCACACGAAAATATTATCGGGAGAAATGTCCCTGTGTATGGTTCCGGTACTGTGGATAACAATAAGAGCCTTGCAGATGTTTTCCATAATAGAAACAGCTTCGCCTTCAGTGATCCTTCCTCCGCATTTCTTTACATAATGCTTTAAATCAACACCGTTTAAGTATTCCATGGAATAATAGGCCGTGTTGTTCTCGTAAAAGAATTCATACACGGTGGCGACATTGGGAGCGTCATTAAATGTGGAAATTATTTTTGCTTCCTCGTAGAACCTGTTCGCGCCTTTCTGGAACAGATTCTCTTTATCAGAGGAAAGCACCGTTATCTTGCTTTCTCCCTCATTTCTGTGCGCTATGCCTATCGGATAGTATTCCTTAATAGCGACTACACTGTTGTTTTTGATGGAAAACGCCAGATATGTGGCTCCAAACCCGCCGCGTCCGATTGTTCTTCCAATAACATATTTGCCCGCAAGAACGGTTCCCGGCATTAAAAGTCCGGGCTCGGTCTTATATTTTGCGGGTGTCAGATGACAATGCGGACACTCGGTATTGGGAGCGATCTGCTCAAAACAGTAATCACAATAATGCCTGCCGTTATAATCCATTATATTTCCTCCTTTTTGTTTATTTTTGAAGCCGCATAATGCACACGGCTGAATAATTGTCTTTCACTCGTTTATCGCTATGCTCTATAATATCAAGCATTTTGCGGTTCCAACTGCCCGCGTCAAATGACGCTTTCAATGTTGACTCCATCTCTTTTTCGGTCACGTTTTCCCAAAAACCGTCAGAGCAAATCAGAAACGCATCGTATTTTCTTATATCTTTTATTAGCTTTACGCCGCAATAATTTATCTGCTCAATACCCAACGCAGATAAAAGCGTGTGTCTGTCAAGACAGTTCCTTATATCTTCAAAGCCTATTTCTCCGTGCTTATATTTTTTGAAAGCCAAACTGTGGTCAACGCTTATGCTGCAAATTTCTTTGTTTTTAAAAGAATATATCCGCGTGTCTCCGACGTTACACAAAAAGGCTTTTTTACCTTGTCTGAATATACCGGAAAAAGTGGTTTTCATTTGGGTCTCTTCGGTTTGTATTTTATTAACAGCGTCGTTCGCGCAGTCAATAATTTTAAGCAGCGTTTTCTTATTTAGCTTGACACACTTTTCAAACTCGCCATCAACAGCGGCAACGGCCGCCTTTGAAGCGAGATCCCCGCCTCCGTGCGCCCCCAAACCGTCCGCAATGCAAAACAATTCCTTGTCGCTGTCGTATATCCGCGTAAAAACCGTATCCTCATTTATTGGTCTGTCGCCGATATCAGTGCTATGTACCTCATCGGTAATCCAAAAATTTTTACTCATTTTTTATCAACAACTGTCCGCCTTTTTTTCAAAAACAAAATAACCAAGGCAATCGCAATTACATCGATCAAACCTGCAACGACTGTCACGATTGCGGCATTTCGTTTTGTCCAAAAGCTTTCACCGATCTGTTCGCCGCCTATATTGGGCATAGCCTCATCGGGCGTATTGTACAAAGTGTTAAACAGACGATAAAGCACTGTTGCTGCCTCGGCTCTCGAAATAGGACGCGACAAATCACCGCCTCTGAAAATTCTCTCTCTGTACGCCAGAGCTATTTCGTTTTTAGCCCAGCCACTCATTGTGTCAACACCTATGAAGTTCATATAACGATCCGGATCGGCAGGATAACTGTAACCCAGCTTGTCAGAGATGGTACGCGCCGCAAGAACAGCTACCTGCTCAACAGTGGCGTAAGTGTCGCCCCGAAACGTACCGTCCTCAAAACCTTCAACGATATTGCTGTTTTGAGAAGAGGCGACAAAGCGGTAAAACCTGCTTGAGCGCGGCACATCGGAAAACGTCGTTTTCGCGTCGTTGTCAATTGCAAAAAACATCCTCACCAACGCCTCGGTATAATCATATCTGGTAAGCGGCATATCAGGCTTGAACTCACCGTTTTCAGCGGTGAAATAATTCCTTGCCGTCATAAATCCTATTGCAATTTTTTGTTCCTCATCAAGATTAGAAATGTCCGTTATGCTTACCGCCGTCTCACGAATATCATACTCTCCCGAGTAAACCGTGTCGAAATCCAGGGTTCTGTCAACGGCGTTGTACTGCCCTCCCCAGTTATCCGCCGCGTTGCCGTAAGCGGCATACACGCTCATATCCGCGTTTTCCGCCGGTAAAGATACTCTGACCGGCGCAGCAATTCGTTCAACAGTTTCTTGTTTTTGATTCTTAAATTCTATTTTATACTTATCCTCATTGGCATCTCTTTTAATATACGCTCCGAAGGGCACACCACTCGACGAAAAGGCTGTCAAAGTACTTGAGCGAAGCGCAATTGAAACGTCCATTCTCTTTAATATTATTCTGAGATTGGTGTTTTCAGGTATGGCTCTCATCGATTCTGCCGGAACGATCAAGCTGATACCGTTATTAATCGAGGTTTTTTCACAAAAAACCATTAAATCAGAGAATATTTCCCGATTCAGAGTAATATTCCGCTCTGAAAGGATCTCCTCAAAAGCGCGTTTTGTCTCAGTGCATAGATTAATTCCGTATCCGGTTATTCCGGGCTCTACAACAACTCCCGAGCTTCCGTCAATAAATATGCTGCCTTTAAGCCTGATAACATATTCAATATAATTTGTGATATCCTCTAAATCGCCGTCGGTAAGTGCGTCTTGTGAAATTCCCGAAAGCGCGCCGCTCAAATAGGCGACATAGTCTCCATTTTCGGCGGCCTCGCGATAATTAATGCTGAATTGCTTTGCGTCCGCCTTGATATCAAAGAATTGCACGAGACTCAAAGCAATCAGAAACATCGCTGCGCATAATTTAAATCCTTTTTTCACCCGTCTCATCTTCGGAACTGCAATTAGCACATTTCTTCTCTCCTTTTTCAAGCGGTCTGCCGCAATAAACGCAATAATTTTCATAGCTTTTTTGCATACCTTGCGGTATATATGACTGAAATATTACATTGCTGACTTTCCGTTTAAGTATATAGCTGCTTGTGTAAACGCTGTCAATGTGAATTATTGAAATATGTATCAAAAATCCTACCGCGCTAACCATGAGCCACAAGCATACAAACACCGCGGTTCCGAGCGAATTGCCAAGCGCATACGACACCGCCCACAAAGAAACGGCAATCATGCCTCCGCCGCTCAAAGCGGTGGAAATCATGGACACATAATCAGCAAAAAGATAAAGGTATAGCAGCATAATTATGCTTATGAGCAGACCAACTATAAACCCTTTTTCGCTGAACCCCGCGTTTGGGAATCCTGTCTTGCCGATTAAATAATACAGCGAAATCAGAAGTAATATGCCCGATATAATTATTTCTCTTGCAGTCTTAAAGCGATACGACACAATAGCGGCTGCAATTCCTACAATAACCGTGCCGGCCGCCGTTACAAGAGGCATGTCAAATTGTCTCAAAATTTCGAAAGCCATTACTGATCCCGCGTAAAATCCGCACGCAATAATTATCAGCATATTTGATTTATAGCCTTTAAAGCACAATATACCGCCAATAATTATCGAAAACATCGCCGCGAACAAAATTATCAACTGTATGTGCAGGGCCGGAAGTAAGTTAAACATGTATACCACACACCTTTATTTAAGTTTTGTTCCGCATTTTTTGCAATAATTCCACGTTTTATCATTAACGTAACCGCATACACATCTAATACCGTCAATCGGTATAGGCTCCCAATGAAAATCACCATCAACGTCATCAACAGCATCAGCGGCATCGGCTGCATCGGCAAATTTGAAAGGCTCGTCAAGGTTTTCGGGTGAAAAATGTTCTTCATTTGTCGAATAATCCTCAACCGTACCTTCATTTTCGGAAGACGTGAAAGCCGTTTCACTCAATTCTCTCATTTTGGCAAATGATTTGAGTAAGCTTTTAGAAGGCAGCTTCCCTTCAATTCCGAGGTTGTAACATATGTATCCAAGCTCTTTCATTTTGTCGTCAATACGCTTTTTTATCTCTGCCTCGCTGTCGCTTTCGCCTATGTTGCGATAGCCAAACATTATGCTAAAAAGATTTTTGATGTATTCGATTTTATCCTTGGGAACACCGCAGTTCTCATTGCCAACACTGATGTTATAGCAGCCGTAACCCATTTCCACGGCAGCTTGATCTATATCAATGTCTTTTTCCAATGACACATTCATGCGAGCACCTCCTAATATCTGCGTTTATACAACGTGACAAACAGCAACGCCAGCAGCATTCCGACAGTCGAAATAACAATTTTATTTCTAAACAATCCGAAAAACCATATCAAGATTGCTGAAAATCCGTTATAGTTCATATTTTGAAAATCAGGCGGCTGAGGCATCCCGCCGTTTTGTCCATCCATACCGGGAGGAGGTCCGGGAGGCATACCGCCGTTTTGTCCGTCCGTTCCCGGCGGTGGTCCGGGAGGCATACCGCCGTTTTGTCCGTCCATTCCCGGCGGTGGTCCGGGAGGCATCATTCCGCCACCCACGGATTCGCCGACTTGAGTAAGAACGCTGCTGACAGTGAAATGAGCGGCGTTTTCGTCGTTAATATAGACGTCATACTCTCCTCCGGTTTGGATCTTATCTCCGCTCAACAGCAATAAGCTGAAGTTGTTATCGGCATTGAAAGCGTATAATTCATCATCGCCTGAACGAACAGAAATACGAGAACCCGCTTCACCATAAGTATTAAGCCATATGCAATTCTGGGCCGAATCCTCGGAAGGCATCTCATTCATTCCGCTGCAGCCGGCTGTCAGCAATACTCCGCCGTTCATCAAAAATACACCGTCAAAGTCTATCGCCGAATCCGGACCCGACCCCGGGCCTGTGGCGATAACATTTCCTCCGTTGATTTCTATATTTCCGTTTGAATCAACGCCGTCTCCGCCGTATAATATCCATATATCACCGCCGTTTATTCTGATGTTTGTATCGAGATCTCCCGACATCATTCCCGGCGGCGGTCCCGGAGGCATGCCTCCGTTTTGTCCGCCCATTCCCGGCGGCGGTGGTGGGGGCATACCGCCATTTTGTCCGTTCATTCCTGGCGGCGGTCCCGGGGGCATACCGCCGTTTTGTCCGTTCATTCCCGGCGGCGGTCCCGGGGGCATACCGCCGTTTTGTCCGTTCATTCCCGGCGGCGGTGGCGGTGGACCGCCCGCTCCACCGGGAGGAGGCATCATCATACCTGTACCGGAATTTATACCGTCATCCTTGGCGATAATATCAATTTTTCCGTCATTAATTTCAACATATTTCGTCGCTTCCATACCTTCATAGCTGGTAGCGATCTTTATCTCTCCGCCGTTCATTTTTAATTCATTATCAGCGTGAACTCCGTCATCGCCGGTACTGATTTTAAAATTACCGCCCGAAATAACAATGTTACCGTCGGAATGAACCGCGTCATCTCTTGAATTTATATTGTATTCGCCGGATTTTATCTCCATCAAATCTCCTGCCTTCAACGCTTTTGCACTGGGCAGTTCCGGCTGCTCGGTTTGCGCTGCGTCGGGAGCTGTATCGGGAGGTGTGTCAGGAGCTGTATCGGGACGTGTATCGGGAGGTGTGTCAGGAGCTGTGTCGGGAGGTGTCTCGTTCATTTGATTCGCATCCGCGTTTGCGGGATCGTTTTGATCCGCCTCAGCGGTTGAGTCCCCTTCGTTCGCAGCGCCTCCCGGACCGCCGGGACCTCCAAATCCCTGGGTTCCGCCGGGGCCGCCCGGACCTCCGGGACCGCCCGGGCCGCCGAATCCGGGCGGCATATCGGCCGGGGTTTTAATCGGAGCCGATTCATAACCGCCTCCGGTTTTTATTTCATACTTCGTTTCTCCGTTTAAATACAAACCTCCCGCGGAGGCGATACCGTCACCTGCGGAATCGATATTAAGCGTTCCGCCTTCAATCGCTATGAAACAATGAGTTTGCTCTGATTTTGAAGACTCTTTTTTTATTGTATTCAAATCCGTTGCATCAACAGGGTCGGCCTGAGCAACAACATCATCAGCTGTTTTCGGAAGACTGCCGGATTTTATTCCGTCTCCCACTGATGTGGTAACATTTATTTTCGCGTTTTCTATATATACGGATTTATTTCCGGTCACAGCGTCATCTTCAGCCTCAACGCTGACAGTTCCCGACATAATTTTAAGATTACCCGGTGTTTTTATGCCGTCTTTCCTGTTTCCATTCACCGAAAGAGTTCCCTCACCGTTGATTGTGATGTCAGAAGCGCTGTATATAACTGAGTCTATTGTATCGGTTGACAGTTTGTTGCGATGATATTCCGAAGAATCAGAAAATTTGTTAACCGTACCCTTTAACGCAGATAAGGTTAACTTTTGAACTTTATATGCACAAACTGCGGCAAAATTCGGAGATTCAATAACTGCATTGTCAAGATATATCTTAACGTCTCTTGAATCACCCGTCGATATTATAAGACCGCCTTTGCTCCAGCGCCCTTTTAATATATATTCTCCGCCGTTTAAAATGTAAATATCATTATCTCGCACGGCAACACTGCCGCTGTCGCATTTAACGCTATCTTCTTGCATTTCAATGGTCGTCGCGTTTCTCGGCTCTATATAGTCGTCGCCCGACAGCTGCACAACATGTTTTTCGCTGTATCTGACGATTTTACTTTCGTTGGCCTTATAATGGGTAATTCCCAAATAAACCGATAAAATCAATGCCGCGCTGATTAAAATAAATGATATTACTTGTGTTATTTTAGACTCTGTCATAATTTAACCTCAAGACATATATTCTCCGTTATAACTTACGAGGCATACATTCGAAACACCCGGGCAATTTGCCAAAGTGTTTACTATTTCTGATTCGCCTTTTTTTACTCTGACTTCATAGGTCAACTCTATGCCGTGCTTAGTAATATTTTTTGATTTAAGAGAATGTTTTTTGGTTCTTTTGCCAATCATTCCCGCAACCGCTTTTTCCGCTTGCTTGTCAGCGCAATTCGCCATTAGAATATACGGTGTATCAAATCCTTTTCTGTTTGCAAATATAAGAATAATCAATCCGATACAAACAGAGCCTATGACCGCGAGGGGAATAAATCCGGCTCCGACAACAATACCTACTCCGATTGACCAGAACAGAAATACAATGTCCATCGGGTCTTTAATCGCTGTTCGGAATCTCACGATTGACAGAGCGCCGACCATACCAAGCGATAAAACGACATTTGCCGTTACCGCGAGAATAATAAGAGCTGTAACCATTGCCATGGTTATAAGTGATAATCCGAAAGAAGAGCTATACATAACGCCCGAAAAAGACTTTTTATATATCACAAAAATAAACAAACCAATCACAAAAGAAATTGCAAGTGCAATTAGAATATCAGCGATAGTTAATGAAACTACCTGATCCAGAAAATTGGACTTAAAAATATCATTAAAAGTCATTATTTTCCCACCCTTTTCTTATAATTTAATATGTAAAATTTATTTTTTTCCTATGCAAAACGCGTAGCCGCGTACTTTGAAAAAGAGGAAATACTCCTGCAGTTTGTTTGAACCGCGTGTCTTACAATCTGCGGAAGAAACTCATCCCACTTTACCTCGAGAATGGTGTTCTCATCGGCATAATCAAAGCCTGTGTCTTCCTTGAGAAAATTATACACATTTGCGCTGCCTTTAAGATTTTTGTCCAGCGTTACTCTGCAATTACCGGGTTCATACACAAACGCCTCTCGGTCATATATAACAATGCTAACCGGTCTGAGCTGCTGAAAATACATTTTAGAGTAAAGTTCCCGGATCAAATCATCCTCGCTTTCGCGCATCCAATCAATCTCTCCCCCGATAATCATTTCACATTTGTCAGAACTGATCTCAGTGGACTGTTTAAGGCATAAGCCCTTAATCTTACTCTTTTTTTCAAGCCGAATAAAACTTAAATCATCATTATAATATCTTATTCTGAACTTCTCACGTTTATCAACGCCATACAGCTTTTCTTTGAGAGCCTTATTATTATAGTTATCAAAATAAAGACTTTTTATCGTATAATCTCCCAAGGGCCCGCAATGCTCGTCGCGTTTAAAAAGCACACTTAATTTACGCGATAAAACCAACGCGTCCCCTCTATTGATCATATATTTGCACTCGTGTCGAAACATATTTGCGTCTCCTAAATAATTCTGTTTTTTTCATATATTAATATATTAAGTATATATTTCTCGCAAAACTATAATGTTTTACGAAAGGCAAAATTCACCATATTTTGTTTTATTATAGCATAAATGAACAAAAAGTACAATATTTTTTTGGTAATTTTGTTTGTTTAAAATACATAATTTTGCCAAAACAATTTTGTGCAAAACGCAGAATTATTTGTATTTATTGATATAATTAACTTATTTACCGTCAAATTTTTGGTACAGGAGGATAAGATATGTCGAGAAAAGGCGAAAACATTTATAAAAGAAAGGATAAACGATGGGAAGGACGATATATAGCAGCGTATGATGCCATGGGCAAAGCTGTGTATAAATCACTATATGGCAAAACTTATACCGAGGTCAAACTAAAGATGAAAAATCATGTTGAGCCGGAAAAAATTAATCCTGTAGCTATATCTTTTGTATCGTGGACAGAGGAATATCTTAAATCACAGGGTGACAGATTAAAGATAGGAACGTACAAGATTTATGAAAGATATATTGAAAACTACTTTAAACCGTTTTTTGGGAATACATCATTGCGCAAGATGAACAGTACAATTGTACAGGCCTTTGTTAATTCTTTGTCCGATTTGGCTCCTTCCACGGTCAAGGGCATTTTTTCCTTCATGCGCAAAGCCCTTAAAAAAGCTGACAAAGAAAATTATATCGTTCCTATATACCTTGATATAAACTTACCTAAAATTAAGCGCGGCAATGTTACGGTGTTCTCGCGAGAAGAACAGAAGCAGATTGAAAATACACTTAACATTGAGGAAAATCCAAATGATATAGGGATTTTGATATGTCTTTATACCGGGCTTCGCATAGGTGAGGTATGCGGTTTGAAATGGAGCGACATTGACTTTAAAAACGAGGATATGTATATAAACAGAACATTACAGCGATTGACTATAGATGGCAGATCCGTCTTGCGTGAACTGCCGCCTAAGAGCGAAACCTCGAAACGCAAGATCCCTATACCGCCGTGTCTGCTTGTTAAACTAAAAACAGCGTGGAAATTGCGGCAGTCAGTATATGTACTTCAAACCAATTATCACGCAATGGATACAAGAACATTTCAATATCAATACAAGAAAATATTAGAGTGCGCCGGTGTACGGTATGCCAACGCGCACACTTTGCGCCACACATTCAGTGTCCGCGCGCTGGAGCTTGGATTTGATATTAAAACATTAAGCGAAATACTGGGTCACGCTGACGCGACCGTTACGCTAAAGATTTACGCTCATTCTCTCGATGAACACAAAAGGAACAGCATGGCAAAGTTTGAAGAAATAATTTAATCACCGTATAAATTTTGGTCAAATTTTTATAGAAAGTCCGAGCCTATTTGACTTTTGGGGTTTATTTCATAAAACATTATAGTTTTGCGAAATAGAAATCCGGATATTAAACCGCTGATTTCAGAAATATGAAATTAGCGGTTTTTTGCTTTTTCAGCTAATATCCCATTTAAAACAAAGCACAAACAATGTCATTTTTCAATTTAATGCTGTTTTATTTTTATGCAATTATATCAAATATATTCTATTATTGCGATATTTTTGAGAATTTATTCTAATATTTATATAAATTTTATCGTGTATAATATAATAAAAAAACATGCAGCCATCCTTATCCGAACAAGCAAATCGAAATCGCAGACAAACCGGGCAGCATTGCGGGCGCAGATTACTTAGCGAATACATCCAATTTGTAGCCGCCTAAATGACAAAATCCCGAAAAGATAACGCAAAACCGTTACTTTTCGGGAAAGAAGCGCAAAATCAATTGACAGGTATCCTTCCTCTTGCCTTTTCATCCACAACATCAAACCTTGTCAGAGCGCTGTTATGCTTAAGATACGCAAGTTTAACCGCTCTTGCAATTGGATTTTTCTTATACCTCCTATTTTTCTCTTTTAAACCTCTCCTCGATCCGTTTTTTCCAGCTTTTGTCGATAGGCGCGGCGCAGCAGCGCGCTTGTGTGATCGTTTCGCACATCACATCGTAGTTCAGCATGGTTCCTTCTTCATCGCTTTTGTAGTTAACGGCAAAATCGCGGTCGATGCCGATCATCGCGCCCATTTCGGCGGAGTCGATATTAGCGCCCAGAAACAAAAACTCCCAGCCGTATTTTTTCTTCTGCCGCTCGATCATCTTCTTCACTCTGTCATAGCTGTACTCGCGGCTGGCGTTTTCCATGCCGTCGGTCGTGATTATGAACAGCGTCTTTTCCGGCACGTCTTCATTTACGGCGTATTTGTGTATATTGCCGATATGGCTGATCGTGCCGCCCACCGCATCCAAAAGCGCCGTGCAGCCGCGGGTGAAATATTCGCGGTCGGTCATGTCCTTTACGTCTTTGATCGGCGCGCGGTCACAGATCGTTTCGACCTCGTCGTCAAACAGCACCGTTGTGACATAGGCCTCACCATCGACCTTACGCTGCTTTTCAAGCATTGAGTTGTAGCCGCCTATCGTGTCGCGTTCAAGGCCGTGCATCGATCCGCTGCGGTCCAGGATAAACACTATCTCCGTTAAATTCTTTTTCATTTGAAAAACCTCTCTTTCATTTAATTGATGAGTTAATTTTACATCAATAAAAAGAGATTTTGGTCGCTTCATAAACGACATTTTTCAGTAAGGGAATACGATCCCCTCCCGAAAAAGTCCAACAACAGGGCTTTATCCTTTATTGATATATCTGATTCTTTATTGCAATCTTATATAATCCTTATACGAATAGCCGCATGCGCCGTTATATTCAACCCAATACCAGTTGCCGAATGTTTTGTCGGTATACACGGTCATCGACGCGCCTTCGGGTATCTCTCCGATCGGATAGCCCTTCTGCGGCTTGCTGTTTATCGCCAGCACCCTGCCGCCGGTGCCGTAAACAACTCCTGTGAGCTTGTTTGAATTCGGGTCTGCCGAAATATAGTCCCTGTACGAATATCCGCTTACGCCGTTATATTCAACCCGGTACCAGTTGCCGGATGTTTTGTCGGTATACACGGTCATCGACGCGCCCTCGGGTATCTCTCCGATCTGATGATTTTTATTGGGCTCACTGTTGATAGCCAGCGCCCTGCCGCCCGTGTTTACCACATAGGCGGTATAGGTATTTTCCGAGCCTCCGTTATCGGGAGGCGGAACAGATGGCGTCGCCGTAGTGAACGAGCTGATTTCGCCGCGATACTCGTTTCCGTCTAAGACAGCGTAGAACTGATAATAGTAGGTCGAGCCTGCCGACAGATATTGTCCCGCCTCGGCGTTTAAGTCATACCACACATCAAACGGGTTTTTGCTGAAATCTATAACATCATGCGCGACTTTGCTTAAGCCATCGGGAGATGTGCCGAAATACAGTCCCGCCTCGCTCGGACGGCTGCCGGAGTACGACACACTGCCATAGACCGTGGCATTTGTGCTTGACACATTTCTCGCGTCCAGCGTATTGACCGTTATGCTGCTCTTGGGCGGCTCGGGAGGCGTGTATGGTACAAGATTTCCGAGATTCGCAATGCCCGCTCCGTAATATGCGGAATTGCCGAGACCCGACGCGGAGCTTTTAAGCGCGTTCACAGCCTCGCCGGATGAATATCCGGGATTGGCACTCCTGATAAGCGCCATCGCGCCGGAGATATGCGGGGCCGACATAGATGTGCCCTGGAGGCTCTGTTCACCTCCGCCGATAGCCGCGCCGTTTATTCCGACGCCCGGAGCCGCTATATCTATCACGCCGCTGCCATAGTTGCTGAAATATGCTTTCTCATTGTTTGAATCAACCGCCGAGACTGTGACCACTCCCGGCACACTTGCCGGAATATAGGGAGTTGCCGAAATATCAATATTATCGTTTCCGGCAGATGCCACGACTGTTACACCTTTTGAGACAGCACTTGTTACTCCTCTGTCCTTTGCACTCTCGCTTCGACCGCCGAGGCTGAGATTTATCACATCCGCCCCTGCTTTTACCGCATAATCGATGCCTTGGTCAACGACGAGTGACGTTGTTTTTCCCTCATTTCCAAACACCTTTATCGGCATTATTTTCACTCGGCTGAAGCCGGCGGTCACGTCAGCGATCGTGCTTGCCACGTGAGTACCATGACCGTCTATATCTTCGGGAGTACTGTCATTATTGTATATGTCATAACCGGATACGATTTTGCCGTTAAAGCAGCTATGTGTGCTGTCAAGTCCGGTGTCGATGACCGCGACAACAACATCCGACTGCCGCGAGCCGAAGGCGTTACAGAAACTCGGGGCGTTGATCTTATCCGTTCCCCACGAAAGCGATGTTTCTTTGAGTATGTAATCAGGCTCCGCATCATACCCGCGAGCGGTGTTGCGCTTTTCGCCCTGTATTGCTTCCTTTTCGGTGGTATACTGCATTACCGTCATGCCTTCGCCTTTGATAACGGTCGTCGCACCCGAAGTGTCGGCGTTTTCGGAATACACAATTATCCTTTTGGTCTGATACGGCTTTGTGAGAGAAATGCTCTGATCATTCTCGTTCCAGTCAACATCGCACCCGAGAGCCTCTGCGGCCGCTCTGAGCGGTATCAGTGTTCGGTCGTTCACGGTTTGAGCCGCGACTGCCATCTCCTGTGCCTCGCCGTTAATCTCGATCAAAGTGCTGCCTATCTGCATTGACACCTCGTTCTCATCATCCGAAAGTGAAACGGTCTGCGTCGGCTCGTCATAAACGACCTCCGCTCCTATCGCCTCGGCGACGCCGCGAATCGGCAAAAGCGTCGTGTCATTCTCTATTATCGGAACGCTGCCTTCGTTGTCGATCTTGATGCGCTCACCGTCAAGGCTCATTGTGTCAGAGCCTATTTTCAGATTAAGCGAACTGATATAATCGTCACTCATTGTCGATGACACAAGCTCGGATATTTGAGCCATAAAATCATCGCTATTTGTTTCAAACGGTTCCTCGGCCGAGACCCCGACAATCGAAAACAGCATGATTGCTGATGTGAGTATTGATATCATTTTTTTCATAATTTTTTTCATAATTATTACCATTCCTTTCGTTATGCTCACAACACATAAGATTTAATTCATAGTGAATATGAAACTGCGGATTTGAGACGTAATACCCTAAATCACTCGGCAGCGTTTCAATTGACTTTTCCTGTTTCTAAATCTGCGATTAATTTTTTGCCTCGCTCGATCAGCTCATCCGTAGTCAAATAATTATAGTATACAAAATTGTGTCCGTCCGCGGTGTATCCGTCGCACAAGATCTTCTTATCGTTCTTCATGAAGTATTCGTAGGAGTCATTTACAACGAATTTTAATTGCATACTGTCAAAGTCAAATATATTCAGTTTACTTACGTCTTTCACAAAGAAAGAGCTGTCATCCGCGAACTCGCAGTCAGTATAAGAAGCAACAACAAGTTCCGTATTCAAACGCATAACCTCTTCAAGCGTAGCAACCGAATATTTTATTAACTCACCATTCGCGCACATCGCCAATATGTATTTCGAATCCGGAGAAAACTTTATTTTACTCGGCACCGCCTCATCTCTCGGAATCACAATTCTTGAAATATTCTCATCACCGGCTTTATATATTCCTATATATCCCTCATTTCCCTCTTTGCCGAGAAAAGCGATCAGATCGCCATCCGATGAGTTTATCAAGGATGTCACCTTTCCGTCTTCATAAACAAAATCGCTATTATTGTCCTGCACGCACGGTATATTATTATCGCCTAATTTAAAATATCTTATTTTGTGTCCGGCATTTTCGCTTGTGGTAAACGTTATAAATTCGTTTGATACGCTGTAGTCATATATATAATCATATGATCGCTCTCTACGGTACATTATGCTGCGTATATCCGTGCCGTTGGACAAATTTATATAAAGTATGCCGTCCTGCGTACAAAACAGTATAGAGTCGCCGACCGGAAATATATCCGCCCTTTCAAAATATAAAAACTCTTTGGCGAGAATATTATTAAGTTCTCTGAATCTCTGTTTCAAATCAATTTTTTCGCACAAATTTCCATTGTAATCAAATATTTCCGCTTTCCCGTTATCGTCAACAACAAACAGTTTATCGCCGACAAACGCCATATTTGATACGTCCATATCAATTTCTTTGTATGCAAGCAGCGTATCGCTGTTTACATCGTAAATAATAATATAATCCTTTCTTTCCTTATTATTCAACTCAAACACATCTTGATAGTGATATTTATATGCGGCAAATACGCCTTTTCCGTTGTCCGAAAACTTATCAAAGACACCCGTTTCGGTCGGCATATTATTTAGCCTGACAGAGTTATTAAATGAAATCTTTTGGTACAGCTTTATCTCCGAAGAGTCTCTCGAGGCAATGGCAAAATCACTTTCGTTAGCATGGGCCATATATTCTATTTCTTCATCAAAAGTATAATATCTATCCGCGAAAAGCAATGAATCCTTATTATATCTGGTTTCACCCTCGTAATAACGCATCAACATGTATGTTCCAAATACTTTTCTTCCTCCGATCTGCACGGTGTTTTTTTCATTCGGCTTGCAATATATTACTTGATTGTCGTAATCCGTTGCCGTTTGAAAGTATTTCTCGCCGCTCTGCCTGTCAAATGCCAATATATTTGTTCCACTTATAACGATAACGCCGTTTCTGGGATTAAATACACCATTATCATCAGGGACATTATGCGTCAGTTCAAAAACACAATTATACATATACGCTGATAAATAGTTCCCCTCATATTTAGTTTTCCACTTTACGGACATGTCATTTTTAGCAAAACAAACGAGTTCAGCGTTATACGATGATAAGATATCCTCACTTCTTATTCGTAAATTTAAAAACACACATTCCTCGCTCTCTCCTATAGCCAAAACCTCGTCATAATCTTCAGTGGGTAAATCAAACCACTGCCAATTGTTTTCGCTCGAATTGAGAACCCCTATTTTGCCGTCTTTGATATCGGTCACATATACGCGCCCGCCGCGATCCATATATGTTTTATCATCAATTCCACATTTATAATTGTTGTTTTCTTCGGAAGCGCTATTTATAACAGCGCCGTCTTTACCTATAAGCCGATAAGTCGAATATGATGTTATTAATATCTTATCGGTTTTTTCGTTCATTTCAATATCGTCAAACGAAATACTTTCGCTATCATATCTCCAATTCAAATCACCGCTTTGCAAATCAATCGAGACCAGCACTCCGTTTGACAGCACATAACCTGTATTTTTGTCAACACAAATGTCCCTTGCGGAAGTGTCTTGCGATTGGTCAAACAATTCATTCGGAGAATATGTTTTTATAATTTGAGCGGTCGCGTAATCAATAATATATACATTGCCGGTCGAATCTCCGGCAAGAATATGCGCGCCATCCTCGGCAAATTCCAAAAAATTAACATATCCGGACAAGTTAACAGTTTTGCGAAACATCTTATTATCCGAACTGTACGCGCCTATGGATTCGATCAACACTCTTTCGGCAAGCGGATTTTGGGGTATATCATCGTCATTATCGTTTGGAAGAGCCTCGATCGCTGTCTGTATAGCGGAAGTTATATCATCATTTTTGTAATAAGTTTCCGACTGGTTAGCAAGTATTTCCGAGTTTTTTATCCTTACGGTTCTATTCGCCTCATTTGCCAAAGCCTCATTTTCCAACGCGGTTTGCATATTGGCCTCGGCTATCTCTTTCTGCTTGTTTGCCTCATCCATATTGGCTTCGGCAATTTCTCTTTGTCGAGTAGCCTCCTCAAGATTTGCCTCCGCGGCTTGCCGCTGAATATTCGCCTCCGCATAATTATTATTTGCTTCCTCGGTTTTTTGGGCCAGATCGGCGTTGCTTTTCGTCAGCGCCGTATTGGCGCTGTCCAGATCACCGTTAGCTTTTTGCAGCTGCTCGTTACTTTGGTCGAGCTGCGTGTTGGTTTGCTGCAGCTTGCTGTTGGTTTGCTGCAAGGCGTTATTGGCGCTGTCCAGATCCGTATTACTCTTTGTCAGCGCCAAGTTCGCGCTGTCAAGTTTGTTGTTTGTTTCGGTCAGAGAGATGTTCGCGCTGTCCAATTGAGTATTTGTATCTTCGAGCTTGGTATTTGTTTCATCCAGCTCTTTATTTGTCTTGTCCAATTCTTTATTTGTTGATTCAAGATTGGAATTGCTTGTATTCAATTCTTCCGTCCTGAGCCGGAGTTCTTCGTTTTTGGCCTGCAATTCATTTCTTTGCTCGCTGATCTGCATAAGCATAATGCTGCTGTATATCATAAAAAGCGACATAAGAAGGAATGCGGCGACAACGGCAAATGTTATTTTTCTGACTTTGCGTCTATGATTTCTGTTAAATAAATCATCATATCCGCATCCCAATAACGGCGCAACAATACGCAAGAACTCATTGTTTAATTTTTTAAGCGTCTGCTTTTGTGTGCCCGAAACAATATTCGCGGCTAAAGGTTCAACCCACTTTTCCTCACGCACAACAGAGCCGTCAGGCAGCACACGCGTTTCTATCGTGGTGCAAAGCTCTTTTGGGAAAACCTCATCCGGCTCACCTTCCGCCAGAAGGGTTATTATATTTTCGGTCGTGCCGTTATGCAGCTTCTTAAATTGCGTGATTTCTTCAAGACACCATCTTGATTTCGCTGTGTCTTTTGAACAAATAACAATAAGATACTCTGAATTGGCGAGCGCGCTTTTTATATCTTCGCTTAAATCGCTGCTTGACGGAAGCTCGGTTTCATCTCTGAAAACCTTCCATTTTTCCTTTGAGTTTCGCATTCCCTTTGGCGCCTTGTAAGTCTCAAGCATTTTCTGAAGTTTTTGGGCAATCTTTTTATCAAGCTCCGTATGTCGGTAACTTATAAACGCCTTATATGAATATTCTTTCATCGCAAACACACCCGCCTTAGCTAATCAATTACATTTAATATATTTATAAAACCGGTACTTTCAAAAACATCACGGATCTCGCTGTTAATATTGGTGATTTCCATATCTTTGCTGTTATCAATATCGTCAATATATTGCTGAGCGGTCAGGAGCGCCCTGAGTCCCGCGCTTGCCATATATGCCACATCGGAAAAATCCAGGATCAATTTGTCGGAATTATGCAGCTGCTCCATTAAATTTTTTGAAAAAGCCTCAGCGACATTTGTCTTTATCGGCCCCGATAACACCAAAATTCTTTTGTCATTATCCATATTTACAGTTATTTTAAGCAAAATCGAGTTATCTTCATCGTTAATAATATCGGTTACGTTTTTATTTAAAACAGTTTTAATCATATATTTCAAGTCCTTTCCTTTTTGTATCGGAGAAATTTTTAATTAATTTCAATTTATTGCTGTTATTTTTGTATTCATAAAGCATTTCGTCAGTCTTTGAACGGGAGATAAATATACCGAGACCTCCCGGTTTTCTTTTACTGCGCGGCGCCCGAATATCCGGCGGATCAATTTCAAGCGGATTAAATTTTTTGCCCTTGTCCGTAAAACCGACCGTCACCATGTTATCCTCAACGTTCATTTCAATTTTTACATTCCCGATATCAGGCGCGTAAGCATAATTTGAAATGTTAATAAATATTTCTTCGAGCGCGACAAGAAACGAAATGATCTCGCTATGTTCAAAGCCGTGATCCGTTAACTCGTTAAATATTATATCATATATTTTGTCCCACTCATCAAGCGTCGCTCGCCCCGTCCAATGCACTTTCAAATCTCCTTATACATTTTAATTTTCAAATGTTAATACACAACTGTCTTGATTATGTTACAACATTATTATTAATAATGCAAATCGTGTAACAAAACACGCGGATATGTGTATAATCATGTGAAAAAATATAACGAACACGGAGTGATCTGATGTTACAGCAAAATTTTCAGAATAAAAATCCATATATTATTAATTTATTGAATAAAAACTCTCTGTTTCTGGCAGAAAGCATTTGTCGCGCGGATAAAAACGCCTGTATAATTATTGCGGGCGATATTGATCCGGCAGATTCGAAACAAGTTACTGACGCGCAAAACTCAGGCTATCTTGTCACCTCGGAGTCAGTGTTGACCGTGGCTTTAAAAAATTTAAGATCCTCTAAAAAGGTTCGATTTGTTCTGATGCACCCCGAAGAGGAAATCAACCTTGATCAGGCGCTTAAATTGACAAATATGCTGCGCGGAAAAATGTACGCTGAAATATATACTGTCAACACGTCAAAAGTATCGGAATGTCTGATCGACAGCATTGATAAGGGTTCTCCCGACAGCGAAGTTCCGCCCATAAAACTTCGTAGAGTAAACCTGGTCCGCAATCAGGTTTATCTTGACATTCTGAATAACTCTATTTTCGAAAATCCGGTTTTAGAATACAATGAAAAAATTATATGCGTGCTCATTGCCGGTCTGGGACAATACGGTATGGAAATGCTCAAAGCCATTCTTTGGTGCGCTCAAATGGACGGGTATGTGCTGAGGGCGCACATCATTGACAAAAATCCGGATATAGAATCTGTTTTTTATCGGCACTGTCCCGGAATCCGACAGCGCGGCACGCAGCCCAAAAGCGGCGAAGATTATTACGAGCTGAATTTCCACGGAGGAATTGATGTAAACTCCATAGATTTTGATGACTGCGTCAGATCTATCGCCTCGGTTTCTTTGGCGTTTGTAGCTTTGGGCAACGAAAATATTAACCTTGAAACGGCGATCAGGCTTCGCTCTCTGTTTTCCGGGATAAAGATTGACAATGGGGAGATGCCGGAACACTCGCGGGAAACCAAGCAAAATCCGCGAATTTTGACTGTTATACAACATCCCGAAAAGGCATCGTTGATAAAAGAAAACCGACTTTCAAATTTCAAAAACGAGTATTATCAGCTTGATTGTATAGGGTCGGCGTCCGATATGTTTTCATACGAGAACATATTCATGCCTCAATTGGAAGCTATGGCTCTCAAGTCGCATCTTCAATTGGGCTCGGAAACGGACTTCAACAACTACGAATATAACAGACGCTCGTCTATGGCAAGTGTGATACACAAAAAATACAGAGATATGCTGATGCCGGATAACGAGACCAAAGATATAGTTGAACACAGGCGCTGGAACGCTTATATGCGGGGAACCGAGGGATATTCTTTCGGATTTATAAGAGACGATCTGGCGCTCCGACATCCGCTTTTGGTAAAATACGATAACCTCGGCCGAGTAGAAAAGGACAAGGACCTTAACATGAACTCCGACAATATTTCCACGATTTTCTGATAAAACGCAATACAGGCGGTCATATTACAAATGACCGCCTTTTATTATTTGTATTTCAGCGCCAGCAATGTGATGTCATCGTCTTGGCCGGCGTGATCCATAAACGCTATGACCTGTCTGCGTATGTACGCCGTCAGCTCTCGCATATTATGGCTGCCGTCCATGTAGGCCCTTATTACTTCGGCCAATCGGTCTGACCCGAACAGCTCATCAAAACGGTTGTGCGCCTCGGTCACGCCGTCGGTATACAAAACAAGCGCATCGCCCTTATCCAGCTTTAAATCAAATCCTTTGTATTCCATAAATCTTTTTTTTGAGAAATATGACGCCAAAGGAATGCCGGATGTATGCTTAACAAACTCAGCCATTCCGTCCGCTTTGAGCAAAATCGGATAATTGTGCCCGGCGTTGACGCAGCGCATAACGCCTGTTTCCACATCAAATACGGCGCTCCAGGATGTAATGAATCTCTTCTGCATAGTGGACAAGCAAAGCTGCTTATTCACCGCGTTATATGCCGTCTCTATGTCCTCGCCGGACTGCATACGCAGCTTTAACATTGATTTTGTTATCGCCATATACATCGCCGCCGGTATACCTTTTCCCTCTATATCCGATATTCCGAAATATATGTGGGATTCGTCGATTTTAAAATAGTCATAAAAATCCCCGCCAACCTCACATGCGGAATCCATATCCGCGTACAGATCAATATTCGGAAGCTCCGGGAAAGCAGGATAATCAGTCGGCAGCATACTGCGCTGAATCTGCTCCGCCACCACCTGCTCCGCTCTCATAGCCCGATTTTCTGCTATGTATTGCTCGTAAGATTTCAGTTTTTGTTTGAGAATATTATTCTCACATTTTAGAGTTTTTATTATACTGTTTTGTCTGACATTAATATTATCACTCATTGTTTTTTCCGCCAATCATAAATTCCAATACCTCCTCACAATTGAGAAGGTATTGATAATTAACTAAAATATTTTCCTCAACCGGCGGCATCCGCCGCTTTCTTTAGTTCTTCGTTTGACCATGTTCTATTCCCACAAAACGGTCATTCCGAGCGCCTCGGCAACATATCTCAGCGGCAGGTAAGTTCTGTCGTTCATCGTCACGGCGAATGTATCCATACGCGATTCAACGCCGTTAACCTCTATCGTCCTTGAGCCTATCGTAAGCGCTATAGTCGTTCCGTCTTTGTAGATCGTCACTCTTTGAGTGGCTTCGTTCCAGTCAACATAAGCACCCAAGAATTCGGCTAAAGCTCTGACGGGCACCACTGTTCTGTCGCTAAAATCGATATACGGCTGAGCATCTGTAAAATTGACTTTTTCACCGTTTACGAAAATCATCACCGTGTTTCCCACCTGAGTTACCTTAACTTCTCCTCGGCCTCCCGAACTGTATGAGCCGTTCGATCCGGCTGACGAAGAATTATTCGGTTCAGGCGTGGGAGTTGATTGCAGAACGGGTGAAACAAAAGATTTGGTTTCTCCGCAGACTTCAACTCCGTTTTCTTCCACATACATCTTGTAATAATATGTTTCACCGGGTGTTAAATATATTCCCGCATCTTTATTAAAATTATATGATGGAGTGATCATGCTTCTTCCGTATTCAATTTTATCAGAAATAACTTTGACCATATTATCCGGAGATGTTCCAAAATACAAACCTGCCTCCGCCAGACCATTACCGGAACAAGTAACAAGACCCGCTACATAACCGTCGGTTCCTGTAAAAGCGTAAGCGTCAACGGTAACTGCCTTAAGATTTGTAGTCGGAGCTTCAGGCGCAGGCTGAGGTCCCACGGTCGTGAACGACTTTGTCTCGCCGCACACCTCCACGCCGTTTTGTATCGCGTACATCTTGTAGTAATACGTTGTGCCCGGCGACAAATATTGGTTGGCCTCGCCGTTTAAGTCGTACCACAGATTAAACGGGTTTTTGCTGAAGTTAATCGCGTCATGTGCAACCTTGCTCATATTATCGGCAGAATATCCGAAATACAATCCCGCCTCAGTTGGACGATTGCCCGAATATCCCACGGAGCCGCGCACGGTTGCGTTTGTCTCCGTAATGGTATCGGCGCCGTCCGTTGACACCCATATATTCGATGACGGCTGCGCGGGCGCCGATCCGCCATCCGAACCCGAAGGGGCAACGCCGCCTTGCCAGCCCCATCCAACATAAGAGTTCCACAGCCACTGAGGGATCTGCTCTTTAACAACGCCCTTTTTCGCGTTTCGCGAATCAATAATGGTATTGTTGCCGGCGTAGATTCCCACGTGACCGTATGTCGCATCAACTTCTCCGCCTATGAAATACATACACGCGCCGACCGGTATATTGTCTCTGCTGTTTGAGACGCACCACAAATTATATGCTTCTTTCGCGCTACCCGGAGATGCCGAGGCATACAGTCCCGCATATTCATAGCACGACCTTACAAATGCCTGACACTTATTCGGGAAGGCATTTGTTCCAACCTTGCTGTTCGCGTATTCAAGGATCATATCAACTTGAGACGCGGCCGCAACCGGCGTGATCGATATAATTGGCAGTAATAAAGCAAGCAATAATGCAAAACATATAACTCTTTTCATTTTAATAACCTCTCTGCTGTATTGTTTCGATATGATTACAGTTTTTCAAATGTCAAACTTTCCACTGTTTCGTCGCCTATAATTATCTTGAATCCGATCGTGTTGGCGTCTATTGCGGTAAACTTGTATGTTCGATCTTCTCCGCTTACCTCATATGTTCCGTCTTCTTGTATATTTGCCGTCACGTTTCCGAGATCATACTCATGGCCGTTACGTCTGGTATAACTAAAAGTAATGGAGCTTCCGTCCGCCGCAGTAATATCAAGATTCGCTATACCCTCTCTTGCGGCATCATTGGTATAGGCACGGTAGCTGCCTGCCGCAATAGTGTTAGATGCGCCGATTGTGCTTGTATTATTGATATCGCCGTTTATATACACGGTTCTCGCGCCTGCGTCCCACGTGATACTAAGTCCCGTCATGTCACAGAATGCCCTGATAGGAATGTAGAAAACATCAAAATACTGCAATGTGGCCGGCACTTCCAAAGGATACAAATCTCCACCGCCGGTACCAACTATCGCGTTAGCGCTTTCCGCTACAAACGTGAAGGTAGCATTTGAACCGTTTTTAGTAAATGAAATTGATTTCGTTTCCGGAGAGTATGAATAATACGCCGCCTCAGCCGAACCGTCGCCTGCCGTGAAACCCAAGGCCTCAATAACAGGAACAAATCTTACCATTGTTCTGTCGTTAACAATAATCGGCTTATATTGACCGTTATCCACAACCATACCGTTTACACAAACCGTCAAATCCTCCGAATACGACCACTGCTCAAACGCCGACGCATTCAACGCGAAGCTCATAAGCATAGCCGCAGCTAACATGATTGAAATAATTTTTCTCTTCATTTTGATAATCCCCCTTGTTAATTTTTATATTCTATTTAACAGTATTTTAAACCACTTATAATTCGCCAAGGTCATTGAGGGCGCGCCTCCGGAAACATCATTCAGCTGCTTGTCGCTGAGTTCCGTATCCGTATTAGCGCTCCTAATGGCTTCACGCAGTTCATCGGACGTGATCTCCACACCGTTATCCATAAACACCTTAATTGTTTCCTCGATAGACGATACGTTTTCAAGGATCTTTAAAAACGCCTCATCTTTGTCAAGCTTTCGCAATTTTTCTTCTGTTTTCTTATCCATTTTAACCTCCTGTTATCCTTCGCCGAATTGTTGATCAGAATAATTTAATTTTTCTGATTTTTTCTTTGGGGCTCTTCACTTTAATTCTTATGAATCTGTCTCCATCTTTGATTAATCTCCATATACTATGGAGCGGCGCGCCTCCTGTTATGTCCCCAAGTTCGCTTTCGTCAAGCTCGCTCTTGTCCAATATTTCAACATCGGCTTCGATGCCGCTTTCAGAAAGAACAGTCGCTATTTCGGCGTCGCTCAAACCGGCAATCTTTTTTATAAAAGACGGATCCGCAAGAACTGCTTCAGTTTTACTATTATTATTCATTATTTCACCTCCTAAAATAAATTCACACGCGTTTTCAATGCGTTACATTTTTTTCTTCCGATTTTTCAAGTATTCCGGAAGTTCAACTTCCTTAACGGCGGCTGCGGCAAAGGAAAGCTCATCCTCGGTCAATTCACCGTTTTCGGGCTCATAAGCGTTTATTATCATATCAAGCCTGTCTTCGGTTTTGTTTCCTCTAAATTTTTGTAGTTCCGCCGCTCTTTTCAGCGCCGCAATGATATTAGGATAATCTTTTAAATTAATCATTTGATATATCCTCCAAATTTTAATTTCAACGACGTATACACTTATATTTAAAAAGTGTTACAACTTTATTTATGCGATTTGTCTGCTTGCTAATTTATAAAAATAACCATGTTTATTCATCAATTCGTTGTAAGTGCCTTCTTCCGCTATTCTGCCGTTATCCAAAACAATGATTCTGTCACAGTTTATAATAGTACTCAGTCTGTGAGCTATTACAACACGAGTTGAATTTAATTTATCAAGGCTTTGACAGATCATCGATTGGGTCACATTATCAAGAGCGCTGGTCGCCTCGTCAAAAAACAATATCTTGGGCTTTCCGACGATCGCTCTGGCAATCAATATTCTCTGCTGCTGGCCACCCGATATTGTTCCGCTCGATTCGCTGACTATTGTGTGCAGACCCATGGGCATCGCGTCAATATCGTCTTTAAGACCTACCTCGTCAACTGTTTCAAGCACTCTTTTTATATCTATACCCGGAGCTGTTATGGTTATATTCTCATAAATGCTTCCGGATATCAGCTTGCCGTCCTGTAAAACAACACCCAATTTCTTGCGAAGCTCGCGCTTATCAAGGCTTTCAATATCCTTTCGATCATAATATATCTTACCGTTTTGGGGCTTTTCGAATCCTAATAAAAGCTTTAGCAAGGTAGACTTGCCACAACCGGATGCCCCCACTATTCCCACATATTCACCCTCGGATATGTGTAAAGACAGATCTTTCAAAACCGGAGCTTTTTCATCATATCCGAATGTTATATTGCTTATTTCAATATCGCCGCTTAAATCGCCCGGTAATTCAGTATACGTCTCAAGCTCAGGCGGCACCTCAAATATCGGTCTTATGCGTTTGTAAAACGGTTTAAGGCGGCTGACATTCAGTGTGTTGTTTACAATATCAAGAAAAGCGCCCGAAAAAGCTCCAAACGCTGAAACAAACGCTATAAACGAGCCCATAGATATGTCTATACGGCTGTGTATCATAAGATAGTAAAGCACAAGCGAAAACAAACCGTTTGCAGCAACAGAAATTGTGTTTACAATAATCCCGATTTTACCGCTTTTTATATCGACTCCACATTCCTCTGTATAAGGCTTTAAATACTCGTATAACGCCCTGTCCTCCACTCCGGCAATTCTTATTTTCGATATACCGCTTATAAACTGATATATTATCGAACCGGTTTTTCCGCTCAATTCCATGCTCCTTTTCGCGTATTTCATAGACCTTAAGGAGAAAAGCACAATTATTACCGCATAAACCATAAGCATAATAACAGAGGCAATCGACAGCGGCTTTGAATATCCCAACATTCTCAACAGATATACAACTGAAAAAACACATGATAATCCGGACCCCAATAATATGCTCAATATGCTGCTCACAAATCCGTTTACGCTCATTACCCTTTGAGCCAGATCGCCGCTGTCGTAGTTTCTGAAAAAACATTCGGGCAAATTAAATAATCTACTGTATGCGGCACTTTGCGCATCATATTGAATACGGCTTTGTATCCTGAAAGCGCATAAACTTTTCACCACCGAAAAAGCTATATTGCCAACGGAACACGCGAGTATGACACAGCATACCTGAATCACTGTATCCGAAACTCCAATCGGAATATATTCATCATATAGTTTTTGATTGAGTATAGGCGTTAATAATCCTATAAGCGATCCAATCAGCGTCATAAACAACAATAGTATTAAATCATTTATCTTAATGCTTCTGAGCGCGTATGCGACGATATCTTTAAAAGTCATTTTTTTATCGCTAAACGGCCTGTATATCATATATGCCTCAGGCGACATTTTCATTGCTTTATCTTTTTTTAACACTTCACGTTTATCTGTCGCAGGGTCATAAATATAGTATTTTGAGGGCCATTTTGTTTCGCATGAATAAGGCTCTCCTGTTTCCCTGTCAAAGACAATAAGGGGCCCTGAGTCACTTTTATGCCAATCATCGGGCAACACGACCTTGCGGCAAATAAAATGCGACAGCCGCGCTATGTCCGAAACATCGGCTTTATCCCCGCAAGACTCAGCGATTCTTTCATGCGGGGCTATGTTGATATGATTTGATTTGCATAAATGCGCCACCGCATCATATAAATTATTTTTCCTTTCACTTTTATTATCAGCTTTGTTTTTCTTGTTGAACACGTCATAAATCACATTTAAACTGTTTTCATATGCCTGCTTCTGCTCCTGCCGTGTTTTATGAATAAATCCCTGTTCTTTTATAATATTAAGTTTATAATATTCCACAAGCCCGTCATTATAGCCTTCGTTTTTATAGCTGCGTAGTTTGATTTTTTTGGCAAAATTATCTTGAATGTCGGAACTAATACTGTTTGGATTTATTTGAATCTCTGCTCTTTCCAGCGCAACAAGACAAAAAACCCATTTTTGGCCGTCAAAATCCGTATAATTGAATGACGGTATAACGTCTCCGTGAACGGCCTCGCATATAAACAAACGTCTGCCCGGTCCTTTATTCGACACAGGCGCAATGTACACAAGCACGTTGCCGTCTTTGACCGTGTATGTTTCGGAAGCGTTTTTGCTTAAATATATTTCTCCGCCGTATAAATATTTTTTCATTATTTCATTATCTCCTAAAGATTTTTAATAAGTCTTTGATATAAGCCGTCAACCAACGCCAACTCCTCATGCGTCCCGCGCTGTTCTATTTTTCCTCTGTTCATTACCAAAATTTGATCACAGTCCCTGATTGCGCTTAAACGATGAGCCACAATAATACATGTGCAGCCTCTGCGCTTAATGTTGTCGAGTATGCGCTTTTCGACTAACGGATCAAGCGCACTGGTCGCCTCATCCATGATTAATATTGACGGGTTTGTCGTGAGCGCGCGTGCTATTTCAAGCCTTTGCCTCTGTCCTCCGGAAAGATTCGCAGCCCCTTCGGCAAGATAAAAATCATACGCTCCGGGCTTTGCGGTTATTACATCATGAATACACGCATCTTTTGCCGCTCTTATCATGTCGGATTCAAGAACTCCTTTGTTCCACATCGTAAGATTATCTCGTATAGTCCCGGAAAACAGCGTAATATCTTGACTGACCGTTGAAATGCTGGCGCTGATAACGCTCTTGGGGATTTTTTCCAAACTGACTCCATCCATAAGTATCTGCCCATCCCACGGCTGATATAAGCCGCTTATCATTTTCGACACGGTTGATTTGCCGCAGCCGGAAGCTCCCACCAAAGCAATGGAGCCGCCGCTGCTGAGCTTAAACCCGAAGTTTTTTACCAGCGGATCAGATAAGCGGCTATATCCGAACGACACATTTTTGAGCTCGACATTTCCGGAAAGTTTAGTTTGAATCATGATTTGATCCCGATTTTCAAATTTGGAGTCAAGCGGATAATTCATGATATCTTCCACTCTGCCCATATCAGCCTTTAATGTCTGTACTTTTCTGACAATGCCGACTAATTCGGTTACGGGTTGTGTGAATGAATTAAGGAGTGTGCCAAAGGCCACAAGCATTCCTATTGTCATTTTGCCGTTGATAACAAAGATTCCGCCTATCATAAGAACAAGGATCGTTGAGATCGACCCGGATATCTGCGGAATGATATTCAGTAGATTTTGCAGTTTATTCAATTTTTGCTCGATCATAATATTTTTCGCGTAATTACCGAGGATCCTGCTCACATACTCATTTTCCGTTCCCGAAGCCTTTAGCGTACTCGTGATACTTATCCCGGCGCATACCGTTCCCATAGTTTTACCTTGATCCTGCTGAAGTTTCACAGTAATATCGGAAATAGTTTTTGAACTGCATTGGAGCACAATCATCTCCACAGCAACATTAACAACTCCGATACAAGTCAGTATCGGATTATAAAGCAACAGCAAAATCAAATAAAACCCGGCAACCGTTATATTAAGAATAGTTTCTGCCAAATCTCCTGCGAGAAAAGAGCTTATATTATTATTGTTCACTACTCGTCCTGACAAATCACCGGCATAACGCTGGTCAAAAAAGCCAACCGGCAGCCTGAATAAATGTGACAAAAACTTATGCGCCGAAATCAATGTCATTTTGTTTTGCAATTTCTGTAAAATAATGCTTCTATAAAACGTCAAACCGCAATTCAAAATAATAACCGACAACATTAAAATAACAAAGCTCGAAAACCACTCAACATTGCCGCCAGAAAGAATATCATCCAAAAAAAATTGCGACAGCAGCGGAAGCATCACCCCGGGAACAACAAGCAATATTCCTAAACATACTAACTTAGCAATAGCCGAATATTGCCCTTTTAAACGAGACGTAATATTCCGCAAAAACAAATTTTTCTTTTTTTCTTTTTCAAAACTCTCCGTTGCCGAAAACGTAAGAACGATACCCGTAAAACCCTCGTCAAGCTCTTCAATGGTAAGTCTGCGTCTGCCTACAGCGGGATCGTTTAAATACGCGTAACCGTGTTTTATTCCCTCATACACAACGAAATGATTAAAATTCCAGTGTATAATGCATGGCGGATTCAATTTCATCAAGCCGTCAAGTTCTTTTCTGTAGCCGTGACATTCAAGCCCGTATTTTTTCGCGGCGCGCATTATATTGGCGGCGTTGCATCCGTCTCTTGACACCCCGGTTTCGATCCTCATTTGCTCTAAAGCAAGATTTTTGCCGAAATATGCGAATATCATTGATAAAGAAGCCGCACCGCATTCCGTTGCTTCCATTTGATAAATTGTGGGTGTTTTGATATAATTTGATTTCATTGATTAGTTCTCCGCTTCCAAAGCAGGCAATAATTTTGTGATAGGCGCACTTTCGCTTGCTATTATTTTTATATCCATTAACTCGCCTTCGCTTATCTCAAGCTGTTTTCCTCTTTCGGACGACCAACTGTATCCGTTGACTGCGCTTTCGTCTGTTTTCATTGATAACGCCACAGTTACCATCGGATCATCGGTCGAAATATATTTCAAAAGACTTTCATTTGATCCGATTACCCGCATGGCTTCGGACCCGGTGGTTATATAATCATCCACGCTTACGACCGCCGCCTCCATATGCCCGTAGTTTTGAGCGTCAAACGACGCCGGCGTAACAATCGCTTTCATTCCGACTTGTATCTTCTTTCCGTCCTCGATCGGCAAATATGCTATCACAATATCGTCACTTTCCACATCCGGCGTAACTCTGGCAATCAAATCATATTTATTTATTTTGTCGCCAACATTGAAATTAACCGATGTGACAGTGCCTGTTTGCGTAGAAATAATTTTCGATTCGCTCCCGCTCTCGTTTTTTATCGCGCCGATTACATCACCTTTTACAAGCTTTTTATCCAACACCAATTCGCTCTCGGTAATTTTTCCGGCATACATCGAATGTATCGGGATCGTGTCATAACCGTTTACAACAATGCCCGTAGCCGTCATGGTCGTCGGCAGGTTTCCGCTAACAGACCAAAAAATAAAAGCCGAAATTATCACTGCGACTCCCAAAATCACCAGCCACGACAAAGGCGATGTTATTTTTATTGTTTTATCCAACTGTTCCGGCGACGAAAGTCTTTCCAGCGCTGATTTTCTAAAAATGCTTCCCATTATATGTAATCCTCCGGTTTAATTTTTTTATTTTTAAAAAAATCAGATAATCTTTCAAGAGCTCTCTTTGAAATAATGCGCACATTTCCGGCGGTTGTATTTAAAGTGACCGCAATTTCATTGGACTTTTTGTTATAAAAATATTTTAATATTATTACTCTTCGCTGTTTTTCGGACAAATACTCGAAAGCGTCCGCGAGAATGTCTCGAAATTCCTGAAGCAGTGCAGCTTGCAGCATCAGATCCTCGTTTTCGCCTTCTGTTATTGATTCATCATTAATATCGGAAAAAACTTTTCTGTCTCTATAATAATTTTTTAAATGGTTTTCCGTAATCCTAAAAAGCCACGTCTTGACCGAGGCCTTTTCAGGATCATATCTATCATAATTTTTAAACGCTTTAAAAAATATATCACTCGTCAGATCCTCGGCAAGACTGTAATTATTAACTTTTTTCAAAACATATTTGAGAATGAGCATATAGTTATCCGTATACACCTGCTCAAATTCCATTTTTTGAATAGTTAACATAGTTGCTTACTTCTCCTTATGGTAATACTATACAAAACATAGTGTTTTGAAAAGACAAAATTCACCATATTTTGCTTTATTATAGCATAATTGAGCAAAAAGCACAATTATTTTGTGGCAATTTTGTTTGTTTAAAATGGATAATTTTACTAAAATATTTTTGTGCAAAATGCAAAATTATTATTTTTTGTTGATATAATTCACTTATTTATCATCATTTTTCCGGTCTGATTTGTATAAAATCAGCGATTTTACTTATATTACCGGTTCTTTCCTGCCAAGAACTATGTTTGGCGAAATAGAAATTTAGATATTAAACCGTCTTTATTCGAACAAGCAAATCGAAGTTGCCGAAAGACCGAACAGCCTTTGTAAATCAAATTGCCGAAATACAGCCGGCCTCTGTCTTGCTCATAGAAACAACAGTGATTTTTCGAAAAATAATTAACCTTTTTTGTTTCATTTATCTTGAATATTGAAAAATTGCTTTTGAGGGAGCGACATGTGCCGAAAATACGTGGGTTTTGAGTTGTGCGAGTTTTAGTAATTATCGTGTTTACGCCATTTTTACGCCAAATTGAAGTTTATCCATATTATCTTTTAGCATCCTGTTGTCAACATGAGTGTATATGTTTAGGGTTGTTTGTATATTGCTATGTCCCAAATATGCCTGAATAATCTTTGCGTCGATCCCTGCGTCAAAACATCTCGTTGCAAAGGTATGCCGTAAGATATGTGGCGTTACATTGATATGCGTCATGTTATGAGACTTTAAAAAATATTTCATTGCTACATTTACAGACATTGGAACATAGCGCCTTCCTCTATTGTTAATAAAAACAAATTTATCCAATGAGGCATCTTCACACATCTGCTGGTGCTCACACAGTAGCTTTTGCGCATCTATTCCTAATGGAATAACACGATAACTTTGCTGTGTTTTAGGGGTGCTAATTTGGTTATCGGATATATTTCTGCGTACCGTGATGGTTTTGTCTTTAAGATCAATATCGCCCCATTGTAATGCACAAGCCTCGCCGATTCTTAGTCCTGTAAACAACATTAAACGCATCATATTGCCATACTGGTTGTGTGGTAATTCTTTCAATAGTATTTTTTCCTCAAATAGTGTTAAAGCACGGCGTTCTTTACAGTTATATTTATGTGCAGACTGTTTAGGATAAGTCAGATTAAAGCATGGATTTTTTATAATTAAGTCGTTATTACATGCCGCTTTCATCATATCAGATATACGTCCTACACATGTCTTAATAGTGCTGGTCGTTATCCCGCGTTGATGTTCGGAATTGATTATATTTTGTATATCCATTTGTGTAACTTGAGAAAGTTTTTTATGTGCTATATACGGTTCTATGACAGCTCTATATACTGCATGAATAGTTTTGAGAGAACCGCTTTTTATGTTCCCTACTTTATACGTTTCTATCCAAATTTTGTACCAGTGATCAACAGTCATGTTGCTGTTATATGTCGCCATATCGTTTTGTGTTTTGTATTTTGCCTCCACCAGTCGTTGGCGCACGTCGGACAATTTATCGCCATAAATACTTCGGCGTTTGCCGGTGACGTCTATGTATCTCGCTACATATCTGCCGTCCTTTCTTTGCGAGATACCCTTTCCTAATTCTTTTCTGGATGTATACTAAAAAAGTAGACAGAAAAATGGAAATATGTTAAAATAATAAACACGAGAGGAGAAGTAAGATG
>CANQLT010000002.1 GCA_947624775.1 uncultured Monoglobus sp.
GATCCGGTGCCTGTGTCGGCTGATCGGGTGCCTGTGTCGGCTGATCCGGTGCCTGTGTCGGCTGATCGGGTGCCTGTGTCGGCTGATCCGGTGCCTGCGTGGGCTGGTCGGGTGCCTGTGTGGGCTGCTCAGGTGCCTCGGTTGCGGGCGCCTGTGTGGGTGTCGGTATGGTTGAACCGTTTACAACGATCTCAAATTCAACCGTGCCCGCATCGGTCACGATCGAAACCTTGTGGCTTCCGTTGTAGAGCTTCGACAGGAAGTTGGGGCTGAACACAACGTCGTTGCCAACTATTGTGTAATCCACACCTTCTTTAAGCTCGATCGACTGGCCGGCCTCATCGGTGCCGTTCCAAACAACGCTGTTTACTGTTATGTCTTTTCCGTCCTCGCTTACCAGCTCGGCCTTAACTTCCGTGGGAGCTTCGGGATCGAATTCCTGCGTGGGATCTTTGATCGAAACCGTGGGAGCCTCAGACGGAGCCTCGGAAGCATCGGGAGCGGGAGTAACGTCACCGGCATCTATAAAGCCGGCATATACGTTCAGATTGCCTGTGATTCGCTTTGTCGCAATGTTGATAAGTCCGTTTGCGCCGGCTTTGTCGGCCAAGGCCTGGCTGCTGTACCAACCCGCGAAAGTCATGCCTTCTTTTTCGGGATCAGCGGGAATTTCAGCGTAGTTGTTTGATCTTACATAAACGCTGTCATACAGCTCGCCGTCAACATAGAAATTAACCACGTATGTGCGCGACGATGTGCCGCTGCCGCCGCCCGAACCGCCGTAGCCGTAGTTGGGGCTGTATACGGAAACGCCGCTGTTGCCCGTTGTGGTGGTGTCGCTGCCCGTGCTTGTGATCTTCATGTTGGACGACAGATTCAGGATGTTGTTGCCAACCTGCGAGTTTACGATATTGAGCTCGCCGCCCGCGGAAGGTGAAATAACAACGCCGTTGGCAACCACGCCGTTCAGCGTAACGCCGCCCGACTTAACCATGATGATGCCGCCGTAATAATCGGGGCCGTAGGTTCCGGGACCCGTTATGTAGAGCTTGATCATGTTGTCAAGTATCTTGACAAACTCGCCTCTGGCGATGTTGTCCTGAGGTCTGATCGTGCCGTCGGGATATCCGTTTACGTAACCTGCCGCTGTCATGGCTCCGATATAGCCGTTGGCGTACTCGGAAATGCCGGAATAGTCGGCATAGTTGGTGATGCCCGCCATGTTGTTTACCGGAGCGAGGCCGTAGGCTCTGCCCAGCATGGTCATGGCTTCCTCACGCGTCATGTTGGCTTCGGGCTGCATTGTGCCGTCGCCGTAGCCTGTCAATGTTCCGGCAGCCGCCAGCTTCAGTACCGCGTCGGCGTACCAGGCGTTTGAGTCAACGTCACTGTACGCGTTGGCGCCCGTCGCGGCGTAGCCTATAACGTTCTGCGTTACCTGAGCCACCTCGGCGCGAGTGATGAAATCATCCGGTCTGAAATAGCCGCCGTCGCCCTGGATAACGTCATAGCCCGACCATTTGTCGATCACGCCTTCTGCCCAGTGGCCTGCTGTGTCGGCATAATTTGCCGCCGAAACGGTCACTGCGCCAAAGGTCGTGAGTACCATGGCGATCGCCAGAACAATTGAAAGTGTTCTTTTTAAGGTTCTCATAAAAACCCTCCTTTGTTTGTTTTTGTATATTTTAATTTTATTTTTTTGCATAGTAAAAATAGTTACAAATATGTAATTTATATTCTAACATATAATACACAAAAAATCAATTGATTTTTAGTCTTTTATTATTGTTTTTTTATCAAAAAAATTATAAAAATAAGGTACCGTGTTCGCGGTACCTTATTATATTTTGTAATTCGGCTTTTAGAATTCCACGTTTACCTTTGTGTCGGCCGCGGGCATCTCGAAGGTGTAATATCCGTCCTTGCCCTCAACGGGTTTAACTTCCGTTCCGGGGAGCGTAAGAACGCTCTTTGCCTTCGGGCTGGTCTTGATCATGATGGTCTCGCCGGGAGCCGCCATATAAGACTTGGCCAAATTCTCATCAGACGGCGCCGTGCCGTAGTTCGCGGGAGCCCAGTCTCCGAAATACTGCTCGGGTGTGGGCAGCGTGTAGCCGTTGGCGTCGTATTTGCCGTTGGGGTTATCGGCCGAAGCCGTGATATCCGTCGCGGGATCGCTTGCCTTGTAAACGCCGTTTACCACATAGTATATAGCGTCGGAAGGTTGAGAGCTGCTCATCGAGGTCCAGCCTGTGGGCTTGTTAACTCCGTCACCTATCGTGGTGTTATCGAAGATAGTAACGGTCTTGCCCTTGCCGCCCCAAGGTCTGCCCCAGTTGCCGCCTTTTCCGGCCTGCATACCCGAAGCGGGGTTCTTGGTGATCGTGCAGTTCTTGAAGTAGTAGCCCAGGTCTGTCTCGGCCGAGTTCTTGCAGGCCGTGATGTAGCCGCCGTTATCGGTGTCGCTCATGCCCTGCCATCTCAGCTCGCAGTTCTCGAAGTAGCAGTTGTCGCCGCCGCAGATGTAGTCGGTGTTGCCCGAGATCAGGCAGTCCTTAACGTACATTGACTTCGCGCCTGTTCCGAATGTATCCTGGCTGGATACGAACGAGCAGTTGTAAAGCTCGATCTCGCTGCCGCCCGCGAAGATCGCCGCGGCTCTCTCGTTGTAGGTCCTGTTGTTTACAGCAGTGTCGAGGTCATCTCTGAATACGCCTACCTTGGCGTCGCCGCCGCCGGGAGTTACGTGGTCGCTGAGCTCCTTCTCGGTAATGTACAGATTGAAGCTGCTCTGAGCGTCGATGTTCTCCATGTAGAAACCTCTGTTCAGAGTTCTTATGGTCGATCCCCAGTTGTTGACCGTCCACTGGCTCGTCTTGGCTACCGCGTAGTCGGCGCTGTACCAGCCCTGATAGGACTTGCCCTCGCCGGTCTCGGGATCGCCCGCGTCTGTCTGAGGCGCAGATGAATCATAAACGTAGCCTATACCGTAGTACCAGGTGATCAAAGGTCTCTTGTCGCTGTCCTTCTCGGCTGCAGCAGGATCCGCGGCCTTGAGAGCTATGTCGTCAATGTTGACATAGAGCTGCTCTTCATAGGTGCCGGGATCGATAACGATGTTAACCACCTGTCCGGGCTCTCTGCTCATCAGTCTTACCGCCGCGAGAGCCTCGCTGATCGACTTGTACTCCTTGTCGCTGCCGACCGTCAGAGTGTCTTTATAATCAAGCGCCGCGGGGCCGTCCTTCATCAGAAGGATGTTCTTGAACGGAGCCTGATCGCCTGCCAGGAACTGATAGCTTCCGGACAGAGGCGACAACGTGTATGCCTGACCGTCCGCCGTTGTGAGCGCGATGTCATATGTCTCGTTGGACATCAGCGTCGCCTTGTATGTGCCGTCCGCCGCTACATCGGCTGTGGCATAAGGCTCGGCCGCGCCCTGCTTGGTGAATGTCAGCTTGGCGCCTATAGCCGCGTCGTAATCATATACGGGTGTAAGCAGATCGTGTGACGAGATCGTCGAAACCTTACCGCTTACTTCCGCGTCCGCAATAAGAACGAATGTGAGATCCATTTCCTGATTATATCTGTTCTGCTCGATCGATATGTGCTGGCCTTCGATAGTTGTGCAAACATCGCTCTCGCCCTCGACTGTCGCGGTAAAGGTCTTGCCCTTGGGCAGTTTTACCATATAGTCGTCCGCAAAGGGAACAGTGTATGTCTCGCTCGGGTCGTCGTCGTTTGTGAATACTATGTTCTTGTCCGTAAAGTCACGGCCGGTCTGGTTCATGATAGAACCTGACAGCCACTTCTCGGGAGTCTCCTCGTAGTACTCGATAAATATCGCGTACAGGTTCTTGTTGGAGCCGCCGCCGTAGGTGTAAACGGGCTTACCGCTCGCCGCCTGCGCCGCTGTCATGTCGTATGTCACCGCTGTTGCGCCGGTCTCGGAGGCCTTTGAGGAAACAACCTCGGGTGTTCCGTCGCCGTCCGCGTCATAGGCGATGTTCTGGGTCCTGCCGGCTGAGCCGTGACCGTCGAACACTACCGTGACCGTGCAAGCACAAGGCTCGGGAATGATTGAAACATAGAGCTTCTCTGTGCTGCCGCTGCCGCCTCTCAGCGAGCCGGTTAAAGTATATTCCTGTCCATTGGCGTGGGTGTACTTAACGCTTCTGCTCGCGTCATATGTGTATCCGGGGCCTACAACGGCGCCGTCAACGTTTTCAACGGGAGCGGTGTCGGCTGTCTTGTAATTAGCCAGCGCGCTCTTGACCGCTTGGTTATCAAGCTTCCAGAACTTATCCGCGGGGATTCCGCCGGGTTCACTTGACGCCGCGGGCTCGGTTGAAGCCGCGGGCTCGTCAGCCGCAGCAACCGCGGAAGCCGCAGCAGGTGAGAATACTATCGCGTAGTAGCTCGTGTTGTTGTCGCTGTAGATCTGAACGGTGTCGCCTGTAAACACGCCTGTCTTGGTGAATACGGGCAGATTGTCCGCGTCCTCTTCTTTTGTCTTGATAACAGTATATTTTGCAACATCACTGCCGTTGATCGCGAAAGTTATGTTTGCGTCGGTGTCGCTTCCGCCGCTTCTCGCGTACAGTGTTATGGTTCCGTCAAACGGAGCTTTGAACTCAAAGCACTTGTCCTTAACGTCCTCGCCGGTCTCCTCGTTCGGGGTTATGCTGCCCCTGCCCTGAGACTTGATCATGCGGGTGAAGCTTGCGCCGTCGGAGAAAGTTCTGTTGCTGGGCTGGTTGGCGTTCAGCGAGGGCTTTGTGCCCAAATCGGATACCGAATAATATGTCAGTCCGTTTACGTCAACGATAGACTCGGGACCGACGTTGTATCTGTCGATCTCGCCGGCATCGTTCTTGTGGTCGCCCTCGGGGAACATTGTGGTGTTCACCGTGCCGTCGGCGTTAACGAAGGGCTCCTTGCCGAAATCCCAAACGATCGAGCCTTCGGGATAGTTGTTACCTTCCGCGGGCTCTTGAGTTCCGGGAGTTTCTGCGGGAGGCGCCGCTGTGGGTGCCTCTGTGGGAGCCTCTGTCGCGGGTGCCGCTGTGGGCTCAGCCGGTGCTGCCGTAGGCGCCTCTGTGGGAGCAGGTTCCTCGGCGCTGTCGGGAACAACTATCCACGCGTCGCCCTCTCCGGTGATGTCGCCTATCGAGACTTCGTATTTGCTCGGTGCGCCGCCGGTGTATGTTACTTCAACCTTTACGTCCTGAGCGGGCATCGTGAAGGAATTGCCGCTTACGGAAATATCCTTGCCGTCAGCGCCCGTTACCTTGATAGTGGGTACCGCGCCCGCAACCGCGGGTGTGCCGCTGTATGTAACCGTCGCGCCTTCCTCGAACTGATATACCGTCGTTCCGGGCTCAGCCGTCGCGGGTGCCTGTGTGGGCTCCGCGGGAGCGTTTGTGGGCTCCGCCGGTGCCTGTGTGGGTTCAACCGAGCCGCCGCCTGCGGGTGTGAAGCTCAGAGCTGTCAGCCAGAATCCGTTTGTGCTGCCCTTGCCGCCTACCTGGATCGTCTCGCCTGCCTTCAGGTCGTACGAGAAGTCTTTGCTAAGCTCTTCGGGCGTTACTGTGGTGTATGCCTCGTTTGTTGCCTCTTTTGAACCTACCTTGATCAATACCGATCTGGGACTATCATCCTTCTTAGAGGGATCTTTTACTCCGTCGTTTACAACCGCTGCTCCCGAAGAATGGATAGTAAATGCGATCTTTCCGTCTGTCTCGGCCTTATACTTGAAGTACCAGCTGCCGCTGCCGCCAAGGTTCAGATATGTTGTCTTTCCATCATTTACCTTTTCATTTGTGGCAACCGTTATCTTCTTGCCTGCCGCGCCGCAGATCGTGATTCCGTCAACCGTCTGCTCGGTGGCAACCTCTTTGCCTTCGCCCGTAAACTCAGCCCATGCCTCGGATGAGAAATCCCATACCTTGGTCTCGCCGCCGACTGCCGGAGGATTATCCGGTGCCTGTGTGGGCTCTGCCGGTGCTGCTGTGGGCTCTGTGGGTGCCTGGGTGGGCTCCGCAGGTGCCGCTGTGGGCTGCTCGGGTTCTGTTGAACTGCCGTCGTCCTTGATAAACGTGAACGCAATGACCGTTCCTGTTCCGGCTGTACCGTCAAACCAGAAGTATACAATGTCGCCCGCTTTGGCGCTGTATGTTTCGGGCACTATAACATCGTCGTTTCTGTCCGCGCTGTACGAAAGTACCTTCTTTGTCGGGTTGTCGAGACCGAGTCCCGTCTGAGCGTTAATGCTCATATCGAGCACCCCGCTGCCGCCCGACTGGCCGGCTCTTACCTGGATCTTGCAGTCATAGGGAGCGCAAACCGCTACAACGTTGTTGAGGTCAACTTCCCATCCTTCATCTTTCATTGTGCCTGTTCTCAGGATAATTCTGCCGCCGTCATAGGTCTTCGCGGTTCCGAGCTTGGGAGCCGTGCCCTCGTCCTTTCTGTATACGGTAATGTTCTTGTTGCCGAACGTTGATTTATACGAAATCTCGCCGCTGTCGGGTTTGGTAAAGCTTATCTCCAGATTGTCGTCAACGTACTGCTCGCGTATATACTTGTAAAGACCATCGGTATCCTCAACGGGTGTCAGTTCCGCAGCCTCGGCTGTCGCGTCGGAAGCGGACGCCGCGGGTATAAACTCGTAGCCGTAGATCGTGCCGGTCGTGCCGCCCGCCCAGAGGCCGTAGAGCTTATCCTTGCTGAGGTTCCATGTCTTTGTGCCGTAGCCGTAATCCTGGGCCTCGGTTATTGTTTCGATATTCTCCGAAGCGCAGGGAACCGTTCCGGTTGTCTCGTCGGCAAGTTTGGTGTCTTTGCCGCCGTCGGGAGTAAAGTCGGTGGTCTTGCTTTCGGGCTGACGTCTGTAATAGATCTTGAATACGCCGTCAACATGAGGCGTTATCTCAAGAATCGTGCAGTTAAAGCTTGAAGGCGTGCCGTCTTCATTCGTGGCGCCGGTGGAGGCAAAGAATGTCAGATCGCTTACCGACTTCGGCTTGGAATTCTGGCTTCTTACTCTCAGGAAGCTTGTGCTGTCGAATTCTTTGCCGCCTATTGTCAGGGTCTGGGGATTTTTGTCCTCGCCGACCTCGCTGATATACTTGCTCACAACCGTAACATTGGCGTCGTCTGTCAGCTTTGTGCCCTCGCTTATAAGCGCGTTTTTGTCAACAGTGTATGAACTCGATCCCTCGGGCGCGGGTGCCGCTGTGGCATCTGTCGAAGGAGCCTGCGTGGGCTCCGCGGGCGCCTGTGTGGGCTCCGCCGGACCGGGCTCAACCGAACCGCCGCCTGCGGGTGTGAAGCTCAGTGCCGGGAGATAGAAGCCGTTTGTGCCGCCCGCTACCTTGATGGTCTCGCCTGCCGCCAGATCATACGAATAATCCTTCGTCAGTACTACCGGATCCGCGCTGCAATATGTGTCCTCTTTCTCTTTCTCTGTGCCCTTTGTTATCTTTATTGATCTTAACGTTGTGTCTCCGTCCTTCTTGTACGGTGAATCGCCCGACGCCTTTACCGTGAACTTGATAGTTCCGGCCTCGGTCGCCGTATATGAGAAGTAGCAGCTTCCCGACGCGCTGAGCTTAAGTCCGTCCTCCGCGCTTGTCGTGATGCTCTTTCCTCCCGTTACGCCCTTTACCGCTCCTACGGTTATGCCGTCTACAGTTTTCTGCGAAGCGGCATTTTCATCAAGCGTGAACGAGAAATCTTTCCACTCGCCCTCGGTGAAGTTCCATACCTTGCTCTCGCCGCCGACTGCCGGAGGATTATCCGGTGCCTGTGTGGGCTCTGCCGGTGCTGCTGTGGGCTCCGCGGGTGCCTGTGTAGGCTCTTCCGGCGCCGCCGCTGCCAGAGTTCCCTCGCCGCCGTTTACTTTAAGGGTGGCGTTATAAAGCTTTGCGGGAGCCTGGGTCGCGGGTGCCTGTGTGGCGGGTGCCTGTGTGGCAGGTGCCTGAGTTGCGGGCGCCTGTGTAGGCTCCGCGGGTACCTCCGTTGCGGGCGCTTCCGTCGCGGGAGCTTCCGTTGCGGGAGCCGCCGTGGGAACCGCTACGCTCGAGCCGTTTACAACTATATCAAACGAAACCGCTCCGGCATCAGTCATGATCTGGATATTGTGGGTTCCGTCATAGAGACTCGACAGGAATTCTTCGCTGAATTTAACGGTATTTCCTTCGATGGTGTAATCCTTGTCCTTTGTAAGCGTCACTGACTGAGCGGCCGCTTCTGTGCCTCCCCATACAACCGAATTAACGGTAACGTCTTTTCCGTCCTTGGTTACCAGCTCGGCTTTAACTTCCGTGGGAGCCGAGGGATCATACTCCTCAGAGGGATCCTTGATCGAAACCGTCGGCGCCTGTGTGGGAACCGCCGATGTCGCGGTGAAGCCCGCATAATAGTCGGTCGTGCCTGTTACTCTTGTCTTTGAAGGATCAATGGGTTCAAGCGTGTCAGCCGCATTCGCATCCTCCTGTGACTCGTACCAGCCTACGAATACCTGATTCGCAGCCGTGGGGTCAACCGGAAGAGAAGCGCTGAGATACGAGTTGTACGCGGCTGTCTTTGTCGCGTAAAGCTCGCCGTCAACATAGAAGCGGATCGTGTAGTTTCTAACTCCGCTGCTTGAGCTGCCGCCGCCGTAGCTGCCGCCGTAATAGCCGCCTGCTATAACGCCGCTGAGCGATGTGCCGTTGCCCTGCTCGGAATTAACAGTCGCCGAATCCGAAAGATTGAGCACGCCGTTTGTGAGCTGAGCGTTGTTTGTGACAACGTCTCCCGATACCAGCGGAGAAACAACCGCCTTGTCAGCGATAACTCCGTTCAGAGTAACGCCGCCGGACTTAACCATAACGATTCCGCCGAAATAGCCGGGGCCGTAGGTTCCGGGACCTGTGATGTAGAGCTTGATCATGTTGTCAAGGATCTTAACGAACTCGCCTCTGGCGATGTTGTCCTTGGGTCTGATAGTGCCGTCGGGATAGCCGCCCACATAACCGGCCGCTGTCATGGCGCCGATGTAGCCCTGCGCATAATCCGATATGCTCGAATAGTCGGCATAATTGGTGATGCTCGCCATGTTGTTAACGGGCGCGAGGCCGTAGGCTCTGCTCAGCATGGTCATGGCTTCCTCACGGGTCATGTTGGCGTCGGGCGTCATTGTGCCGTCGCCGTTTCCGGTCAGAACGTCGGCCGCAACCAGCTTGAGGATCGCGTCGGTGTACCACGCGTTATCCGCAACGTCGATAAATGAATTTGGTGCCGATGTTACATAGCCGATAACGTTCTGCGTTATCTGCGCGACCTCGGCGCGTGTGATCGCGTCGTCGGGTCTGAAGTAACCGCCGTCGCCCTGGATCACGCCGTGACCCGACCATGTGTCGATCACGCCCTCGGCCCAGTGACCGTTTGTGTCGGCGTATGTATTGGCCGAAACCGTCACAGCTCCGAAGGTTGTGAGTACCATAGCGATGGCAAGCACTAATGCCAAAGTTTTTCTTAAGGTTCTCATAAAAACCCTCCTTAAATTAATAATAAAATTTTAATATTTTATACAAATATATTGTCCTTCCGGCAGCATACACCGCCACTTATTATAAATTATACATCTTTTATTAAAAAAAGTCAATATGCTTTGTACAAAAATTTAAGCAAACGGCGGGTGGCGCGGCGAAATTAATTTATTTTACCCCTTGATAAAATCTCACTCGTTTGGTATAATATGATGATGAAAGTTTTTAGGCCTTTATCAGATCAAACGGAGAAATAAAACATGCTTTATTATATTGAAGGAAAACTGGTTTTAAAAACCGATGATTGCGCGGTTATCGACTGCGGAGGCGTGGCCTACAGGCTGCGCATCACCGCGGCGACGCTTGACGCTCTCGGCGATGAGGGAAGCACCGCGCGGCTTTACACATACCTGAATATAAAAACCGCGTCGGACATATTCGCGCTGTACGGCTTTGCCACGATTGAGGAGCGCAATATTTTTGAGATGCTTCTCGGCGTCAGCGGGATTGGAGCCAAGACGGCGGTCAGCCTGCTTTCGAACATCTCGCCCTCCAAGCTGGTACTGTGCGTAATGAGCGACGACGCGGCATATCTTTCAAAGCACACCCAGGGGCTGGGTCCCAAGGGCGCCAAACGCCTGATACTTGAGCTAAAAGACAAGCTCAAGGGCTACGACATAACACAAATCGCGGACGAGAGCACCGAGAGCGGCGCAACCCTCGAGGCGGTCTCGGCGCTGACAGCGCTGGGCTACTCGGGCGAGGAAGCGCGCAGAGCGGTCAGCGGAGCGCCTGAAGGCGCCTCGGTCGAAGATATAATAAAACACGGTCTCAAAAACCTGATATAAAATATTACCAATAAAATAATACCAAAAGAAATGAGTGAAACAGTTGGCAATCAACACAAGCAGCATCACGGACAGCGGCGAGGAGCGGATCGTCTCGACCACCGAGCAGAACGAGGACGCGCAGATCGAGTTCGGACTGCGCCCCAAAACGCTTGACGAGTACATCGGCCAGGACAAGGTCAAGGAAAATCTGAAAATATTTATCGAGGCTGCCAAGCAGAGAGGCGAGCCTCTTGACCATACGCTGTTTTACGGCCCGCCCGGCCTGGGCAAGACCACGCTGGCCGGGATCATCGCCAACGAGATGGGAGTCAATATAAGGATAACTTCGGGCCCCGCCATCGAAAAGCCCGGCGACCTGGCGGCGCTGCTGACGAATCTGCAGCCCAACGACATACTTTTTGTAGACGAGATACACCGCCTGAGCCGCAGCGTGGAGGAAATTCTGTACCCGGCAATGGAGGACTACGCCCTTGACATAATAATCGGCAAGGGTCCGTCGGCCCGCTCGATAAGGCTCGACCTGCCCAAGTTCACACTGGTGGGAGCCACCACCCGCGCGGGAGCTCTGGCGGCGCCTCTTAGAGACAGGTTCGGCATAATCAACCGCCTTGACATGTACGGGACCCGCGACCTCAGAAAAATCGTGGAGCGCAGCGCGGGCATCCTGGGGATTGACACCGACGGCGGAGGCGCGGAAGAGATAGCCATGCGCTCCCGCGGAACGCCGAGGATCGCTAACCGCCTTTTGAAACGCGTCAGGGACTTCGCGCAGATAGACGGGACCGGGGCGATAAGCAAGGAACTGGCGAGAGACGCGCTCAACCGCCTTGAAATCGACTCGCTGGGTCTTGACGCGATAGACAAACGAATGCTTATGACGGTAATCAATCACTACGGCGGAGGACCCGTGGGGCTTGAGACTCTGGCCGCCACCATCGGCGAGGAGGCCGGGACCATCGAGGACGTTTACGAGCCGTATCTGATGCAGATAGGATTCATAAACAGAACGCCCCGCGGCAGAGTAGTGACCCCGAAGGCATACGACCATTTCGGGATCAAATACGAGGCGTAGCGATTGGCTGCCGTCTGAAACGGATATATCAAAAATAAAGACAGGAGAAAATATTATGTGTAATAAAGAAAAATACTATATAACGACCGCGATAGTCTACACTTCCAAAAAGCCGCACATCGGCAACACCTACGAGCTGATACTGACCGACGCCATAGCCAGATTCAAGCGCTATATGGGCTATGACGTGCGTTTCTGCACCGGCACCGACGAGCACGGCCAGAAGATACAGGAATTGGCCGAGGCCGCGGGCATAACACCCAAGCAGCATGTTGACAAAATCGCCGGAGAGATAAAAGAGATAGCCGATATGCTGAACATAAGCTACGACATATTTATCCGCACCACCGACGATTACCACGAAAAGGCAGTGCAGAAGATATTCACCAAGCTATATGAGCAGGGCGATATTTATAAATCCGAATACGAGGGTCTTTACTGCACGCCATGCGAATCGTTCTGGACCGAGTCGCAGCTGGTTGACGGCAAGTGTCCCGACTGTGGCAGAGAGGTCCACAAGACCCGCGAGGAAGCGTATTTCTTAAAGCTCAGCAAGTATCAGGACAGGCTGATAAAGCATATCGAGGAGCACCCCGAATTCATTCAGCCCGAGGCGCGCAAAAAAGAGATGATAAACAATTTCTTAAAGCCGGGCCTTCAGGACCTGTGCGTGTCGCGCACCAGCTTTTCGTGGGGCATACCCGTTGAGTTCGACCCGGGTCATGTGATCTACGTTTGGGTAGACGCGCTCTCAAACTACATCACCGCCCTGGGCTACACGCCGGGCGCTCCCGGCGAGGACTACAAAAAATACTGGCCCGCCGACGTGCATATTATTGGCAAGGATATTTTGAGGTTCCACACGATATACTGGCCGATCATGCTGATGGCGCTGGGCGAGCCGCTGCCCAAGCAGGTGTTCGGCCACCCGTGGCTGCTGTTCGGCGAGGAAAAAATGTCAAAATCCCGCGGCAACGTTATATACGCCGACGATCTGGTGCGCCACTTCGGCGTTGACGCCGTGAGGTACTACTCTCTGCACGAGATGCCCTTCGCACAGGACGGCAACATCACCTACGACATATTCATCAGCCGCTTTAACTCTGACCTCGCCAACACCTTGGGCAATCTGGTCAACAGAACGGTCTCGATGGTAAACAAATATTTCGACGGAGTGATACAGCCCGGAGACGTTTCGGGCGAGTTTGACGACGACCTCAAGGCCGTCGCCTCGGGCGCTCTCAAAAAAATCACCGAAAAAATGGAGACACTGCATGTCGCCGACGCGCTTGACGAGATATGGAAGATCGTGAACCGCGCCAACAAATATATCGACGAGACGACGCCGTGGATACTCGCCAAGAACGAGGCGGATATGCCGAGGCTCGGCACCGTGCTGTATAATCTTGTGGAGGCGATCAGGATAATAGCGTCGCTGCTGTCGCCGTTTATGCCCGAGACGTCCGAAAAAATCAAGGCGCAGATAAACGCCGCCGATCTGAGCGCGGAAAGCGCTGGAACATTCGGCGTGACCGAGGCGGGACGCAAGGTCGGCAGCCCCGAACCGCTGTTCGCGAGAATAGACGCGGACAAAAAGCTCGAGGAGCTGGCCGCGGAGTTCGCGGCGTCAAGCGAGGCGGAGGCCGCTCCCGAGATCGAGCCCTTTAAGGACGACATCAGCTTTGACGATTTTCTGAAGCTTGACGTCAGAGTCGGAAAGGTCAAGGTCTGCGAAAAGGTGCCCAAGTCCTCAAAGCTACTTCGGTTCGAGCTGGAGTGCGGCGGGGAGACGCGGCAAATACTGTCGGGCATCGCGAAATACTACAAGCCCGAAGAGCTTGTTGGCAAAAACGTGCTGTTTATCGCCAATCTGCCCCCGAGAAAAATGATGGGCCTCGAGTCCTGCGGAATGATACTCTCGGCCGAGCACGACGGCAAGCTGACGCTGCTCACCACCGAGGGCGACATCCAAAGCGGCGCGGTGATGGTATAACAATAAAATAATAATAATTTGTTCATATTCACGTAAACAATTATTCGGCGTACGTGGTATAATTATAATAAGATTATATGATTTACGCTGATATTTTTAAAGAATGGAGTGAATAATATGTTTTGTTCAAACTGCGGCAAGGAGCTCAAAGACAGTGATAAATTCTGCGACTCCTGCGGCATGATGGTAAAACGCGCGGAAACGGCCGAACCGGCGACCGAACCGCAAAATCAGCTTGTTCCGGCGCCCAAGAAAAAAAGCTCCGGTAAAATCGCCGCGATAATTATAGGCATTGTTTCGGGAGCGGTCATTCTGGCCTGTCTGGTCGCGCTGACCGCCGCATCGCTGATCTCAAGCTACAGACACGATAACCGGCACAACGGGCACAATTATCCCGGAATGTATGACGATTACGATGACTATGATGATTTCGGCGACTACTTTGACGATTTTTTCGACGATGACGGCGGCCTGTATCACGGCTACAGCGGCAGCAACGGCAGCAACGGCAGCGGACAACAAAATCCCGCGCCCGCTCAAACGCCCGCGGCCACAGTGCCGCCCGACGATTCGCTGCCTCCCGACTCAAACGGAAAGACCTACGACGATCCCGCCTATCAATGGCCGACCGGAGACGGCACATATGAGTTTTACGCCAAATCGACCATACCCAAGTTTGAGAGCGTGACCGGAAAGCCCTGCACCGACACCGATGTGGAGGACGACGGAAACACATATTACGAGTACGCTATGGATATGGACGCCTACAACGCGTACATAAAGGCTCTCGAGGCGGCGGGCTACAAACAGACCGAGTTTGACGCCCGAGGCAAAAATTCTTATGTCAGATACGAAAAAGGCGTTCAGTACCTGGTGATTTATCTGATGAACACGGATAACGAGATCGTTATTATGGCGTGATCAAAAATAACACTTGATATTTTGCTTTGATTATGTTATAATTACATTACTTTTGATTATGGAGGAGTTTTAGTTATGAAGAAATTAACAGCGTTGCTCGCAGCCGTGCTTATAGCGCTCTGCGGCACCATGCCGGCTTTCGCGGTGGCTCAGAGTATTGTTTTAAACGGCGTTCCGTCCGAGATCCCGGCCGATATGGGCGAGATCATTGAGCAGGACGACAGAACTTTTGTTCCCATCCGTTTCGTATCGGAGAATATGGGAAAAACGGTTAAATACGACGAGAACATAAACGCCGCCCTCATTCTGGATAAGTCCGACATGTATATAATCCAGGAAGGCGCGACGAATATTTTCAAGATATCCGACCTTGGACAGACAGTAACCACCCCTATGGACACGGCGGTGTTTGTAAAGCAGTATGACGAGGCGGGCGGCGGACGTATGTACGTTCCCATCAGATTCGTTTCCGAGGCCTTCGGCTACGCGGTCGGCTGGGACGACGCGACTCAAACGGTAACGATAGACGCAGCTCAGTAAAAAATCAAGCGGCTCAACCGAGCCGCTTTTTTATTGCCGAAAACCGCGGGCGGCCGGGGGTCGGCCGCCCCTACGGTGTTTTGTATATTATTGTCCTATTCACTATTTGCTAATTACTAATCACTACGTTCGTAGGGCGGCTTGCCCACAAGCCGCCGGCCGGATGTGGGCATCCGGCCCTACAACAAATAGCGAGCCAAAGCGGGCGGATATTATCCGCCCCTACAAGATCATACAAAACGAACGCGGGAACACGACAAAGAAATCTGCCAAATTATTCCCGCGTATTCGCTATTCTCTAATCGCTAATCACTACATAGGGCTCCCGCGGAAGCGTGCTTCCGTGGGAAAGAGGAGCCGACCCGGAGCGGATGAGCCTTCCCGCTTGCGGGAAGGTGATTTAGCGTAGGGATCGGCGACCAGGGCTCCCGCGGAAACGTGCTTCCGTGGGAAAAAGGAGCAAACCCGGAGCGGGCGCAGTTCCCGACGCTGCGCGTCGGGACAAGCAAGCGTAGGGATTTGCGACGTCAGCATGCCGTATATATCTGCTTATACTGGTTCTTGCTGTCGGGGGTGAGGACGAAAAAGTTTTTCTTCATTATTATCGCCTTGTCGCCGCCGAACATTTCTATATACTCGTCTATATAGCCTTCTATCTCGTCAAGGTCGGCCTTTTCGGCCTTGCGCGCGTTGATCTGCGGCGGAATGTCAAACGGCAGCTCCTCGCAGCGCAGGAATATCTTTCCGCCGTGCATGCCGGTGGCGCAGAACCTTTCGACAACCGTCTTTCTGTCGTCGTGTCCCAGACCCAGCACAATTATATATCCGCCCGCCTGGTACTCGCCGAGAAAGCTTCCGGCCTTGCCGCCGATCACCAGTACCGGGACCTTGTCCTTGTACGCCTTCATGTGAATGCCTGCGCGGTAGCCCGCGTCGCCCTGCACGAAAATCTTGCCGCCGCGCATGGCGTAGCCCGTGGCGTCGCCCGACGAGCCGTGTATCGAGATCACACCGTCGTTCATGGTGTCGCCGGTGGCGTCCTGCGCGTTTCCGTAGACCGTCACGGTGCCGCCGTTCAGGTAGGCTCCCAGCGCGTTGCCGGGTGTGCCGTTTACCACAAGCTCCTTGCCGGAAATTCCGCAGCCGATATATCTCTGACCCAGGCAGTTGTCCACCTCGACTTTTTTGTCGCGTGTGGCGCGGATCTTTTTGTTTATCTCATCGTAGTATGTGAGTCCCGCGTTGATTTTCATTACTTGACACCTCCTAAGTCGTCTTTTCTGACCGCTCTTGAGAACGCCATTTCCTGCGGCCTTTCTTTTATCGCCTCGAAATCTATCTCGTCAAGCGGCGTCTTTTCGCGCACCAGACGGGTGTAGATTCCGGCTCTTTCGATATCATCAATTAGTATGAATCCGCGCAGGTTATTGTTCGCGGTAACCAGCTTTTTGTACTTGGTTCCCTCACGCTTCACATACGCCTCGCCCTCGTAGTCGCCCGCGGTTATGATATGCAGGCCCCAGAATCCGATGGCGTTCATCGGAATGGCGTCGTCGTAGAGTTCCTCACCGCCGCTCATATTGACGCCCGCCGCGTGCCCCATCATGTAAGCGTTTGGCAGCAGCGCCAGAACTTGGCTCTTGCCCGTTATGCTGTTTAGGCACTCGGCGCAGTCGCCCGCGGCATACACGTCGGGGATCGTGGTCGCGCACTTCAGGTCGGTCGCGATTCCGCGGTTCACCTCGCCGCCCGCGTCGGCCGCGAGAGCCGTATTGGGCCGCACGCCCACCGCGATAACCACCGCGTCGTACTCTATCTTTTTACCGCTTGAAAGCGTCGCTGTTCCGTCTTTAAACTCGGCCACGCTGTCGTTTAAGTAAAACTTAACGCCGCGGCGCTCGATGTGTTTCTGCACTATGGCGGAGCCCTTTTCGTCCAGAATGCTCGGAAGTATCCTGTTCGCCAGGTCGACAACGGTCAGGCTGCCCGCGCGGTCGCTTATTCCCTCGGCGCACTTGAGGCCGATAAGACCGGCGCCGACTATAAGCACCCGGCTGTCTTTGTCTATCGCGTCCGCCAGAGCCTTGGCATCGTCCAGCGTCATAAAGCTGAACTTCTTTTCCACGCCGTCAAGCCCCTTCATGGGCGGCACAAACGGCGATGAGCCCGCGGCGATCAGCAGCTTGCCGTAGCCGATATCGCGGCCGCCGCTGAGGCTGACCGTTTTCTTTTCGGGGTTTATTTTCTCGGCCCTTGTGCCGAGCATAAGCTCGACGTCGTTTTTCTTATAAAAATTATCCGGCCTGTAGCTCAGCATCTTTTTCTCGGTTGTCTTGTTCCACAGATAGTAGGAGATCAGCGGCCGTCCGTAAACTCTGTAATTCTCATCGGTAACAACGCAGATACTGCCCTCCGTGTCGTTCTCCCTTATACCCTCAATGCAGCCGACAGCGGCGATAGAGTTACCGATTATCAAGTAATCATATTTCATAATATCACCCTAAATCCTTTCCTCATATACTATCGCTCTGTTGGGGCAGCCTTTGACGCAGGCGGGCTCTCCCGACGCGTTATCCATGCAAAGCTGGCACTTCTGCACTACCGAATGGTCGCTCGACGGCATTATCGCGCCGTATGGGCAGGACAGTATGCAGGTGAAACAGCCCACGCACTTGTCGGTGTCTATCACCACGACTCCGTCCTTGTCGCGCGACAGGGCGCCCGAAATGCAGCCCTTGACGCAGCGGGCGTCGGAGCAGTGGCGGCAGTTGACCGCGAAGCTAATCTTGTTGTCGCCCTCGACCTGTATCCTCGGGTGGATAGTCTTGCCCTTTAAGGCCTTGACCATATCGTCCATTCCCGAATTGGCGAAAGCGCATTGGTATTCACACAAATGGCAGCCGAGGCACCATTCCTCATTAACATAAATTCTTTTCATTTCGGCATTCCCTCCTTATTCGCCCGCGTGTTTGATGCCCAGGATCTCAAGCTCCTTGTTTGTGAGCCCTATTCCTCTGAGCATAAGCCTGTTTCCGCGCAGAGCCTCAATCGAGTTGATGCCCATGCCGCCCATCATTTCTTTGATCTCATGGGTCCAGGCGTGAACCAAATTCACAAGCCTTTCCTTGCCGTCCGCGGGGTTGAGGCGCTTTACCAGCTCGGGCACCTGGGTGGCGATACCCCAGTTGCACTTGCCGGCCTGACAGCTGCGGCAGAGATGGCAGCCCAGAGCGATAAGAGCCGAGGTCGCGATATAGACCGCGTCGGCGCCCAGCGCTATCGCCTTTACCACGTCGGCGCTGCTTCTGATGCTTCCGCCGACGACCACGGACACCTCGTCGCGGATGCCCTCGTCGCGGAGGCGCTGATCGACGCTGGCGAGCGCCAGCTCAATGGGAATACCCACGTTGTCGCGTATTCTCTTGGGAGCCGCTCCCGTGCCGCCGCGGTAGCCGTCGATGGCGATTATGTCCGCACCGCTTCTGGCTATACCGCTGGCAATCGCCGCCACATTATGCACGGCCGCGATCTTTACGATGACCGGCTTTTTGTAGTCGCTGGCCTCTTTCAGCGAGAACACCAGCTGGCGCAGGTCCTCGATCGAATATATGTCGTGATGGGGCGCCGGCGATATCGCGTCGGTTCCCTCGGGGATCATTCTTGTCTTTGAAATGTCGTCTACTATTTTCTCACCCGGCAGGTGTCCGCCGATACCGGGCTTGGCGCCCTGACCCATTTTGATCTCTATGGCGGCGCCCGCGTTCAAATAGTCCTCGTGCACGCCGAATCTTCCCGACGCGACCTGAACTATCGTGTTGGGGCCGTACTGGTAAAAGTCCTCGTGCAGTCCGCCCTCGCCGGTATTGTATAAGATGCCCAGTTCCTCAGCCGCCGTCGCGAGGCTCTTGTGAGCGTTGTAGCTTATCGAGCCGTAGGACATGGCTGAGAACATGATCGGCGTCTCCAGCTCAAGCTGCGGCGATGTCTCGGGAATGATATTTCCGTTTCTGTCTCTTTGTATCTCCTCGGACTTTTTGCCGAGATACGTTTTTGTCTCCATAGGCTCGCGCAGCGGGTCGATCGAGGGATTGGTTACCTGAGACGCGTTGATGAGCATCTTGTCCCAGTATACCGGGTATTCCTTCGGGTTGCCCATTGCGGAAAGCAGCACCGCTCCGGTGCCCGCCTGACGAATAACGTCGGTTATCGCCTCCTGCGTCCAGTTGGCGTTGAGCTTGAATGTATGGTCGCTCTTTACAATTTTAAGAGCGTGGGTCGGGCAGAGGCAAACGCATCTCTGGCAGTCGACGCAATTTGTGCTGTCGCTCACCATCTTGCCCAGGTCGCTGTCGAAGCGATGGACCTCGTTTGAGCATTGGCGCTCGCAGGCGCGGCAGCCGATACACAAATCGGAGTTGCGCACAGCCTCGTATTCGGGATATAAGTAGTCACGCAGCATTATTCGTCACCTCCGATCTCTTCCATTGCCTCGTCGTAAAGCCGCACGATCACAGGCTCGCCGCCTCTGGGCGACCAGATAGTGTCAAGGTTGGGCTCTATCACGCGCATTGCACATTCCTCGCTGGCAATATAGACCATGTCGTCCTTCTCGCCCACGACCATGCTGCGCAGCTTGAGCCTGTCGTTTAAGGCCATCATGCCGCCGGTAAAGCCGAGCAGTATCGAGAACGGGCCCGTGATAAGCAGGCTGCTGAACTTGTTGCGCAGGAACTTGAGTCTGCTTTTTTCAGGCTCCTCCATATGGTCTATGGTCGACCAGAAGGGTGCGGCAACAACGCTCGCCATTTCCTCAAGGCTCAGCTTTTGCTTGCGGAGCAGGTAGTCGGTTATGTAGGTGATGACCTCTGTATCGGTCAAAAGGTTGCATTTGTAGCCGTACATCTCGATAAAGCGGCGGTTCGCGTCGTAGGACGAGATCTCGCCGTTGTGCACGATCGAGTAATCAAGCATCGCGAACGGGTGCGCTCCGCCCCACCAGCCGGGGGTGTTTGTCGGATAGCGGCCGTGCGCCGTCCAGCAATAGCCGTCGTATTCGTTTAATCTGTAGAATCTGCCCACATCCTCGGGAAATCCCACCGCTTTGAACACGCCCATGTTCTTTCCGCATGAGAAAACATAGCAGCCGTCAAGCTTGGTGTTGATCCTGTTGACGCAGCGCACAACGTACTCCTTTTCGTCAAGCTGCGAGGCAGCAAGGCGCGTGCGCAGGGGATCGACAAAATACCTCCAGATCAGGGGCTCGTCCTTGATCTCGGGGATCCTTCTGATGGGTATTTTCGAAAGGTTGATAACGTCAAAATGACGGTCGAGGTACCTTTCGCAAATTTCTTTCGCCTCGTTTGTTTCGTAGAAAACGTGGAAGGCATACTGATTCTTGTATTCGGGATAAATGCCGTAACCCGCGAATCCGCCGCCGAGACCGTTTGAGCGGTCGTGCATAACGGAAATCGAATCGATGATTTGCTTGCCGTTGATTCTCGTTCCGCTTTTCGAGAAAATACCGGATATAGCGCATCCCGCCGGAATCCTGTTGCCGTTTTCGCCTTCTCTGAGTAGCATAGCTCTTTCTCCTTCCAACATAGCGATCGGGGGATATTCGAACTAAAATAATCACCCGACGCCCGTATTCCGAGCAAAAAAACAGGCGTTCGCCGCTCATTGAGCAGACGAACGCCTTTGTTCGGTTTATACAGTATACCACTATATAAGAAAAAAGTCAACAAAAAAATTATACAAAACAGCCGCCGAAATACGCGACTTTTTTGTAAAACCGTCTCGGTGCTTGACACAACGGCAGAATTTATGTAAAATATATACCAAAGTCAAATAGCAAAATATACCGAAGTATTCCGATTCTGTAGGGGCGGATATCATCCGCCCGCCCTGCCTCGCCTTCCTTTAGGAGGGAGAGGTGGCGCCGAAGGCGACGGAGAGGGAGGCAATCGAACGCATGGATAGTACTCCCTCTCAGTCTTCTTCGCAGACAGCTCTCCCCCTTAAAAGGAGGAGAGCCAGACGGACTGCGCGAAATACAATAGAGAGATATTATCCGCCCGCTCGGTAACTCATAACAGACTTTTTGAAAATCAGGAAAATATTATAAATTTATCAATACAGGAGGAAACCAAATGAAACATTCAAAATTTTTAAAACTGCTCTGTCTGATTGCCGCGCTCGCTCTGGCATTGTCGGCGCTGACCGCCTGCGGCTCGCAGAGCTCGTCAAAATCAGACAACTCGTCAAAATCAGAAAGCGCGCCAAAGACCGAGGGCAAAGCCTTTGAGTTTGACGGCAAGGTCCCCGATGACGGCCCGACCGTTAAGTTCACCATGAGCGACGGCGGGACCTTTACCATAGTATGCGCGCCCGAGTACGCGCCCGAGACGGTCGAGAACTTTTTGAGCCTGGTAAAAAGCGGCTTTTACGACGGCCTGACCTTCCACCGCGTGATCGACGCGTTTGTGGCACAGGGCGGCGACCCCGCCGGCAACGGCACGGGAAACAGCGAAAAAACAATCAAAGGCGAATTCTACTCAAACGGCTTTGAGCAAAACACGCTTCCGCACCTACGCGGAAGCGTGGCGATGGCGCGCTCGCAGTCACCCGACTCGGCGTCCTGTCAGTTTTATATCTGCTATGACGATCTGCCGAACCTCGACGGCAACTACGCAGTGTTCGGACAGGTGACCGAGGGCATGGAAGTCGTGGACGGATTTCTCGATGTTCCCAGAGACTCTCAGGGAATGCCCCAAACCCCGATAGTGATAGAAAAAGCCGAGGTCATTTCGGAATAATAATTTGAACGCGAAAAATCCGAGCCTTTCGGCTCGGATTTTTCTAAGGGTTTTATTAATAAAACTCACCAAGTCGGCCGCCGCACCCGCCCGCGTCCGCTGATTATATTATAACACAAAAAAAGCGCAAAAAATCTCTACACGGTAAAACTGGTCTGTTTTTCGGAAAAAATAGACCGATCGCTCAGATCAATCGAAAATTTTATCAACAAAAATCATAATTTCGGATACAAAAACTCCGTTTTCATATTTTTGGACCGACTCTCCGTTGTATTTGTTCACGATGCGCTTTATATTTCTAAGGCCGATACCGTGAAAGTCCGCGTCCGCCTTTGACGTTTTCAAAAAGCCGCGGCCGATTTTGACCGGATCCGACGTATTTTCAACGACGCAGAGCAGATAGTTGTTTCTGTATTTCAGCGTCAGATTTATCCGCTTTTCCTCCGCTGTTGCTCTTTCGCAGCCCTCAACGGCGTTGTCCAACAGATTGCCCAGAAGTATCACCGCGTCAACATTGCTTATTTTCAAATTTTCGGGAATGATTATTTTCTCGCGAAAATCTATACCAAGCCGCCGCGCGGCGCTCTTTTTTCCACTGACTAAAATATCTATCGCTGTGTTTCCGGTGTCGATCAGCCCGTCGGCGCCATCGAAGTCAAGATCCAGCTCGTCTATGTACCGATCCGCCGCTTCCGCCTCACCGCGCCGTATCAGCGATTGAATGACCCTCATATGGTTTATTATATCATGTCTGACCGACATGATATGCTCCTCTTTTTTGTCGATCTCCGCGGATTGACGCTTCTGTCCGCCCACCTGCTCGCTCAGCGTGTCGCGCTCCAAGAGCAGCGCCGTCAGCTTATCGAAAAGGTAAAACACAAGCAAGGTCGAATACATCGCAGAGACCGTCAGTATAACAAGAGAATATGAAAACTCCGCGTTGAGGCTGTAGAGATAGCGGGTGTAATGCAGAATAAAAATAATATTTACAACGGGAATAGAGAGTAGCAATATCCAATAACTCGTGCTGACTTTCGCGCGGTTTCTGTTAAAAAACAGCCCCGTGGCTTTAACCATAATAGTCATCAGGATCATAACGATAACCAGACCCATGATATTGTACATGCTTTTGTCTCTTACCATTTCATCAATGGGTATCCCGAACGCCAGCCCCGCCAAAAGAAAAACAAAATTGGATACCGCCATAAAGAGCATATAAAGCAGCGACATCAATAATTTTTTCAGCACGCCGTCTTTATACACCGCGGTACACATAAACGTTAAAAGCAGCATGATGACAAAAGACAAAACAAACGATTCGATATAAGTATTATATATCCATGAAAGGACGCAGTACGCCGCGCCGACCGCCGCGCGCGCCAAAGCGCCGCCCCTGCGCGAATCAAGCACCGCGTCAAAAAACATATATGTAACTATTATCTCAAACACCAATGTGATCAAGTCAATCGCCGTATATATCATAATTATCTCCGCTCACATACTCAAGAAAATCCTTTTTGAACTGCTGCCGCCTTGACTTGCTGACGGGTATATGCTCCCCGCCGCTCAGTATTACCTCTTTCATGTTAAAGGTCTCCACCTTGTCGAGGTTAACAAAGTATGACTTATGGGGAGACGAAAAGCCGCAGGGCCCAAGCCGCTCCGAAATGCCCTTCAGCGTGCCGTATATTTCAAAATTCCCATCTTCGGTGTGTATCAGCACCTTTTTCGCGCTGCTTGTGATATAGTTCACGCTTCCGCGCGGGATCTTTTTATATTCGCCCCGACTTTTAAAGATAAGCTCTTTTTTCATGTCGGCCGACTTTCGGATAACTTCTTCAAAATCATCGCGCAAGACCTCATATTCGACAGGCTTGACCCAAAAATTCTCGGGCGCGGGCTTAAAGCAGTCGTAAACATATTTCGTGTGAGACGTCATGAAAAAAATAGCGGCATTCTTGTCCGCCACACGTACCTTTAAAGCAGTCTCGATACCCGACAACTCTTTAAGCTCAATATCAAGTATCAGAATATCAAAAAGTCTTTTCCCGCGGGAATAATGCTCAACAAGCTGCTCACCCGAATAGAATACCTCCCATTCGATATCCTTGTGAGACTTCTTGAATCTGATCAGATGTTCTTCTATCCTGTTCACCCAAGCATTCTCGTCGTCACAAATCGCAACACGCACATGCCTCACCCTTTGATAAGCGCTTTTCTAAAAGCTATGATATTAAATTATAACAGCGTCCTCGAAAAGTGTCAATAATTTAATTCAAAAAACGCAAGTTAAAATACAACTCTAAAATTTATATACCCATATTCAACATATTCGATGTCTTTATAAAAAATAAAAATGCACTTCGCATATCGTTACAAAGTGCATTTTTTATATTCTGTCATTATTTTAATGACATTGACATATAATCACGAGACAATCATTATATGTTTTTAATTTGCTTCTCCTATGACATTATTATTTTCATCAAGAGCAACCCCTGTTGTATATTCCTCATCAAAGGCATCGCTTACGCTCGCCATTAATTCATAACAAGGCACATTTTTTGTCCATGCCCATTCGCTGCCATTAGGGTGATACGAAATTCTAAAGTTTGTATAACCGCTATCGCTTTTTACACCATCACCGGCGATAACATCAATATAATCGGAATATATATTCACAACTCCGTATTCAAGCTGCCCAAACGCGGTCGATACCAAATCAAGCGCCTTTTGCGGCTTTAAACCGTTTGATGTCTTATAATCCGCTGCATGTACTAAATACTCGTCACTTATCGCCACAATATCTTCGTATGTATGCTGACCTTGCGTGTATTCTTCTACGGTGCTTTTGCCAACTATTTTGCCGCAGCAAAAATATTCCATACCGATTTGAGTTTGGTTTCCACCGGGTATTACAACATCCTTAATATTGGATGATGTACCGGTATTTGCACCTTCAATTAACGCAACTTCACCGTTGTCGGCGTAAACATACAAGATCTCTCCCATATAACCCGAGCCGCCGTTTGCCGCCATGCTGTTTGAATACAATTTAAACTGATACGCGGAACGTCCGTTGTAGACAATAAGTTCACCGCTTCCGGATAAAAAGATATCCGAGTCATTTACATAGGCATCGCCTTTCGCTTTTGCTTCCTCATACGTAAGCAAAGCGTTAACGGTACTATCAGCCGAACCACTATTCTGCTTTACAAACTCCCAAACGTTGTCATAAGGATTGCCTGTATTTATATCGTACATTGCATAGCTGATATTTCCGTTTGCCATAGGCGTAATAACATATTTTAAAGCAATTTTAGCCGTAACTCCGGAAGCTTTATCCGCTTCGACGACCTCACCGGTCGCAACATAGGAGCCGTCAGACTGAAGCGTTGCGGGTCCTGACGTGTAAGCATTGTTCGCGTCATGCCGTCTTGAATATGCAAAATTAATATTTCCGCTGCCGGCATCTGTTATAGAAAGAGACGCCATTCCCTCGTTATCAACATACGCAATATAATCACCGATCAAAGATGCGTTGCTCACATTTGCCGAAGAATCGGAACCGTCCGCTCCGCCGTTGATATACACGGTTCTGGTGTTTGCATCCCAGTAAATACTCTGTCCGGTCATCTCGCAAAACGCTCTGATGGGCATGTAAAACACATCATAATATTGCAAAGTTGCCGGAACCTCAAGCTGAACTGTTCTTGCAATTCCTCCTTCGCTGTTAAGCGCTATCGCCTCGTTATTTTCCGCCGTAAATTGATAACCCACATTGCTTGTTGGTGACATAAAAACCACCGTCTTTGTTGCGTCGTCATAGGAATAATTTGTAAATCCCATAGCTTCAAATACCGGCACAAGTCTTACCAATGTTCTGTCATTAACGATAATAGGCTTATATTGACCGTTGTCAACAACCGTTCCGTTTACATAAACCGTCAGATCCTCCGAGTACGACCACTGGTCAAAAGCTGAAACATTGGCAAAACATGTCAATATCAAAGCAACCGACAATAATCCCGTAATAATTTTTTTCTTCATTTCTTTACCTCCTGATAAATTATTTATATTTTTTAATATTTTTTATTATTACAAATAATAAATACGTTAATGTAGCGTAATTATAACACAAATATATGATATTGTCAATACGTTACATTAACTTATTTCGGAGTGATTTTCATGAAACAAATTAAATTTTACAATAATAAAAATATAATATCGGGTCGTTTAAAATCGGCACGCGAACACAAAAAAATATCGCAAACCTCTTTGGCGGCACAATTACAAACTCTTAATGTAAACATTGATCAGCAAATGATAAGCAAAATCGAAAAGAATCAACGTCAGGTCACGGATTATGAAGTAGCAGCAATATGTAAATGCCTTAACATAACTTTTGAATGGCTGATAGGCGATTACAATGATTTATTTAAATAGCGAATTATTTTAAAAGTTCAAAACGCCTCCGAATTATGATTCGGAAGGCGTTTGCTTTTTTGAGCGCTTTACATGCCGAGCATGTTCTGAAGGATCAATTGGTTTATGCGCTCCTGCGTCAGGCGGTTGTTGAGGCGGTCGCCCTCCAGCTGCGCGCGGAGCATGTCGTTATAATATTCCATGTAGATCCCCTGCATAATATTCTCGTTCGCGGCGTTTTCAAGTCCCAGCATGTTGGACTGCGATTTCTGACCGTTCAGCACGTCGGTCCAGTTATAGTCCTGACTGTTCTGCATATCGGTCCATTTGTACTTCTGATTATTCAAAAGCTCATTCCAGTTGTAGTCCTGGGAGTTCATCGCCTCCGCCCAGCGGCGCTCGAAAGCGTCTTGGTCCCTCTCGGCGTTGCTCGACAGTGAGGAGTTCGCGTTGCTTATCGTCTTGTTGTTCACGGCATACGCGTTGCTCCAGACAGTGTCATAAAGTCCGATCATGTTATCAAGCAATTCCGCGTCGCGGCTCAGACTGTCCGAATAACGCTCATACGCCTGCTGCGCAAGCTCGGGTATCATTCCCGAAAGCTGGCTCATATAATACTGCTGCGCCAATCCCGCCGCGGTCACCGCCGCCGAGTTTGAATATCCTCCGGTCATAGCGGAATACGCCGCCATCGTATCCTCGGCCGCGCGTCCGGCATTTAACATATATTGGTCGCGATAAGCCCCGTACACCGGGTCGGTCGCGGGATCATATGAAAATTCCTTTCGGTTCATGATCGAATTACTGAGACTTTCGATCTGCGGCAGGTACATATCATTGTACTGCTCGAGCAACTCGTTCGGCGAAACGGCTCCAATCGAGTTAACGTAATCGTCAACCGCCGAGCGCACATCGTTTTGGAACGCCCAGGCCTTGCCGTCGTCGTCTATATAAAGCGTGTCAAGCGGTATCCCGCCGATCGTTACAACTCCATTCGAGTAACCCAGCGCGTCGGCGGACAAGCCATATCTGCCCGCGTAGCCGCTGTAGGCGTCCGAGACCCTGACGACCGGATTGCTCGTGTTTGAGTAAAATTGGGCCACGCTGCGCTGTATATCCGCGGGCATTGAGAAAGAAATTCCCGCCTGCTCGTTTATATACTGCGGCCTCATCAGCTCTCTGCCGCCCAATGTGACCGTTTTGTTCGCCTCGTTGTAGCCTATCAGGCTGTTGTCGATCCCCATGTTGCGCAGGGTGGCGCGAACTCCGACCATGCCGTCGGGACGCCGCGGGACCTCGACCTTGACCTGATTGGTTTTAGTTCTACCTGATGTCTTCGACATTCGTCTTACCTCCTGTGTAGGTTATCATTTCTATATCGTGGACGACCGCTTTTCCCTCGCCCTCCAGCATGATGCGGAAGCTGTCGCACTTCTTTAGCCTTATCGGAATACGGTGTACCGAAAAGCCCTTTTCGCCTTTGATCTCGCCGCGGGCGGTGAAATCCTCATCGTCGGCCGCAAAACTTACTGTGACCTTGGTGTCGTACTCGGCCTCCAGACGGATATAGACGGCGTTCACGCTCTTGAAATCAAAATCGTCAAGCGTGAATTTTTTGGATACCACGCACCATCTTATTATCTCGTCCGCTTCCTCGTCTCCCAGCAGGTACATGTCGTTCTCGGTCGCGCCGTACAGCCTCTCGCCCAGGCGGACAAAGTCAACGAATTTCGTGTCGTCCTCCCTGTGCCATACGCCCATATCGGGATCATACACCAGCAGCGACGTTTTTCCGCTCTTGTCCGCGGCGCAGGCATAGTAACGCCTGCCGTCGGTGCCGCTCTTGCATGACGCGAACATGGTCTTGATCGGGCGGCTTATCCTCTCCGGCTCGCCGCCGGTATACTCATAAAAACCGTCTGCCGCCATGTAGTAAAGAACGCCGCCGACCTCGGCGACGCTCTTTCCGTCAAGAGCGCCGCTCAGCGTCTGCTTCGGCACCGAAAAATTGGTCGGCGAATCTCCGTAAACATGGTGGATATAGTCGCGCTTGAACGCCACGACCGATGTCCTGTAGCTGACAATTCCGGTAAAGGCGCCCGGCGTGCCGATCTCGGCGAACCAGCTGTCGTCGGCGAGGCCCCTGAACGACGAGAAGTTAAAGCAGTCGCCCAGCTTTGATGCGAAAATATACTCGCCGCTTTTCGAGGCCCCGAACAGGCGGTTGTTGTGCACGCACGCGCAGGCGATATCGGGAATATAGACCTCGATCTTGACCTCTGCGCTCTCGTGCCCGTTTTCAAAAAAGGCGTAGCCGCCCTTTTTGTTATAAAGCAGCAAATCCAGATCGCTTATGCCCGCCTTCTTGACGATCGCGCTGACGATGCTCTCATCCGAGGCCGTGTCTTTTTTGCTGTCAATCACGCACGTGTTGTTTTGCGTCTTGGAGCAGCCGGAGATCACAAGGCTGTCGCCGGGCTTGAAATACTTGTCAAACTGCGCACTGTTGTCTCGGCTGATCCTCGCCTGGTATCTGCCGCTTATTTCGTCATAGCGGGAGTAAAACGATGCGTTTATCACCGTCATGCTTTTGCCCATCGGCCTGAGCTCGCTTTTGACCTGCCCGTCCTCGGGGTCGGGCAAATAACGGTAGTACACCTTGTCGGGGAAAATGCAGATGTTGCCGCCGAAATCCACGATCGACTTTTCGCCCTTGCTCAGCGCAATATTGTCTATACGTCTGCCCTTGTAGTAAAAGCTCCCGTCCGCAACTCCAGTGAACGAGTCAAGACCAACCGGGTCGTACTCCGGAAGAGCCAGAGCGGTGATACCCTTCTGCGAGGCGATATGCCGTCTGGGTTTTCGGGGCGACAGGCAGGGCGCCTCGTCGGAGGACATATTGAGCATTTCCGCAAGCTGCCTGTCGTCGATCTTTTCTCTTTGGTCGTATCCGAAAAAGCTCAGGATATCGACCTTTTTGTTTTTGCTCTTTTGAGCCGCAATCGGCATATACATATTTCCGCCTCCTACCAGTAATTTTTGAAACGCGCCAAATCGTTCAGCGGGTTCCGCGTTTTGTAGTCCCTTTTGTACTCATCGTAGATATTGTTGTACTGTATCATGTGGCTCGAGTATGTGTCGTAGTCATGCTGATACAGAGCGATCTTCGCCAGCAGATATTCGATGTACATGCGGTCATAGGGGGCTTCCGCCTCGGTCTCATCGTTTATCACGCGCTTTATCACAAGCTTGGCGCCCGTTTCGGGAGTGAAGATATCATCGGTCAGACGCACCCTCTCGCCGTCGTTTTCATAGACGTAGGTGCGCGCGGGCTCAAATTCCGGATCGTCCGGCATCTCGCAGATGATCTCATCGCCCTGCTCAAATGGCAGCATCCAGCCCTCGATCACGCTCTCACTTATGTTGAACTCGCCCTCGATACAGATATCCCGCACCTCTCCCGGAGTTGTGAGATAAATAAGCTTGAGCAGCTTGGGCGAGCCGAAGGTCAGACCGAACCTGCGTCGGAGATCGGCGCCTGCCAGATATGGCAGGCTCCTGAGATCCGCCTTTGTCAGCGGTCTGCCTCCGAGATATGCCGCCTCGATATTGTCGATCGGGATATCCTCGGGCAGCTCCAGCTCCTCGCGGCAGGTCACAACGGTCTCGATGATGTCATAATATTTTTTGACGTGGCGGCGCAGGGACAGCGACACCTCGCCGCACCAGCCCAGCTTTTCCTCAAATTCAAAGCTGTTGGGGCTGAGGGCGTCAGCCGCCTCTATCGCTTTTAAAAGCTTCAATCACATCACCGCCCTACGCCTTCAGGCTGTCCACGTATTTTTCGGCGGCGATCTCCTGCCTGTGGGCGCGCTCCACCGCCAACGCGACCTTTCGGGGGACCGTGACTGTCTCGCCGCGCTTTATCTGGTAGTTGGTGCCGTTGACCGTCACGGTCAGGTCGTCCTTGTTCTTCCAGTTGTCCTTCACCAGCATAAGGGGCACCGGCTCGTTATAGAACGCCTCGAGCTCAGCCTCGTATTTCTGTTTTTTTGTCATTGCCATTTGTCTCGCCTCCCGATTTAGTAGCTGCACGTGGTCTCGACTCTCACCATAAACTCGGGAGAAAGGATCTCCGCCGTCTGAGTGGCCTTCCAGCCAACGGTGCTTCTCTGGTCGAGAGGATCGCCCGTGCCGGCGCTGCCCTTCTGCTTGATGATAGTCTCAAGGCCGCCGCCCGTGATATTTGTGACGCCGTAGGCGTTCTGGCCGATGAACAGCGTGGAATAAATATCTCTGCCGTCCTTGCCGGCGCCCGCGGGATAGATTATCGAGCCCGTCGTCACAGTGGGGCTCAGAGTCTCGGTCACCGTGATCTTCGCCGCTCCGGGCTCTCCCGGCGTTGCGGACGAGATCGTGTAGTCAAAGCCGTTTATCTGGATCGCCCTGCCCGTCAGAGCGGACGCGTCGCTCGTCGCGATCTCCTCGGACACAGTTATGACCTTGCCGGAAACTGCCGCTACGGTCAGGCTCTCGGGGTCGCCGATCATGATATTTTCCATCTTGCGCAGAGGCGCGGCTCTGAAAATTTTCGCCTCGGTAGACTCAACGAACACAACGCCGTGGATTTTGCCGATTGTGCCGTTGTACCAGTCCTTGGGATCAACGTTCTGCTTAACGGCCTTCCATTCGGGGTCGTTTGTCAGATCGTTCGCCACATCGGGGTGGATAATCGCCACATAGCAGCCGTCCTTGATGGGCTGAGCGTTGTTGCGCTTGAGCGTGGCGACCGCTCTCTTGACCGCGGCCACGCTGAGATAGTCGTTGCCGCTCGTCTGACCGCCCACAAGCACGTTTCTGTCAGCTTTGCCGTCGCCGTACTGCACGTTGGTGCCCGCGTTGATCTTCTCGCGGATAACAGTGTCGAGCGTTCTTCCCGCCTGGTCTCCCAGCACGTTCTGGGTCTCGACTATAACATTGTCGATGGCCGAAAGCGTCAGCATATCCGACAAGGTGACATAATCGCCGTACTGATCGACCGTCGACTCAACGGTTGTCACGTTCAGCTGATTGCCCTTGGGCGTAACGCCCTCGGTCAGCGGCTTCATCGCCTTGGGCAGAGGGCTGAATCTGCGAAACTCGATGGTCTTGCCCGAACCCTTGGGGATAGGCTTGCTCTGGCCAAACTGGGCATGAACCAGCTTGGGAGAGGCAAAGCGGATCATCTGCCTGTCGTAGTACGCCTTCATCTCGGGGGTAACGTTGTTGCCCACGCGGTTTGTGGTCGTTGTCTGGGTGTTGTAATTAATACTCATTAAAAATACCTCCGTTTAAAATTTTTGTTTTTTGTCTCGGACTAAAACGAGATCTTCTCGCCGCGGCGGACGCGTCTTATGATGTCGTCAACCTCTTCGTCGCTCATGTCCTCGGGGTTCTTTTTCACCATTCCGCTGCCACCGGGCTTTGAAGTCCCGTTCTCCGAAATCCTCTTTTCGGGCTCCTCGGGCTTTACGCGGTTGTTTTCGGCCTGCTCCTCGCCGCGATGGGCCAGATAGTAGGCGTCCTCAACGCTGAGCCCGTTGCCCCACAGATAGTTGCAGAACTTGGGGTCCTGAAGCTCACGTCTGATGTCAAAATCGGGATTCTTTTTCGAGAACTCCCTGACCTGCGCGTCGATCTCCGCGGTTCTTTTGGCTATGTACGCCTCAAGCCGCGGATCGGCCGCGCCTCGCATACCCTGAGCGGGCATCGGCATACCATACTGCGCGGGCGCGGCACCGGGCATCATTCCGGGCGCCATTCCCTGCATGGGCGCTGCTCCCGGCTGCGCCTGCGCGGGATACCCCTGCGGCTGAACGGGATATCCGCCGCGCGCGGCCTCGAGATACTCCCGCTCCTCCGGATTCTGTTTTCTGTTTCCAAAACCAAGCATAATTATGCTCCTTTCATAATAATTTCGCGCCGTTTTCCTCGGCACAATTTTATTATAAACGGCTTTGAGTGCCGCGTGGTGCCAACGTAGTGATTAGTGATTAGCGAATAGCGAATACGCGGAGATAATTTGTCAAAAATCATTCGCATATCCCCGCGAACTAAAAAAGGCTCGCCCTTGGGGAGAGCTGTCTGCGGAGCAGACTGAGAGGGGTTTGTATTCCGATTCCCTACGTTGACCCCTCTCCGCCCGCAAGCGGGCACCTCTAATGAAGCGCTTGGTGAAAATCGCAAGCGATTTTCAAAGGTCGCTTTGAACCCGCAAGTAAGCTTGCTGATTATCCCCAAGGGGCGAGGCAAACGGGCGGATAATATCCGCCCCTACGGCATTTGCATACCATGATCGTAGGGGACGGCGCCCTCGACGTCCCGGCTCCCCCTCGGGGGAGCTGTCGGGCAAAGCCCGACTGAGGAGGAATCCTAATCACTATTCACTAATCGCTAATCACTACGTTGGCTGAGGGGTTTTCCTAGTCCCTAGGTCCTATTCTCTAGTCCCTACGTTAAAAGCGCTATATTTAAATGACAAATCATTTAAATATAACGCTTTAAAATTTCCGCGGCTATGTTCGCTCGGCTTTCGCGTTTGTCCATAGCCTGCTTTTCTATAAATCGGTGGGCTTCCTTTTCGGTCATTTTCTCCCGCTCAATAAGCACGCATTTGGCCCTGGATATTATCCGCAGTTCCTCGTACTTTTTTTCCTGCTTCGCCATCTTTTTGTCGATCTCGGCGATCCGGGCGGAAAACGCCAGTCCAAGCCTCACCGCGCTCCAGAACTGCCGCTGCTGCAGCGGTTTCGGAACCACGAACACTCCGTCGCCCTCAACCTTTGACGCCAGCACATCGGCGATATCATTCTTGGCTATCAGTATCACCGACGACCTTGTGCCGCGTATCATGTCCGCCGCCAGGTCGTTTCCCTGCTCGTCTTTGAGCGGCGCGTTTATAATAATCAGAGCGTAGCCGACGCGCAACACCGCGCGTCTTGTCTCGGCTCCGCCCGAGGCAAAATCTATGTTGTTTATCGCGTATCTTCGCAGAATACGCGCCAGCGCGTCGGCGCTTTTTTCCGACGCGGAAACAATCAGAATCCTGTCATTCAATCGCTATCACATTCTTTCCCGTTATGAATTTGTGAATCTGTCGCAAATCCGTTTTTATTTTTTCTCGGATCTGAGATATTCTTCGTATTCGCGACGCTTTTCGTTGATATATGTCGCAGTTATGTTGCGCGGCAGCACCCGTTTCACAAACTCGCTGTTTTCGGCAAAGCGCACGGCCTCCTCAAGATTCCGCGGCAGGCGCACGAGCCCCTCTATACCCTCCTTATAGGTAACGTTAACGGGGTCGGCGAGCCTCATTTCGTTTTTGATGCCGTCGATACCCGCGTAGATCATCAGCGCGATAACCAGATACGGATTGGAGCATCCGTCGGGCGAGCGCAACTCAAGACGGCTCTCTCCCACCGTGTTTGTGGGGATGCGCATAAGCTGCTGGCGGTTCTGGTGCGACCATGTCACAAACTTCGGCGCCTCGAACTGACCCAGCCTGCTGTATGAATTCACGGTCGGGCACAGGAACAGGCTTATCTCATTTATATGCGCCATGATTCCGGCGATGAAGCGGCGGCCCGTCTCGCAGCCTATGTCAATAAGGCTCTTTCCTGTCTTGCTCTCATATAAAGACAGATGAACGTGCATTCCGTTTCCGCTCTTGTCGGGAATGGGGCGCGGCATAAACGAGGCGTACAGCCCGTTCATATCGGCTATGGTCCGAACCAGATTTTTAAATGTCATCACATGGTCGGCCGCCTCAACGGGCGCGCCGTGGTTGTACACAATCTGGTGCTGGCCGGGACCGCCCGCGTGCTTTGAGCTCCTGGGTTGTATGCCCATTTCCTCAAGCGTCAGGCAGATCTCGCGGCGGATATTCTCGCCTCTGTCCGAGGGAGCCACGTCATAGTACGTTCCGTTGTCGTGGGGAATATCGGTCATCTCGCCGTGCTCGTCGAGATTGAACAGGTAGAACTTGCACTCGGTCCCTATCTCGCAGTACAGCCCGTTCTCTCCCAGATCGTCGATCGACTTTTTGAGTATGTTGCGGGAATCGCCCTCAAACATCTTGCCGTCGGGATAGCATATGTCGCAGAATATTCTGAGAACTCTGGCGTGCTGGGGCCGCCACGGCAGTATCTCGGCGGTGGTCGGGTCGGGGCGCAGCATGAGGTCGCTCTCGCCCACGTTCATGAATCCGTTGATCTCCGAGGCGTCAAAGGTCACGCCGTACTCCAGCGCCCTCGGCAGCTCGGATGCGAAGATAGAGATGTTCTTCATATTTCCGAATATGTCAAAAAACACAAGACGTATGAACTTAACGTCGTTATCCTCGATATACTCCATTATATCGTCCAAAGAAAACAGCATACTCATTACCCTTTCTATATTAAAATTTCGCGAATAAATAAACCGAACGAACGCGGGAACACAGCAAAGATTTTCACCAAAACTTTCCGCGTATTCGCTATTCGCTAATCACTAATCCCTATGTTAGCACAAAACTCAAAATATGTCAATTAAAAAGCCGAGCCCCGACACGGGCCGATAACTGTGTAAAACCGACAAAAATTTAAAAGGACGGCCGAGGCCGTCCCATAAAAAACCATTTACGAAAAATATTCAACCAGCACATTTACCGCGTCATGCCTTATCATGATCTCGCCCAGCTCATTGAGCCTGCCGTGGGATATGAGAGTGCGGTTCTGCTTGTCGGAAAACTCGAGCATTATTTTTTCAACGCTCAACATAATTCTTATGTCGTCAGGCGCGAGCAGCATATAATAGCTGCCGTCGCACTTATACAGCATGCTGTCGCCCGAAAAATCTCTATGTATCGCCTCGGCCGCTCGGCACACGTTGTCGAAATCACCGAAACGGAATATGCGGCAGCTTTTTATTCTGCTTTCCGCGTTCTCGGGATAGAGACAGCGTTTTTTGATCTTGCCTCTGTAGGAGCAGTTGGCGACCGCGGCATTTAGGTCCTTGTCGCTGAAAATTCTGGTGATAAGCATCCCGAATCCGTCGGTATGCTCCGGGATAGCCTCAACAAACAGCTTGGCTCCGTCGATACTGAACCGCACCTCCTGCTGCGCCAGGCGTATGGCTGTTCTGAACATCTCCCGGACAGCGGGCGAATCGGACGCCATGTTGCCGGCGCTGATGTTCCATTCCCGAGCCTCGTCGGTGTCGATCAGAACCTTTATTTTATTTTCGTTAATTTTTTCGATTCTCATATTTTTTCTCCTGATTTTTCGAAAACCGTATCAATATAAAAGCTTAACAATATATTTATAATCAAAAATATGCGCTCACAATTTTAATTATACCTAAATAAAATATAATTTCAATGCAAAAAATATGGAAACAAGAAATTGTTAATTCCCTGTAAACCGCCCGAAAAAACTTGTAACAAAACAGAAACGTTTGTAACAATAATCAATTAAAATTGTTATAAAAAGAACATAAATATGTGTTGTATTTTCATGTTTTATATGATATAATATGAACATAAAATAATTCCCTGCGTTGTGCGTAATTATGACACTAATGTAAAACCAACAAAATTAATAAGGGATTTTAATCTTCGGAGGCGGCGCACATGCCTCACACCCTTCGGGGTCGTCCAGTGGACTTGTAAAGTTTCCGAGAAAATCCCACCTGGTTTCCAGGTTTTTACTTTAGTCATTCTACGGCAATCGCGGGGTTTATTTATGCAGACAAATAATTTGTTAAAATCGCTGTATTTTTACAAATTTATTTAAAACCCTTGACAAATTTACAATTTTGATATATAAATATAAGGTGAATGTAATTATTTTGAAAAATTCTTTCGTTTGGAGGCTTGTTTTGCGAATAATATCGGGCAAAAGACGAGGATACAAATTAAAGGCTCCCGAAGGGCTCAGCACCCGTCCCACAACCGACAGGGTAAAGGAATCGGTCTTTAATATAATTCAGTCTCATCTGCCCTGCGGCTTTGTGCTTGACATGTTCGCGGGCAGCGGAGCGATGGGGATCGAGGCTTTGAGCCGCGGAGCCGAGGGCGCCGTGTTTATAGAGCAAAACCCATTGTCATATAAAATCGTTGAGTCAAATCTCATCGGCTCCGGCCTGATTTACGGAGCCGCGCTGTTTAAGACTGACGCGTATCCGCTGATTAAGCGCCTCGCAAACGGAACTGTGACCGCCGTGACAGCCGGCGGAACCCGATTTGACACAAATCGCGGTTTTGACATAATATTCCTTGACCCGCCCTACAACAAGGGGCACGTCACAAAAGCGCTCGGCGAGATCGGCAGGCTCGGCCTGCTTAACGATAACGGCGTGATCGTGGCCGAGACCGAGGTCGGAGGAGAAGAAATTTCGCGGTGCGGCTTCAATATCATAAGAGAGGCGCGGTACGGCAAGACTATAATAACAGTTATGCAGAGGTGAAGCTATGAAAACTGCTGTATATCCGGGCAGCTTTGACCCATGCACCAACGGACATCTTGACGTTATAAGGAGAGCCTCCCGCCTGTTTGACAGACTTGTTGTGGCGGTACTTATAAACAGCTCAAAACAGCCGTCCTTTTCGGTTGAGGAGCGCGTGGAAATGCTCAAACGCGTGACAAAAGATATGGACAACGTTGAGATCTGTTCGTTCTCCGGGCTGCTGGCGGATTTTATGAAAAATATTAATTCTAGTATAATTATTAAGGGAATTAGAGCGGTATCTGATTTCGAGTATGAATTCCAGATGGCATTGACCAACCGTACGCTGAACCCGGAGCTTGAGACTTTGTTTTTGCACACAAGTCATGACTACATGTTTTTAAGCTCCAGCATCGTTAAGGAGATCGCGAAGTACGGCGGATGTCTTGACGGGCTCGTTCCGAACGATTTAATCCCTGTTATTAAGAGTCGTTTTGAAAACGCGGACGCATAATTCGGCTTTATATTTTTAAGGAGGTATTTGCAAATGGATGCATTAGAACTGTTGGATGAACTGGAGGATATAATTGATAAAGGCGCTTCGGTGCCGTTTTCGGGTCGCTGCATTCTCGATAAGGACGAATTGCTGGATGTGCTTCAGGAGATAAAGCTGAAGCTTCCCGAGGATCTCAAGCAGGCCAAATGGATCAAGGAAGAGCGTCAGAGAATCCTTCAGGAGGCGCAGACCGAGTCCGACAATCTTATCAAGAGCGCCGAGGACAAGATTATCGCCATGGTGAACGAAAACGAGATCACCAAAAAGGCGATCGTTCAGGGCAACCAGATCATTGAAAACGCGCGCAGCAACGCTCAGCAGATCTCGGATTCTTCATACAACTACGCTGACAGTCTGCTTGAGACAGTCGAGAAGGTTGTTATGTCGTCAATGAAGGACCTTGAGCAGTGTGTGAACATTGTTCGCAGCAACAGAAGCGAGATGCGCAGCAACGGCAATGTTGTTCCCACAGCCACCGCGGGAGTCCCCGCCGACAACGCACAGCCTATCGAGTAAGACATAATCAAGCCTTCGGGAAAAACCCGAAGGTTTTTTCTTTTTAAAATTATCTTACAAAATTTATTATTGATATTTTATCATCATACATCGTAGGGGACGGCGCCCTCGACGTCCCTATTAATTATATTTTAAATTATCTTACAAAATTTATTATTTTGGCTTGAAATATGTAATTTTATATGTTAAAATAGTTAGATGACAATTTGTGAAAACACTATTGGGAGGTTATATAATGAAAGACCGGTTAAACAGTATAAAACTGAGCGCCGAAAGTGAGCTTAAAAACGCGGCGGACTTAAACGCCCTTGAGACGCTCAGAGTCAAATATCTCGGCAAGAAAGGTGAGCTCACCGCGGTTATGAAGGGCATGGGCAAGCTCTCCAAAGAGGAGCGTCCCGTGATCGGACAACTGGCGAACAAGGTGCGCTCGGGTATCGAAAGCGCCCTTGAAGAAAAGAAAAAGGCGCTGACCGAGCTGGCAAAGGAAATGAAGCTCAAAGCCGAGACGATCGACGTGGCGCTGCCCGGCAGAAAACCAGAGACGGGCGCCAAACACCCGCTCACAACGGTGCTCGACGATCTGCAGGACATATTCATCGGCATGGGTTTCTCGATCGTTGAAGGCCCCGAGGTCGAGCTCGACTACTACAATTTCGAGGCGCTGAATCTGCCGCCCGACCACCCCGCGAGAGACACGCAGGACACGTTCTATATCAGCGACAACGTGCTGCTCAGGACGCAGACCTCTCCGGTTCAGGTGCGCGTTATGGAAAAGCAGAAGCCGCCCATACGCATAATTTCGCCCGGCAGGGTTTACAGAAGCGACACGGTCGATGCCACTCACTCGCCTGTGTTCCACCAGGTCGAAGGTCTCGTTATCGACAAGGGCATCACGATGGCCGACCTTAAAGGCACGCTCGAGGTATTCGCCAAAAAGCTGTACGGCGACGACACGAGGCTCCGTTTCCGTCCCCACCACTTCCCGTTCACCGAGCCCAGCGCCGAGGTTGACATCTCGTGCTTCAACTGCAAGGGCAAAGGCTGTAACATCTGCAAAGGCGAGGGCTGGATCGAGATACTGGGCTGCGGAATGGTTCACCCCAAGGTGCTGCGCAACTGCGGCATCGACCCCGAGGTATACTCCGGCTTCGCGTTCGGAATGGGACTTGAGCGCGTGACCATGTTCCGCTACGGAATAAAGGACCTGCGCCTGTTCTACGAAAACGACCTTCAGTTCTTAAAGCAATTTAAGATATAAAATATTTATGATATAAAATATTTATTCGGAATGATTATATGAAACGAGTAATGGTATTCGGATTTTCGGGCGCGGGCAAATCCACGCTGGCGCGGCGAATAGCCGAAAAAATCGGGATCGAGCCCACCCATCTGGACGCGCTCCACTGGCTGCCCGGCTGGATCGAAAGCGGCAGAGAACACAAACGAAACGCCCTGCGCCCCGTTCTCGAGAGGGAAAAATGGGTCATAGACGGCAACTATATGAGAGTTCTGTTTGACGAGCGCCTTGATATGGCGGACACGGTCATATTTTTGGACTTTAACCGATTCATCTGCCTGTTTCGGGTGATAAAGCGGTATCTTAACTACCACGGAAGATCCCGACCCGACATGGGCGAGGGCTGCCCCGAAAAGATCGACGCCGAATTTCTGCGCTGGGTGCTGATCGACGGACGGAAAAACCGCGAAAAATACCGCTCCGCGATCCGCAAGGCGACCGCTTCGGGCAAGCGGACCGAAACGCTGAAAACCCCGCGCGAAGTCAAAGATTTTCTGAATAATCTTTAAAAACAAGACATATAACAGTAGGAGGAATATATATGAACTTACCACTTTCATGGCTCAAGGACTACATGAACACCGACGGCATATCCGAAAAGGAGTACGCCGACCGGCTCACCATGAGCGGCTCGATAGTTGAGGGGATCAAAAATCTCGGAGCCGAGTTCAAAAACGTGGTCGTGGGCAAGATCACCAAGATAGAAAAGCATCCCGACGCGGACAAACTGGTTGTGTGCCAAGTCGACGTGGGGGACGAGGAAATACAGATAGTCACCGGAGCGCCCAACGTGTTCGAGGGCGCGGTAGTTCCGGTCGCCAAGCACAAGAGCACCCTGCCCGGCGGCATTAAGATCACCAAAGGCAAGCTCAGAGGCTTTATGAGCTTCGGCATGATGTGCTCGACCGACGAGCTTGGCATATCCAAGGAGCGCGCCACCGGAATACTGATCCTGCCCGACGACACTCCGATAGGCGAGGACATCACCCACACTCTGGGTCTTGACGAAAGCGTGGCGGAATTTGAGATAACATCAAACCGCCCCGACTGCATGAGCATAATCGGTCTCGCGCGCGAGACGGCCGCCACCTTCGCGAGAGACTTTAAGATTCCCGAGGTAAAGGCCACCGGCAACGACGAGGACGTGAACGACTACGCCGCGGTTGAGATCGCGGACAGCAAGCTATGCTCCAGATTCACGGCCAGAGCGGTCAAAAACGTCAAGATCGGCCCCTCGCCCAAATGGATGCAGAACCGCCTGACCGCCGCGGGTCTCCGCGCGATCAATAACGTGGTCGACATCACCAACTATATCATGCTGGAATACGGCCAGCCGATGCACGCCTATGACCTTGACCATGTTGAGGGCAGAAAGATAATCGTGCGCGACGCCGGAAACGGCGAAATGCTTGAAACTCTGGACGACAAACCCAGAGAGCTGAGATCGGGCATGATCGCCATATCCGACGAGAAGCGCGCCATCGGCGTGGCGGGCGTTATGGGCGGAGCCAATTCCGAGGTTACCGACGACACCACGACCGTGCTTTTTGAGAGCGCGTGCTTCAATCCGGTGCTGGTCCGCCGCGGCGCGAAAGCTCTGGGCATGAGGACCGACGCGTCCGCCCTGTTTGAAAAGGGACTGGACAGCGAGAACTGCCTGCCCGCGATCAACCGCGCCTGCGAGCTGCTTCAGGACATGGACGGCGGCGAAGTTGTCGGCGGCGTTATCGACGTGTATCCCGTGAAAAAGCAAAACACCGTGCTCCCCTTTGAGCCCGAAAAAATAAACAAGTTTTTAGGTACCGACATTCCCGAGAGCAACATGATCGAGTACCTCGGCCGCCTCGAGTTTGAAGTCAAGGACGGCAATGTGATCGTTCCCACATTCCGCGGCGACATAGAGAGCATGGCGGATATCGCCGAGGAAGTCGCCAGACTGTACGGCTACGACAACCTGCCCGTCACCATGATGCAGGGCCGGGTGGTCGTCGGCGGCAAGACCTTTAAGCAGAAGATAGTCGACAGCATCAAAAACACGCTGACAGGCTGCGGACTGTACGAGGCGATGACATATTCGTTCATCGACCCCAAAGAGTTTAAGCAGACCCGAGTTTCCATGGACAATGTTGTGAAGATAACAAATCCTCTGGGCGAGGAAAACAGCGTTATGAGAACATCTATGCTCTCGTCGATAATAAAGACGCTCAAGGTCAACTACAACCGCAGAGCCTCATCGGCTAAGATCTTCGAGCTGGGCATGACATACAACCCGATCGGCGAAACCCTGCCCGACGAGCGGCAGATCGTGGCGATCGGCATGTACGGCAAAACCGATTTCTTTGACCTCAAAGGCATAGTTCAGAATCTTTTAAGCCGTCTGGGCGTTTCGGACGTCGTCTTTGAGACCGAAAAAGAAAATTTATCATACCACCCCGGCAGATGCGCCAAGGTAACGGCGGGCGGCGACCTCATCGGTTATATCGGCCAGATCCATCCCGCGGTGGCCGACAGCTTTAAGATAGACACCGAGATCTACGCCGCGGAGCTTGACCTCAACACAATAATTGAGTGCGCCTCATTTGACAGAACATACAAGCCGCTGCCCAAGTTCCCATCCTCAAGCCGCGACATAGCGCTGGTTGTCGAAAAAGATATAAGCGTCGGCGAGATCGAGAAAATTATAAACAGCGTGAGCAGCGATATTCTCGAAAAAGTCAAGCTGTTCGACGTGTACGAGGGCGAGCAGGTCGGCGAAAACAAAAAGAGCGTGGCATACTCGCTGAAGTTCCGCGCCGCCGACAGAACTTTGACCGACGACGAGGTAAGCGGCATGACCGAAAAGATACTCTCCGCCCTCAAGGACGGCGTAAACGCGGAACTGAGATAAATCCCGCTCTCTAATCACTATTCACAAATCGCTAATCACTATGTTAGGAGGTGTTTTTAAATGGAAAATCAGGAAACCAAAAAATTCAATTTGGACATGGAAAGACCCGACCCGAAAAAGATAATAATGACGGTATATGCGGCGCTAAACGAAAAGGGCTATAACCCGATAAATCAGATCGTGGGATATATTCTGTCGGGTGATCCCTCCTACATCACTTCATACGATGGCGCCAGAAGTCTTATCCGCAAGCTGGAGCGCGACGAGATCCTCGACGAACTGGTCTCATTCTATGTGAACAATAATTAAAACGACAAGAAAAGACGCCCTCTGCCGGGCGTCTTTATTAATTACTTTCCGAATTAGCTCCATGCGTAGTGGTCAACAGAAATCTCAGCGTCGTTCTTCATGAAGTTATCATAGAAAGGAATCGTGTTCGTGTTCGATCCGTCTACGATGGGATCGTCCCAAGTTACATCAACATGGTACGCAGCACCGTTAACTTCGATAACGTTCCAGCTGTGATTCATAGCTTCGCTCTCTACAACTGTGCAGGGAATACCAACCGCGTTCATAACATGCTGATAAGCGGAAGAATACGCCTGGCATACGCCTGTCTTGTTCACGATCGCGTCATAAGCGGTTCTTCCCGTGTAGGACAGATCGTAAGAGCAGTTCTCGATAAAGTAATTGTGGATAATTCTTGCTTTTTCTTCTGCCGCCATTGAACCGTCAACGAGGGCTGTGATTTTCGCAACCTCTGCGTCGAAAGCCGCAAGCTTCGCATTGATGGCTTCGGGGCTGTCAATATAAGTAATTGTCAGCTTTGTAGCCTTGTTTGTGGACGTTGAATAAGCGCAATCAACCGTCTTGGAAACGAAAAAGTTTCTCGGTGTCTTGTCCAAATAAGCCAAGAACGCGGTCATAGCGTCATTGGGTGTAACATTGAACTTGCTAACGTCTACCGTCGTTGCATAGTTGGCGATAGCGGTCTCGAAAGCCGCGTCAAGCGCCGTGTTATCTTCAGCAGCATAAGCAGATACGCTGCAAACAGCAACAACTGCGATCAACAGAACAAAAATGCTCTTCAAAGTCTTTGTCATGATAATCCTCCAATCTTTCACAAACCATTGCCAAGTGGCAATGACACTTATCACCTTTCGGTGACTCGACTTAATTAATAAGTAGGTGGCCGGGCTGTCATAGCAAGCGAGCTTGCTTTAGACCCCATAGCTTTGCGTCCCCGGCTTTCGCCGGGTTTGCCGTTTGGTCAAGTTTTTATGGATTAAAACGATCAAACTTTCCTGTGGTATACCGCGATAAATCGCAGAGCGCGAAACGCGCCCACTGCTTGTATACCAAAGCAGGCGGCCGGGCTGTCATGACCGAAACGCACGCGTCCGCGCGAAACTGTTTTAGACCCCATAGCTTTGCGTCCCCGACTTTCGCCGGGTTTGCTCAATTATTAAATTGTAGTTCGATATGTCTTGTGACTCGGGACATACGGCAAGCCGCATATCCTTCGTCGCTGCCGGCATATCAGAAGCAGGCGGCCGGGCTGTCATTGTCAGCCGCGCGCGTCCGCGCGTCTCACTTTAGACCCCATAGCTTTGCGTCCCCGGCTTTCACCGGGTTTGCTACAATCGTTCATTGACGTTTAATGTTTTAAACATAAAAAGTCTTAAACGCGGAAAATGTGAACTTTGAAAAACACATCTCCCGGCTGAAGTGGAAATCCACCTCCGCATTGTCATTTTATCACAGAGGCGGCAATTTTGTCAATAATTTAACAGAAAAATTGTTCTAACATTTTGAGAGCAAACTTATCACATTTTACCAAAGAATCAAATTTTTAAATAAGACGCAAAATAAGCCTTGACAATCACACAAACTTATTGTATAATATATATTTGTGAGCGCCGATATAGCTCAGTCGGTAGAGCGATTCACTCGTAATGAATAGGTCAGCGGTTCGAATCCGCTTATCGGCTCCAGCGGAAAAATGACCGCTATTTTTCGAAAGTCATGCAAAGCATGACTTTCTTTCTTTTTTAGCGGTCATTTTTCCGCTTTTCCCACGAAACGCACTTCGTTGGCGTTTCGCGGGAGCCCTAAGAAATCGCTTTTTTTGCGAACACCTTGCGGAGCAAGGTGTTCTTTTTTTACGGCGGTCGCTCCGCTTATCCCAAAAAGTCCTTCGGACTTTTCGGGAGCCCTGTTGACCGCTATTTTTCGAAAGTCATGCAAAGCATGACTTTCTTTTTTGTGCGGTCATTTTTCCGCTTTTCCCTCGACGTCCCGGCTCGCCCCTTGGGGAGGGCTGTCACCGAAGGTGACTGAGAGGGGTTAAGTTTCCCCCGGGGAGCTGTCCGCGGAGCAGACTAAGGGGGAGCCCTGTTAATCAGTGCTTAAATAATATTTACATTTTTCAAAAAAATATTGGCATTCCTCCCAATGTGCGATATAATATAGGTATAATATAATCAAGAATTCCAAATCCATACACGCCAAGCGGCGGAAAGGATATCAATAGGAAACTCGCATCAATAAACCAAACAGACGAGAACCCGCTGCTTTTTGTGTTCTAAACAGGAGGTATTACAAATGAATAATATGGATACATCCCCTCAGAGCGAGATCATCATATATCAGACAGAAAACGGCAATACTAAAATCGACGTCCGTATAGAAAACGATACCGTCTGGCTCACGCAAGCACAGCTTGTAGAGCTTTATCAAACCACAAAGTCTAATATAAGCGAACATATAAAACATATTTTCGAAGACGGTGAATTAAACGAAAGTGCAGTTGTTCGGAAAATCCGAACAACTGCATCTGACGGAAAAACATATAATGTAAAATATTATAACTTGGATATGATCATATCGTTAGGTTATCGTATTCGAAGTATAACGGCAACTCAATTCCGCATCTGGGCGACCGAACGCCTGAAAGAATATATGATCAAAGGATTCACAATGGACGATGAGCGATTAAAGGGCTACGGCGGCGGTCGGTATTGGAAGGAACTGCTGGAACGCATCCGCGACATCCGTTCCTCCGAAAAAGTGCTGTATCGTCAGGTTCTTGATCTCTATGCCACAAGTGTTGATTACGATCCAAACAGCGAGGTTTCAAAACAGTTTTTTAAAATAGTACAAAACAAGCTGCACTATGCCGCCCACGGTCATACCGCCGCCGAGGTGAGTCTTTCGCGCTTGTGCGAAAGCGAACAAATGCAGATTTCGGCGACGAGACGAAACAGGGGACGGCTATCATATAAGAGCTTTTTTAGCCCGCGACTTTATTATAGCTTTATTTAAAACACTTTTTTGACAATCTGTATCTCACATTTTGTCAAGGGGATTTTTAATTTATATTAAAATTGAGCGTTTATTTATTATTTAAATATTTTGTCGAAATTTGTTTTAAAGTTTTTGTTTACTTATGTTGCGGTCTGTGATATAATAAGAATTGCCAAATCATTTTAAAATTATTATTAATATCATTCTATGTGCATTTTTGCATTGTCAAAAATGCGTGCTCAATTTTAGCATATAGAATGGTATGTGTAAAATAAATGATTTGGCCATCATGAGCATAGCGTTTTTGGGCGCGGCGCTATGCTTCGCGCCTTTTTATTTTACTTAAATTTACGGAGGTATTATTATGATCGTCAAAATTGATTCTATAGGAAGGATAACCGTTCCCCAAAAATATAGGGAAGAGTTTAACTTAAAGCCTGATTCCGAGGCCAATATGCTGCCACTGCCCGACGGGATCGGAGTATCGCTGTTCAGACTGACGCCCAGATGCGCCAACTGCGGAGAAGAGAAGGGACTTGAAAAATTTGATAATATATCGCTGTGTGAGAATTGCAAAAAGATTTTGAAGTATGCAATAATGTAGGAACTAGAAACTAGGCGGGCGGCCGAGGTCGGCCGCCCCTACAGGTTTTATCACACCGTATGTGCGGATATTATCCGCCCGTTTGCCTCGCCCTATACCGTAGAGCCGGATGCCCACATCCGGCCGGCGGCTTGTGGGCAAGCCGCCATACGGCACTAAACTATTTTTTCAAAAAATATGCTTGTATTCATCAATATATTCATATATATCTGCGCATTGCATAAAGCCTGACATGACGCAGACGCCGTCGGCGCCGGCGGATAACGCTTTTTGCGCGTTTTCGGGCGAGATACCACCCAAGGCATATACCGGAATATCAACTTCGCTTTTTATATCACTAAGCAAGCCCGTACCGCGAGGCGCGAGCCCTTTTTTACAATCGGTGGAAAACACGTGCCCCGCCGTTATATAGGTGGCTCCAAGCTCTTGCGCGCGGACCGCTTCCTCCACGGAATGTGTCGAAGCGCCCACTTCGGCAAAGCCCGAGATGTCCGCCGTCTCAAGCAGCGGCAGCGGCAAATGTATTTTCGAGCAGCCGAAACTGCGCGCCGCCCCAACAAAGCTGTGCGCGACTATATTCTCGCGGTCGATCTCACACAGCAGCTTATAATACTCACGCTCAGTAAGATCTTTTTCGCGCAGAATAACCGGAATACCCTCGTCTATAATATCCCTGATACGCCTTATGAAATCCGTGCCGCACAGCGCGCGGTTTGAAATACAAATCAGCTTGCTACACATAGATATAATCACTCATGACCGGCTGCATACCCATTTCCTCTATTTCCCTATAAACATCATCGACCGACGCGCTGTCGTTTATCTTAAACTGAGCATCGCCCTTTGCTTCCTCGCCCTCGATGTGGCCGCCTATCCCGGTAGACACTCCGGCGGAGATCTTGGTCGCCGCGATTGAGATAACATGTTTTCGGAATACATTGCTCTCGCGAGTGGAAATGGTTATGCTCGCAAACGGCAGAAACAGTCTGTACGCGCATATCACCTGCAGCAGCTGACGCTCGTGCACGTCCTTCGGATTGATCTTGTCGTTATTTATAATAGGTCTGAGTCTCGGGCACGATATGGCGATTTCCGCATGTGGATATTTTTGCTGCAAAAGATACGCGTGATAACCCGTCGCGAACCCGTCCTTTCTGAAATCGTCAAGCCCCAGCAGTGCCGCGAATCCCACGCCCCTCATTCCGCCGAGTATAGCTCTCTCCTGCGCGTTGAAGCGATAGGGCCAAATGCGCTTGTGCCCCGCAAGGTGGAGAGTTTCGTATTTGTCGCTGTTATAGGTCTCCTGAAACACCGTGACATAATCCGCTCCGCATTCGTGGAGATATTTGTATTCGTCGGAATTCATCGGATAGACCTCAAGCCCTATGACCTTGAAATACTTGCGCGCAAGTTTGCACGCTTCGCCTATATACCGAACATCCGAACCCTTGCGGCTCTCGCCCGTGAGAATAAGCACCTCCTGAAGGCCCGTTTTCGCAATGGCCTCAAACTCTCTTTCCATTTCCTCAAAGTCGAGTTTTGCCCTGCGTATCTTGTTGTGGCGGTTAAAGCCGCAATATACGCAGAAATTCTCGCAGTAATTGGCGATATACACCGGCGTGAACATCATGACGGAATTCCCGAAATGCTTTCGAGTTTCCATCTGTGCGCGCCGCGCGATCTGTTCCAGCAGCGGTTCAGCCGCGGGCGAGAGCAGAGCCCCGAAATCGCGCGGAGACAGCACATCCTTTTCAAGCGCCGCAAGCACGTCGTTTTCGGTAAAAAACGTATAATCATATTCGTTCATAGCCTTAACGACCCGTTTATCAAGGTCCGAGTCAATTACCTCCATATCGGGCAGATATGTCATATGGTCGATCCTGTTTTTGGGGTCAAGCTCTTTGATTTTTTCCATGTCGCGCCCTCCTTAATCGGCAAGAAAGCCCGTGAGCGGCGATGACGCCGCCGCGCCCGTTTCAAGCACGCGGCCTGTGCCCGCCAGGTATGCCGCGCGTCCAGCCGCGATCGCGTACCGAAACGCTTCTGCCATCGCGGGAACGTCGCCCGCCGTGGCTATGGCGGTGTTCGCCATTACCGCCGCCGCGCCCATCTCCATCGCCTCGCACGCCTGCGACGGTTTGCCGATGCCCGCGTCAACGATCACCGGCAGGTCGATCTCCTCGATCAGTATTTTGATAAATTCCTTTGTCGCGAGACCCTTGTTGGTACCGATAGGCGCGCCGAGCGGCATAATGCAGGCGGCGCCGGCATTTGCCATATCGCGCGCCGCGTTAAGGTCGGGATACATATACGGCATCACGACGAATCCCTCCTTCGCCAGAATCTCCGTAGCCTTTGCGGTTTCGTAGTTATCCGGCAGAAGATATTTTGAATCCCTTATGCACTCGATCTTGATGAAATCGCCGCAGCCAACCTCTCTCGCGAGACGCGCGATACGCACGGCCTCCTCGGCGTTTCTCGCGCCGGAGGTGTTAGGCAGCAGGGTCACGCCCTTTGGTATGTAGTCAAGAATATTCGCGACGTTTCCCGTCGCGGCGCGGCGCAGAGCGAGCGTTATTATCTGCGCTCCCGCGTTCTCGACCGCCGCCTTTATAAGGTCAAGTGAATATTTACCCGATCCGAGAATAAATCGGGACGTGAACTCGTGGTTGCCTAATTTCCATGTGTCTTTCATTTATACTTCCCTCTCTCCCAATATCAATCTGATAATCATATTTGCCTGATGATTCGCGCATATCGCAACGCGCGGCGCCATGAGCCCGTTCACATCCGCGCTGTCGGTCACGCCGTCGCCGCATATGTAGAGCCGATCAAACGCGCGCTTTGTCTGTATCATATTCGAGCTGAGATAACCCGCCATACCTGAGCCCGAGACTATCACGGTATCGCAGCATTCGCCGAGCAGCGCGCTTATCAGCATCGCCTTTCTGTCCGCGCGGTCAAACGCCTCGCAAACGATATCGAAACCGCCGAATATCTCGGCGGCATTCTCCGCCGTAACCTTTATTGTTTTGCGGGTCAGTTTCACGTAGGGATTGATTCGCGTCAATCTCTCGGAAAGCGCCTCGGTTTTGTATCTTCCCAGATCCGCGATCTCGTACTGCTGACGGTTAAGATTGCTCAAATCTACCCTGTCAAAATCAACCAGCATCAGCTCGCCCACGCCCGCGCGGGCGAGAGATACGGCGACGTTTGAGCCTAAGCCCCCAAGCCCCGCGACAGCGACACGAGCCGATCTCAGCTTGTCATACACCGGACGGGTGTGGCGTTCTATCATCACCCGTTCAAATTCTTCATATGAAGGCGTCATAAAATCAACCCCCTCCGACAAAGCTTACGACTTCCAAACAGTCTCCATCCTTTAGCACGACGGCGCTGTAGCTGTCTTTTTTCACAATATCGCCGTTCAGCTCGACCGCGATATATGACTCCTTATATCCAAGGCCGCAAAGCAGCTCCGACAACGTTTTGCCGACAAAACCATCGCAGTTTTCGCCGTTTACTTTTATCATCTTACCCCGCCTTTCCAAAATACTAGAAAAATAAAAATCAAAAGGAACCGTACCCGTGGTGGTGCGCCCCTTTTGATTTAATTCAGTATACCATGTGTTTCGGGTTTTGTCAAGAGCGTTTTATCCGCAATCCGAAACGGAAAACCCAAATAATATATTACTCGATCAGGTCCGCGTCGGAATCGTCGTCATCTTCATTCGAGGATGTGTCAACATAATCGCTGTCGTCCGAGGATTCATCATCAGACGAGGAAGAATCATCAACATTCGATTTTGATTTCGGCCTCGGAGTCGCCGTCGCTTTGGGCGATTTGGTCGATTTAGGATTCGCCGTGGATTTTGACCCTCTTTCCTCATCGCTTTCATCGTCATTTTTGTTTTTATCCGATTTCTCTGCGTCCTCCTCGTCAAACTCCTCGTCCGCGTCAGGATCGGGCGTGGCCTCTGCCTCGATAACTATCGGGGTCCTGTAGTTCGCCGAGCGGACGTACAGCTTTGAGTCGCGGAAATCAATTATAGCGTGCTCATACGGCGAAAGATTATTGTTTATCACCGTGGCGGTAAATTTCGCCTTATACTCGAACTCTTCAAAGGTGCCGAACCACACCTCCAGCCGATCCTCTATTGTAAACCTTACGTCATTCACATTTTCGGCATCAAACTTGGTCGTTCTGTCCAAAAGTCCGGCGGTGTCAAGCGCTCGGAGCGCGCTCAGTACCGATTCCAGCTTCTCATTGTCGCTGCTCTCTATTCTTTTTCCGACGTCATATTTTTTAAGCTCTACGCCGTAAACCACGGGCGCGCTGTATATGACCGCGCCGCTTTGAGTGCGCTGCAGTTCCCCGTCTTTATGCTTTTCGTCTTTCGGTTCATCGCTGGGCTCGGGCGTTTCATCGGGAGTGTCATCCACGAAAAATCTGTTGCCATCCTCGTCAAACTCGTAATGTCCGCCGTTGACGCGGTATATCGGGTCGCCGTCGTCGTCATAGCCCCAGATGGTACCGTCCGCCGTTGACTCGGGGTCGGGCTCGTCCGAATCATCCTCGTCGTTCTCATCGTCGGGAGACGGAGTTCCGGTCGGTTCCGGTTCCTCGGTTATTTTCGTCTTTATGATCTCTTCCGCGTCGGCGGAATTCAGAACCTCAAGAACGCCGCCGTCCATATCGGTCACCGCCAGACCGCCCGTCAAATTAAAGTAGGCCGACGGGTGCCTCTCGACCACGACGATCTTTATAGTGTCCGGCAGTTCGCGGGTTATCTCGCAGCTTTCGATATAGTCCAGCTCCTCAATATGCCTTTTCTTGTCCGAAAGGGACGTCAGAAAAATATTTCTTCCCGTTTGTATCCCCGAGGTCTGCGCGAGAACCTCGGAGCTGATCTTGGTGTTTCCCTCGCACGCCACCGTCTCTATGTCAAAGGCGGGTGCAAGCAAAAAAACACACACCAAAATCACCGCGAGCGCCGCTATTCCCGCCGCGCCCATAGCGATCACGCGCGTTTTGATAGGGTCGCGTCTGGTCGCGCGGCGACGCGACTGTCGATTTCCGCCTCTGTAGTTTGGCCGCCTTGTATTTCTTTCGTTCATGGCAATTCTCCTATGTACTTTACTGAATTTTTCAAATTTTGTGTATTGCGTATTTTTCTAACAGCTCTTTTTTATGTCCGCGCCCAGCGCCTCAAAATCGGCGGCTATATCCTCATATCCGCGCTCAATGTGCTCCGCGCCGCTCACGCGCGTGGTCCCGTCGGCTATCAATCCGCCGATAACCATGGCAGCTCCGCCTCTCAGATCAAAGGCTCTGACATCGGCTCCGCTCAAACATTCCCTACCGCGGACAATTGCGTGGCATATATTCACGTCTATGTCAGCGCCAAGCTTGACAAGCTCGGGTGCGTGCCTGAATCGGTTTTCAAAGATAGACTCGACAAACACGGTGGCGCCTTTAGCTATCGTCATCGCCGCCATAAACGCGGGCTGAGCGTCGGTGGGAAAACCCGGATAATACAAAGTTTTTATCCTCTTGACCGCCCTCGGGCGTCCTTTCATCTCAAGCGATACGCTGTCGGCGGTTATTTTTATCTCCGCGCCCATATCTCTGAGCACCGCCAAACAAATCGACAAATGCTCCGGATTCACGTCTTTAAGATATATCTTTCCTCCGCATGCCGCCGCTGCGGACATATATGTAAGCGCGGCGATCCTGTCGGGCATTATTTCAAACTCCGCTCCGCGCAGACGCTTTACTCCGTTTATAACAATAACGTCGCTGCCCGCGCCACGAATATCAGCGCCCATCGCGTTGAGAAAATTCTGCAGATCAACGATCTCGGGTTCTCTTGCGGCGTTCCTGATAACCGTCTCGCCGTCCGACTTTGCCATAAGCAGCATAATGTTTTCGGTGGCTCCCACGCTCGGGCAAAGCAGCGGCACCTGAGCGGGCTTTAAGCCCGAGCGAGCGCGGCAGCGGATCATTCCGCCCTCTTCCTCTATCTTTACCCCCAGTCTTCTGAAAGCGCCGAGGTGCATGTCTATCGGCCTTAAACCGATCTCGCAGCCTCCGGGATAACCCAAATCGGCCTCTCCGTTTCTTGAAAGCATTGCACCCATAAACAGTATCGACGACCTCATTCGGTTCATCATTTCATTTTCGATAACCGTGCCGAACACGTTTTCCGCGTCGGTCTCGATAATTTTCTCTTTTTCGTAAAAGGCGCATCTGCAGCCCAGTGTTTCCAAAATCTCAGCCGTGTTTTCCACATCGGTGAGACGCGGACAATTTTTCAGGCGGCAACGTCCTTTTTCGCACAGCAGGCAGGCGGTCAGGCAGGGAAGCGCTGAGTTTTTGCAGCCCTGGACCTTGATCTCACCCGACAGCTTTCTTCTTCCGCTTACGGTCAAACAGCTGTCTGTCACATAAATCCCTCCGTTTTTTACACATATTAAATCCCTTTTAAAGATATAATATGCGCCGAAAGCGGGTTTGTGATTAAGACGTCAGCCGTTTTACCTCTTTGTATATATCCTCCGTGGCGGTGACTGTGCCCGCGTTTTTCGCCGCGCGACGCATTTCCGCGAGCTTTTGCTTGTCAAAAGCCAGCTTTTCGATAGCTCCGCCGAGCGCCTCGGGAGTGAAATCCTTTTCAAGGATAACTTCGGCTCCACCCTCTTTTTCGACCGCTCTGGCGTTGTGCTCCTGATGATTGGCCGTCACATACGGCGACGGGACAAGCAGCGAGGGCTTGCCGAGCGCGGTCAGCTCGCTGAGCGTGCTTGCGCCCGCGCGGCACACCACCAAATCAGCCGCCGACATAACGATGTCCATATCATATATATATTCATTGACGTCAATATCGGGATTATTTTCGATATTAACTCCGTTTTCTTTGAATCTCTCAAGTACCGCGTCATATTGATGGAACTTTCCGGTTCCCATCATTATGCGGTACTTCTTGCTTTCGGCGATGCTTGATATCCAGTCAACGACCGTTTTGTTAAAATCCTTCGCGCCCAGACTGCCGCCGAAAAACACGATAAAAGGCCGCTCATCCAGTTTGAGCCTGCGCCGGGCATCAAAAGAGTCAGCCGACAGGATCGAAGGCCGCACCGGATTTCCGGTATAAAGCACGCGTTTCGCGTTTTGCATATAATTTGCAGCGGGCTTGGCGCCGATCGCCACGGTATCGACCCGCGGGGCCAGCATTCGCGTGGTCACGCCCGGATAGGCGTTTGACTCGTGAACCAGAGTTGGGATCCCCATTTTTGCTGCCGCCAGCAAAACCGGGCCGCAAACATAGCCTCCCGTGCCTATCACTATGTCGGGCTTAAATTCTTTAATAATTTTTCTCGAAGCCGAATAGCTCAAGGGCAGCTCGAAAATGTTTTTGAAGTTCTGCAAATTGAGCGTCCGCTCAAAGCCGTGTATTTTTATAAGATAGAGCTTATGCCCAAGCCTCGGTATGAGCTCCGCCTCAAGACCTTCCTTTGTGCCCACAAAGGCGATCTCGGTTTTTTCCTGTCCGCAAATATAATTGGCGATGGCAAGAGCGGGATTAATATGTCCCGCGGTGCCGCCGCCCGCAAATAAAATTCTCATGTCACAGCACCCTCTCCTGTCTTGAAACATTCAGAATAAGCCCGATTTCCGCCATTGTTATGGCAAGCGCCGTGCCGCCGTAGCTGAAAAACGGCAGCGGCATTCCGGTAACAGGAAACGAAGCCGAAACAACGCCAATATTTATCAAAGCCTGCACACCTATCAATCCTATACAGCCGACCACAATAAGCATTCCCAGCATATCGGGGGCCTTTTGCGCTATTCTGATTCCGCGCCACACGAGGCAGATAAACAGAGCAATAACCACTATAACACCGAACCAGCCGAGCTCCTCGGCGAGAACCGAAAATATAAAGTCATTGTGAGGCTCGGGCAGCGACATATACTTCTGTCTGCTCTGTCCGAAGCCGACGCCGAATATTCCGCCCGAACCGATGGCATACAGCGACTGGACTATCTGCCAGCCCGAGCCCTGCTTGTCGCCGAAAGGATCCATAAACGCCGTTATTCTCTGAAGTCTGTAGGGCGAGGTGATTACCATCGCAATTCCGCCCAAAAGAACGGGTATGCACATTATTCCGAAGTGGCGGTATTTCGCTCCGGCCGCGAACATCATCAAAAGTCCGGTGAACACAATAAGGATCGTGGCGCTGAAATGGGGCTCCAACATCAAAAGCACAGCCACGACCGCCAAAAGCAAGAGACAAGGCAAAAATCCCGTAAAGAAATTCCCCAGCTTATCCCGATTTTTATCAATGTACCACGCCATCACAATTATCATGATCATCTTCACGATCTCGGAGGGCTGGAAGAAAAGCAGCCATCTTGTCGCTCCGCCGGCGGTTTTTCCGAGGCCGGGCACAAACACCAAGGCAAGCATTATTATTCCCGCAACATACATCCACGGCGAAAACTTTGCCAGCACATGATAATCAATCTTGATAGCGAAATACATCAGAACAAGGCCCAAAGCGAGGCCTTCAAGCTGTTGTTTGACATAAAACAGGCTGTCGCCGTCTTGATTGGCGTACGCTCTCGAACTGCTGGCGCTGTACAGCATTATTATGCCGAAAGCCACAAGAATGATCGTAATCAAAAGGAACTGGTAGTCAAAGGCTCCCAGCCTGATTTTCATATCGCCTATCCTGAGTATATTTCTTGCAGCCGCCCGCGCTCCGGAAGCCTGTTTTCGGCCTTTGCCGTTTTGTCCGGCGCGTCTGTCAGGCGCGGGGCGCCGCGCTTGTTCATAGGAATAGCCCCGCTCTCCGACGGGCCTTCGTCCGTTATTCATATTTCTGTTATAATCCGCCAATAAAATCACCTCACAGGGCATAGAGATTTTTCAAACAATTCCGCCGCTCTAACCAAAGAAATACATAACCGCGCAGAGCAGCAGCGTCACGAGCGAGAACACGCATACTATTTTTTCCTCGCTCCAGCCGCACATCTCAAAATGATGATGAATGGGCGACATTTTAAATATTCTCTTGCCGGTCAGCTTGTAGGACGTCACCTGCATGATAACCGACAAAGTCTCGATCACGTAAACAAGTCCGACAATAAGCAGCGTGAGCGGCTGCCTCAGAGTTATCGCGAGGCCGCAAACGGCGCCGCCGAGAAACAGCGAGCCCGTGTCGCCCATGAAAACCTTTGCCGGCTTTCTGTTATAGAACAAAAATCCCGCCAGCGCGCCAAGCATAACCGCCGCGAAAAGCGCCATTGCGCTGTTTTTTATTCTCAGCGAGATCAAAAGATAAAACAGCATTACAACCATAGTTATGGTAGTCGCGAGACCGTCGAGACCGTCGGTAAGATTAACGCTGTTGACCGTCGCGAGCATAACAAATATAATAAACGGAATATAGAACCAGTTTAAATCAATATTTGTCTTGGCGAACGGCAAATCAATAACCGTTCCGGTATCTCCAAACACCGCGACAAACGTCGCGAAAACCAGCGACACCAAAAACTGCAAACTGAATTTTTGAACCGCGGTCAAACCCAAATTGCGCTTTTTCACAACCTTGATATAGTCGTCGATAAAACCGATAACGCCGAACGACAGCGAAAGCAGCTCCACTATCAAAAGCTCGGTAAAACTGCCGCTTCTTCCGCCGACCAAGAAACCCCACAGGCAGGTGATAATAAGCGCCGCCGCCGAGGATATAATAAAAATTACTCCTCCCATCGTGGGGGTTCCGGATTTTGCCGCATGCCATGACGGTCCGATCTCGCGGATCTCCTGACCGAATTTAAGGCGTCTGAGCATCGGAATGGTAAACATTCCCAGCAAAAGCGACAGCGCGAGCGCCGCGACACCTCCGATTATATAATACATAAGCTTCTCTCCCATCAAATAAATTCAGGATCAATCCGTATTCAAATTTAATCCCTGTTTCCCAGCTTATCGAGCGCCTCGGCAATCTTTTCAAGGCGCATGCCTCTTGAGCCTTTTATCCATACAACGTCGCCTTTTCGAATGATCGAGCCGATTTTTTCTATGGCGTCGGCTCCCGATTCAAACTCATAAATATCATTGGGATTCATTCCGTTTTGAGCGGCGCCGCGCGCGATATTGCGCGCCATCTCCCCAATCGTGATCAGGCAGTCGATTTTTTTCTCGGCACACATTCCGCCCACCTTGTAATGAGCCTCAAGCGACTTGTCTCCGAGCTCCAGCATATCGCCCAGACACGCCACCTTGCGCGCTGTGCCGCCGTTTTCCTCGGCGGTGAGCCCGAGAACGTCCATTCCCGATTCCATCGAATCGGGACAGGCGTTGTAGCAATCGTTTATAACCGTAAAATCGCGGTATTTGCTGACCGACTGTCTGAATCCCTCGGGCGCAAAATCATGCACGCCCTTGATCATGTTCTTGACACTGACGTTGTATCTGTAGCCCGTCAGTATAGCGGCCAGCGCGTTATAAATATGATGCACTCCGGGAACGTTTGTTTCAAATCTGTAGTCCTCGCCGTCTATGCGCACCGTGAATTCGCTTCCCGATGAAAACAGCCTGATATCGCTGGCGACCAAGTCGCAAGCCTTGTTTTCGATACCGTAATATAAAGTCTCAAATTCAAGCTCGCCGTTTTTTGACCAGAGCAGATCGTCGTCGCCGTTTAAAATAACGGTTCCGTCGATTGAAAGTCCGTCCAGTATCTCGGTTTTTGCCTTTAAAATTCCCTCGCGGCTGCCCAGATGCTCGATATGCGATATTCCGATATTTGTGATAACCGCAGTGTCGGGCTTGACGATCTGCGACAAGCGCGAGATTTCGCCAAACGCGCTCATGCCCATCTCAATAACGGCGGCCTCGTCATCATCCGACAGACGAAAAAGCGTCAAAGGGACGCCGACCTCGTTGTTATAATTGCCCTCTGTTTTGAGGGTGGCAAACTCGGTGCTCATGACCGAGGCTATCATGCCCTTGGTTGAGGTCTTTCCGACGCTGCCTGTTATGCCTATAACCGGAATGTTAAATCGGTCGCGATAGGCCGACGCGATATCGCGAAGCGCCTTAAAGGTGTCGTCCACTGCCACCACGGGCAGGCTCCCGAAATCGCCCTCCTCCTTGTTCACAACGCAGCAGACAGCACCGTTTTCCACCGCTCTTTCCACAAATCTGTGGCCGTTGTTGTTCTCGCCTCTGAGGGCCACAAAGACTGTGCCCTCCTCAACTTCTCTGTCGTCACGCACGATGTTTTTAACGATCTCGTCGCCGCTCAGATTACGTATCTCTCCGCCCGAGGCTTTTGCTATCGCGCTGACGTTCATACACCATTTCATAACTCTCTCTCCTTAGTTTGCCTATATCTTTAAAATTCAGACCCCGAGAAGCTTTGTAACTATCTCACGCTCGTCAAATTTTATCGTTTCGGTCCCAAGTATCTGATATGTCTCGTGGCCTTTGCCCGCAAGTAATATTATATCATCTTTTTGGGCGTGGTCAAGAGCGTATTCGATCGCCTCGAACCTGTTTGTTATCACAACATAATCGCAGTCTGTCTGCTTCACGCCCTCAACGACCTGCTGCACGATCTTTTCGGGATCCTCGGTGCGCGGATTGTCGCTGGTGACAATGCAAAAGTCCGAAAGCTCCGCCGCGATCTTGCCCATCTTGGGGCGCTTGGTCGCATCGCGGTCGCCGCCACAGCCGAACAGCGTCACCACGCGGCCCTTGGCAAAGCCTCTGATGGCGTTTATAACGTTCAGAAGTCCGTCGGGCGTGTGAGCGTAATCAATTATCACTGTGTAATCCGTGCCCGGGGTCTTGACAATCTCTATCCTGCCCTTTACTCCGTGGGCGGTGTGTATTCCGTCAACCGCATCTTTAAGAGAGATCCCGTCCGCCAAGCAGCAGCCTATGGCAGTCATGGCGTTGTATACCGAGAATCTGCCGGGTATCGGCAGGTCGACTCTTTGCGTCTCGCCGTTAAAGCTCAGGTCAAACTTCACGCCGTCGCTTCTGAGCTCAATATTTGACGCCTTCAGGTCGCAGTCGCTGTCAATGCCGTAGGTTATGACGCTGTCGCACGTCTCTTTTTCAAGCAGCAGCTTACTTCCGCTGTCGTCGGCGTTTATCACGCCGTTTTTACAGATGTTAAAGAGTATGCTTTTCGCGGCGAGATATTCCTCCATCGTCTTATGAAAATCCAGGTGGTCCTGGGTTATATTCGTGAACGCGCCCACATTAAACTCGCACGAGGTAACTCGATCAAGAGCGAGCGCGTGGGACGAGACCTCCATAACCACATAGTCAACATTGTGCTTTGCTATCTCATCAAAAAGCTGCATAAGCTCCAGAGAATCGGGCGTGGTGCGCGATGTGGGTATGACCATATCGCCGATCATATTCTGGTTCGTGCCGATTAAGCCGACCTTTTTGCCCATATGCTCAAGGATGGCTTTTATCAAATATGTTGATGTGGTCTTGCCGTTGGTTCCGGTTATGCCTATAAGATTGAATTTCTTAAACGGATAATCATAATATGTGGCGGCGATATGAGCCATCGCCTTTCTGGTGTTTTCGACAACCACGCAGGGCACATCGACCGTCGGCAGATCATGCTCCGCTACGACCGCCACCGCACCGTTTTCCACCGCGGACCGCGCGAACTTGTGTCCGTCGGTCGCGTATCCGGTTATGCAGACAAAAACATAACCCGGCTTTACTTTTCTTGAATCATAGGCGACTCCGCTTATTTTCATTCCGCCGCCGCCCGACATTTTTTTAATTTTCACATCTTTCAGCAATTCCGATAAAGTCATAACCCTTTCTCCTTCTTCTGTCAATTGCGCAAATTTATTTTAATCTAATCATTGGTCGTTTCCGACTCGTCATATCTGAAATTAAGCGTCACAACCGTTCCCGGTTCAACCATGGTTCCCTCGACCGGCGACTGACCGATACATGTCGCGTTTTTGCCGAACTTTGAAACGCCTTTGATCCTGGCGTTCAGCCCGTTGTTTTCAAGTGTCGCATTTGCCGAGGCGGGAGTTTCGCCGACCACGTTGGGGACCGCTACCGTGCGCTCGGCTCCGCCGCTTTCGGTATACGCGACGATCGTGCTGCCCTGAGTTACTCTGGTGTGGGGCTTGGGTATCTGGTCGACGACAGTCTCGCCGTTTCCGCTTATCTTTATGACAAGTCCGTTCTCATCCGCCGCGATACCGGCGTCGGACTTGCTCATTCCCGCCACATCGGGAACCTCCACGTCTATATACTCTTCCTCATTTGAGTTGTACATGGGCTCGACTCCCAGATACTGCAGGGTCTCGCCCAAAATATCACGCACGACCGGAGCCGCTATCTGTCCGCCGTAGTAGCTGTCGCCGTTCGGCTCATCCATAATAACCAGACAGAGCACGCGCGGATCGTCGGCCGGAGCGAATCCTATAAACGAGGCGATGTATTTTCCGTTTCCTCTCGGGATCTTCTCGGAGGTTCCGGTCTTGCCGGCTATTCTGTATCCGGCGAGATAAGCATTTTTACCGCCGCCCTCCGACACGACCGATTCGAGTATCTTGCACATTTCCGCGCTGGTCTCTTTAGAGATGACCTGGCGCACGGTCTCGGGCTCGGTGCTTTCAACAATTCCCATATCGGAATTCACTATCTGCTTCACGATATGCGGCTTCATCAATGTGCCGCCGTTCGCCACCGCGCTGACCGCCGCCGCCATTTGAAGGGGCGTGACAGTTATCGACTGACCGAACGACTCGGTGGCGAGATCGACGTCGCTCATGCTGGCGTCATATCCCATACCGGCGGCCTCTCCGGGGATCTCGATACCTGTTTTGCTCAAAAATCCGAAGGCCTTGACGCCGTTTACAAATCTTTCTTTGCCTATTTTCTGACCTATCTGAATAAACGCGGGGTTGCAGGAATTCTGCACCGCCTGCGAAAAGTCCTGTGTTCCGTGACCCGAGGTATTTGCGCAGTTTATGGTTCTGTCAGCCACCTGATACGAGCCGCCGCAGGTAAACATATCTGTCAGCGCGCAGGCGCGCGTGTCAAGCGCGATCGAGGCTGTTACCGACTTAAACGTCGAGCCGGGTTCGTACGAGTCGACCACCGCCTTGTTGCGGCGGACCGTCTGCATTACCTCTCCCAGCTTTTCATTATACTCCTCGCCTTCCAGTTTTTCAAGCTCTTGTTCAATATCAGGATATTTTTCTTTTATAGCGTCAGTAATTTCAAAGGGTTCGTTCAGATTATAGTCCGGCTCGGTGCACATAGCTAAAATTTCGGCCGTGTCTACATCCATAACGATAGCCGCGGCTCCCTCGGCCAATCTGTTGTCCGCCGCGGCGGCCTCCAGATTTTTCTGGGCGTAGTTCTGTATCGTCTCGTCTATTGTGAGCACAACGCTGTTGCCGTCCTGAGCGGCGATATAGTTTTCATATCCGCTGTTTCCCTCAAGACCCGTGGACTGCTGCGCGGAAACAACCCTGCCGGGCACTCCGCTGAGCTGGTCGTCGTATATACTCTCGATACCCTCAAGGCCCTGATTGTCTGTTCCACAGAATCCGATGACCTGCGCGGCAAAATTGTTGTACGGGTAATAACGCTTCACGTCTTCGGTAAACACAACGCCGCTCAAGTCGACCGACTCCACATACTCGCGCAGCTTGTCGGCGACCTCTTTGTCCACTTTCTTTTTCAGGGTTTCGCTTTGGATCTTCTTGTCGATCTTGTCCTTAACCGTTTCCATATCCATATCGAGAATATCGCCGATATTTTTCGCCACGTTGTCCACGCCGAGACCCTTCTCATCAATGGAATCCCTGACGGTCCCGGGGCTTATGCTTATCGACTCAACGGTTATGTTTGAGGCCAGGACCTTATAGTTGCGGTCATATATATTGCCGCGTTTCGCGCTCACGGTGTTGTCGCTGGTCTGCTGGTCGAGAGCCTGCCGCGACAGATCCTTGCCGCGCACGATCTGTAGCCAACCAACGCGCAAACAAAGCAGCGCCATCAAAAGCGCAAAGGCAGCGGCTATGAAAATAAGTCTGCCGCTTGTTCCACTTTTCTTTTTTGCCTTTTTAGCCGACATACGCTTTCCTCCATAAATCCAACAAGGCGACCGTGCGCGGCCGCCGTTCTCTTTAAGCAAACGCTGATCAAAGCGCGTTTACTTGGAAAGTTTATTTCAAATTTCACTGCTTTAGAACAGTTCGGTTATATAAAATCCGAAACCGACGCTATTTTGATGATGAAGATTTGACGACCTCGTCCTTGGCGCCCATATCCACATAAAAGACCTGAGACGAATCGGGATTGATCATTCCCAACCGATTCTTCGCGTAGGTTTCAAGGTTTCCCAATTCTATAGACCTGTCAATGTTCGACTGAATACCCTCGTTTTTCACAAGTATTTCGGACAGCGTGGTATTCAGAGAATCGATCTCTCTGCCTTTTCCGAAAATCGCCGTCTGTCTGTATATCATAACCAGGCTCATAAGAGATAGTACTAAGATAAGACCAATCATTTTCAGTCTGGAACGCACCTTTTCGCGGCGTTCCTCGCGCTGCTCACGCGTGAGGACGCGCCTCTGCTCCGGCTGCGACTCGCGGGTCTCATAGCGCCGCTCACGCGTCGGATCGCTGTATTCGCGTCTCGGGGGTGCGGTTTGGGTATAACCGGTGTAGGCTCCGTATCTCGGCGCGGCGTAGTCCGTGCCTCGCGCATCTCTCTCCGAATAAGGCCGAACGGACGCCGAATAACCGGTCCCGCGGTCATATCCGTATCTGTCGTATACGCCCGCGCCGTTATACGAGCCGCCCGAGTATCGGCGGCTGTCGGCGGTTTGAGCGTTGTAGTCGTAACGCGAACGGCTATAGGTCTGCGCAGCGCGCGCATCTCTTTGATTATTTACGCGTCTTTGGCTATCGGCGCGCCTTTGCTCTTGATATCTGTTATCATAACGGGACGGCGCGGCTGCCCGGTATTCGTTTCTGTAACTGTAATTACGATTCGGCGCCGACTGACGCCTATATGTCTCTCTTTGCTTGGTTGGCACCCGACCCATCCCTTTCTGTAAATTTTAAAGTTTTCTCGCCGCTCTCAGCTTGGCGCTGTGAGCGCGGTTGTTTTCTTTGAGCTCGTCCTCCGCCGCGATTATCGGCTTGCGGTTTATAAGCTCTATTTTCGGTTTATTGCCACAGACGCACACCGGAAAATCCTTCGGACATGTGCAGCCTGTTTTAAGCTTGTTAAATGTGTTTTTAACTATTCGATCCTCCAAAGAATGGAATGTGATGACCGCCAGAACTCCGCCGGGACGCAGCGCTTCGATAAAATCCTCAAGCGCTTTGTCAAGGCCTTTGAGCTCGCCGTTGACCTCAATCCTGATTGCCTGAAAGCTCCGCTTTGCGGGATGCTTGTCCCCGTAGCGTTTTTGCGGCGGAAACGAATATTTTATTATGTCACTGAGCTCCGTCGTGGTTTCTATCGGTTTTTTCTCACGCGCCCGCACGATCGATCGAGCGATTTTCGCCGCGTTTTTTTCCTCGCCGTATTCTCTGAGTATTTTTTTCAGTTCTTCCTCGGAGTATGTGTTGACGACATCCGCGGCGGTCAGACGATCCTCTCGATTCATTCTCATATCAAGGGGCGCGTCCAAATTGTAGCTGAAGCCGCGCTCGGCCTCGTCGAGCTGGTGTGAGGACACTCCCAGATCCAAAACGGCGCCGTCTATCTTTTCAATGCCCAAATCATCAAGTATCACTTTTATGTTAAAAAAGTTGTCGTGGCGGATTATTATCCCGCATTTGTATTTTCGGAGCCTCTCGCTCGCGGCTTCCAGCGCTTCGGGATCGCGGTCGATGCCGATTAAAGTTCCGCTCTCGCCGAGCTTTTCGCAAATAAGCGACGCGTGTCCGCCTCCGCCGAGCGTGCCGTCCGCATAGACGCCACCGGGCCTTATGCCGAGCATTCTGACGCACTCGTTTGGCAGCACGGAAATATGATTAAATTCCATACTTATATCAGCTCATGTTCTTCCATAATTTTTCCGATATTCTCGGCGCTGTATTCATCGTCGTCAAAGTATTCGTTCCACGCGTCTCTGTTCCAGATTTCAACGTGCCTGAATGTTCCGACGACCGCTATCTCCTTTTTGAGCCCCAGATACTCGCGCAGATCGGGCGGTATAACGACTCTTCCCTGAGTATCCAGCTCGCACTCCTTGGAACCCGAAGTAAAAAACAGCAGCTTCTTTCTCTCTTTTATCCTGTTGAGGAAGCCTTCCCATTCGGAGCGCGGATAAAGCGCGATGCAGTTCACGCCCTTGGCAACGACGAATGTCTGACCAAGCTCCGCGCGGAAACCCGCGGGAACATTAACTCTGAACTTAGCGTCCACAGTCTGCAAATATTCGCCAATAAACATGTCGTCGCGCTCCTTTCTCGCCATTTTAATACATTTCAATACATTTCGTCCCACTTTTTCTCTATTTTACTACATCCCGCGACAATATGCAAGGGTTTTTTGCAAAATTATTACAAAATTTTTAAAAAAGATAATATAATCGTATTTTGTAAAAGCAAGCGGAAAATTATACCTCGGGAAAGCGGAATTTATCGCACATTTGCGGAATATACTGTGCAATATATCTGTAATATACCGCGTTAAAATATCCGCATCTCAATATCCGCCGCGTTTTCCATAATTATACAGCGGTTCTCGGAATAAAAAAGGTGAATTTTGAAAACTCGGGCTTACAAAAAGTTAAAAATAATATTACAAATTGATAAAAACAAAGGGTGATGCAAAATGATGAATTATATATGGGGCGGAATGATAATCATTTCTCTGATCGTGTCGGTATTCACGGGGCGGGTCGAGCAGACCGCAGCCGCCGCGGTAAGCGGCGCGGGCGAGGCTGTCAATCTCACGGTATCACTGCTGGGGATAATGTGCCTCTGGACAGGGATCTCAAAAATCGGCGAGAAAGCGGGACTGATAAAAATTATCGCCAAGGCTATGGGCCCGGCGCTCCGCCGCCTGTTTCCGCGGCTCAAGCCGGACAGCGAGGCCTTCGGCGGCATTGTTATGAATATTGTGGCGAATCTTTTGGGCATGGGGAACGCCGCTACTCCGCTCGGCATAAACGCGGTGCGCAAGCTCAACGAACTGAACCGCGACAAAAGAAAAGCCACAAATGAGATGTGCATGCTGGTCGTTCTAAACACAGCGTCGCTGCAGCTTATACCGACAACGTTGATCTCGCTGCGCCAAAGCTACGGCGCCCAAAGCCCGGGAGAAGTGATCCCCGCGATCTGGATATGCGAGATATGCGCGCTCGCTGTCGGCATCACGGCGGTAAAGCTTTTGGAAAAAAGATTTTAGCAAGGAGAAAAAATCATGGAACTGATCTCGGCATACTCTGTGCCATTTTTTATATTTATTTTTTTGATGTACGGCTTTATCAAAAAGACCGATATCTACGACGCGTTCACACAAGGTGCGAAAAACGGCCTCGAATCGGTCTTTAATATTATTCCGTCGCTCGTCGGGCTTATGGCGGCGATATACATGTTCCGCGAAAGCGGCTGCCTTGAGCTTATCGCAAAAGCCGCCAAGCCGCTGACCGACCTGATACATATGCCGTCCGAACTGGTGCCGCTCGGGCTCCTGCGCCCCGTGTCGGGCAGCGCATCGCTGGCTCTGGTGACCGATATTTTCAAAAACTCAGGCCCCGACTCTGTTCAGGGAAAAATTGCCTCGATAATGATGGGCTCAACCGAGACAACATTCTACACGATCGCCGTATATTTCGGCAGCGCGGGAATAAAAAACGTGCGCCACACACTCTTTGCCGCCCTCGCCGCCGACCTGACAGGCATACTCATGTCCGTAGCGTTAGTTCAGTTTTTCGGATTTTGACGCCGCCTTATTTATACTTTATACTTATTATTTTTTATCATGTTTATCACTCTTTGGCGCATCGACTCGGGCGCTATGACCTCGCAGCTCTGTATGTAGTTGCCCGCCCAATACTCAATGCCAGTCAGGCTTCCGGTAACGGTCAGGTCAAATGTTTCGCCGCCGCTGTTTTCGGTTATTTTTATCTCGCTGCCGAATCGGTCAACGACCTGGTCCAGAATTGCGATATCACACCTGAGCACGACCGTCCCGATCTCACCGCCGTACATAAATATCGAGCGGTCCGCATAGCGGCCGGGCGAAAAGTCGGACGGAGGCGGAACTCGGTCCTCGCCGGTTATCTCGATACCCTTTATCTTGTCGATTCTGAACTGGCTTATCGGGTCGCTGTGAGACTCGCATTTGCAGAGCAGATAATAATGCTCGTTTGCCGCGACCGTCGCGTAGGGGCTCACGGTGTATTTACCCTCTCTTTTGGGCTTCAATTTTTTGTCAAACCCGTACTTCAAATAGGTGAATTTGACCTTTTTCCCCTTTGCCACGGCCTCGTCCAGCAAGTCAATGTTCAAAAACACCTCTTTGTTGTCGGTCTTGCGAGTCGTGCCCAGCGCCGTCAGAGAGGCGTAGCTCCTGCGTTTCTTGTCGGGCAGCAGCCTTTGCAGCTTTTCCGCCAGCGCGGCCGAATAGCTGTCGGGTATTCCGGGATTTGAGTACACGCTGTCGATCAACATTCTGATCTCCGAGGCGTCGAAATCGCGGTTCTCGAGATAATAGCCCTTGCCGTTGTCCTCGGGCATTGATATCTCATAGCCCATTTCGGAAAGCACGGCCATACAGCTGTACACCGTGCGGCGGTCGACCTTCAAATCATAGTCGCGCTCCATATATTTTGTTATGTCGCTCATTTTTAATATGTTGTCATAATCGGTGTATTCCTTGAGTATCTCCAGCACGCACACTGTGTTGGCTTTGGCGGTAAGCTTCATATATATCACTCCGTTCTTAAATTATAACATCTGTTTTTATTACAGTCAATATTATACAAAAAATCCCATGCAAAAAATTGTACATATACCGAGCTTTTATAACGTTATAAATTAAAAAATAAGAGACGAAAAAATTTCCGTCTCTCTTTGTTTAATCGGAATGATTTTTGCCTCTCGCCTTGGCGCGGAGCTGGTTGTTCAGAATCTTTTTTCTTATCCTCAGATGCTCGGGGGTCACCTCAAGGAGCTCGTCATCCGCCAAAAACTCCAGACAGGCCTCCAGGCTCATCTGCACGGGAGGCGTCAGCTTGAGCGCCTCGTCGCTGCCCGACGCGCGGGTGTTGGTGAGCTGCTTTTTCTTGCAGACATTGACGTTTATGTCCTCGGCCTTGGGGTTAACTCCCACGACCATGCCCTCGTATACCTGAACACCGGGACCGATAAACAGCGAGCCGCGGTCCTGCACCTTGAACAGTCCGTATCCCACCGACTCGCCCGTCTCGAACGCCACCAGCGAGCCCGTGTGACGGCTGTGTATCTCGCCCTTGTAGGGCTGATAGTCATAAAACACCGAGCTGAGTATGCCCTCGCCCTTGGTGTCGGTCAAGAACTCGCTGCGATATCCCAAAAGGCCTCGGGACGGGATCAGATATTCAAGCCGCATCCTGCCGCCCTGGGGCGACATCGACTGCATCTCGCCCTTACGCTGTCCGATCTTTTCCATGACTGCGCCCATGCTTTCCTCGGGCACATCGATAACCAGCTTTTCTATCGGCTCGCACCTTTCGCCATCTATCTCTTTGTAGAGTACCTTGGGCGTGCCCACCGAAAACTCATAGCCCTCGCGGCGCATGGTCTCGATCAGGATAGAGAGGTGCATCTCTCCCCTGCCCGCCACGCGGAAGCTGTCGGTGGTCTCGCCGTCCTCAACTCTGAGCGACACGTCCTTCAAAAGCTCGCGGTTCAGTCTGTCGCGTATCTGTCTGGTGGTGACAAATTTGCCGTCGCGGCCCGCGAAGGGGCTGTCGTTTACCGAGAACGTCATCTCGATCGTGGGCTCGCTGATCTTTACAAAGGGCAGCGGCTCCACGCTTTCGGGCGCGCATATCGTATCGCCGATCGTGATGTCGGGTATGCCCGAAAAGCAGATTATGTCGCCCACCTCAGCCTCGTCGAC
>CANQLT010000003.1 GCA_947624775.1 uncultured Monoglobus sp.
TGTTTTGACTAAGCTGTCAAGGGTGACGGCGTTTTTTACTCTTATCTTATTTTTCATATCTTACTTTACAGTATCTTTTTTATTTAATATTTGACTTTTTAACCTGCAAACTGTGCTTTGTAAAGCTCCGCATACTCGCCGCCGAGTTTCATAAGCTCCTCATGGTTACCCTGTTCCACAATATGACCGTCTCTCATTACGAGTATAATATCCGCGCCGCGAATCGTCGACAGGCGGTGGGCGATGATAAAGCTTGTTCTGCCTTCGCGCAGTCTGTTGACCGCCTCCTGTATCTGTGCCTCGGTTTTGGTGTCGACCGAGCTTGTGGCCTCGTCGAGGATCAGAATATTCGGTTTCGTAAGGAAAGCTCTGGCTATTGTTATCAGCTGTTTTTCTCCCGCGGAGACCGCTGTTTCCTCATTATTTACAATCGTTGCATAGCCCTTGGGAAGTGTTTTCACAAAATTGTCAACAAACGTGGCCTTGCATGCGTCAAGAAATTCCTTGCGGGATATATGTCTGCCCTTTGGAACGCCGTATATGATATTCTCAGCGATAGTGGCGTCATACAGCCACGTGTCCTGCAGCACCATGCCGATGTTGCGCCTGAGCGCGGCGCGACTCAGCTTGTGAATATCAATACTGCCGTCGAGAATAATCTCTCCGCTGTCAATTTCGTAAAACCGCTCGATAAGATTGACAAGCGTCGTTTTTCCCGCGCCCGTGCCGCCCACTATTGCCACGGTTTGACCGGGCTTTACTGTGAGGTTCATGTGCTCGATAAGCTTTCTGTCGGGCGTGTAGCTGAATGACACGTCTTTAAACTCAATTTGGCCTTTAAGCTCATACTCGTCGTATGCGCCGTCAATATCGGTCGGCTCGTCGGGGCTGTCAAGCAGCTCGTAGATCCTGTCCAGCGATACAAGGCCCGACTGCAGAGTGCCGACCATCTGCGACAGTGATGTGAAAGGCTGCTGAAACTGTCTGGCATACTGAATAAACGCCTGCACCTCACCGACGCTCATGCTTCCGTTTATTATTTTTAAGGCTCCGACAAGCGCGACAACAATATAATTAATGTTGGTAACAAAGCGCGACAGAGGCTGGATCATATTAGTGACAACGGAAGCGCGCATGGACGCTTTGTAAAGCTCCTTGTTTTGCGCGTCAAAATTTTCGATAAATTCATTCTCGCGGTTATACGCCTTTATTATATTGTGGCCGCCGACGCTTTCCTCAACGTTTGAGTTGATTTTTCCCATGTACTGCCACTGTTTCATAAAGCCGGGAGCGGAAAGAGCGGATAATTTTTTTACGATAAATCCCGACAGCGGAATCAAAACTATCGTTACAAGAGCTAACTGCCATGAAAGCGTGAGCATCATGACTATCATGCCGACAAGCATAAGCAGCCAATATATAAGATCTCCGCCGGTTTGATTGAGCGTCGTGACCACATTGTCAACGTCGTTTGCCGCGCGGCTCATTATGTCTCCGCGCTTATTTGTGTCATAGTAGTTAAGCGGCAGTGTCCACAGCTTTTTTTCGACTTTTTCGCGCAGCTCCGCCGCTATGCGCGCCGTTATACGCGCAGACGCGCGTCCGGCAAACCATTTGGTGACAAACTGCATGAAATATATGAGCATGGCAAGACCCGCCCCAAAAAAGAATGTTCTCCAGTCTATGCCGCCTGCGCCGAGCCCTCTCACAATCGAGTCTGTCGCGCCTCCCAGTACGCGCGGTCCAATCGCGGTGAACACGCCCGAAACTATGAGCGCGGCGATCATCAGCGAGCACCATGATCTATAGGCGGCAAAGAGGCCGATAAGCCTTTTCACGGAGCCTTTGTTTATCCGGCTTTTCTGATTTCTCATGCTTTTTGATTTTTTCGGTGTTTTTGATCTGCTCATGCGCTCGCCTCCGTTTCGCTGTCAGGCTGGGTCGAGGCGATCTCGATATAAGTGGCGCAGCGCTCGATGAGTTCGCTGTGGGTCCCCATATCCTCAATTTCTCCGTTGTTTAGGACAATGATATTGTCCGCGTCCTTGATAGAGGCGACGCGCTGAGCCACAACGATAACGGTCGCGTCTGAGGTGATCTCTTTTAGCGCGGCGCGCAGCTTTTTGTCTGTCGCGTAATCGAGAGCCGAAAACGAGTCGTCAAAAAGATAGACCTTTGGTCTGCGGACGATCGCTCTTGCGATCGCCAGTCTCTGGCGCTGACCGCCCGAATAATTCGCGCCGCCCTCCGATACGCGCATGTTTATGCCGTCCTCTTTTTCGCGTATAAATTCCTCGGCCTGAGCCACGCGGAGCGCGTCCCATATCTCATCGTCGTCGGCGTCGCTTTTTGCGTAAAGCAGGTTCTGTTTAAGGCTGCCCCCGAAAAGAAACGCCTTCTGGGGAACCATGCCGATAGCCGCGTCAAGCTCGGTTTTTTTAAGTTTTTTGATATCAACGCCGTCAAACAGAACTCTGCCGCCGGTGGCGTCGGTCAAACGGGGGATAGTATTGAGCAATGTGGTTTTTCCGCTGCCCGTTGAGCCGATTATGGCGGTCTTGGTCCCGGGTTTCGCTGTGAACGAAATATTTTTAAGCACGGGCTTTACGTCCGGATCATCGGGCGCGTAAGAATAGCTGACGTTTTCGAATTTTATCTCTCCGCGCGGATCGTTGAGTGAAACGGGCTTCTCGCGCTCCTCGATCGAGCTTTCGGCGTCAAGCAGCTCGATGATGCGTTTTGCGGAAACCTGCGCTCTGGGCAACATGATAAACACCACAGAGGACGAGAGCGTGGCCGTTAGAATAAACGATAAATATGTGATAAAGGCGATGATCTCGCCGACCTGCACTCCGCCGCTCAGCGCGAGCCGGCCGCCGTACCACAGAACCGCGACAGTCGCGGCGTTTACGATAAACATAAACAGAGGGATCATCAGCGTGGATATTTGCGACGTTACCAAACCGATCTTATATAGTTCGTTATTGACCTTGCCGAATCTCCTTTTTTCGAAATTTTCCTGCACAAAAGCCCGCGCCACGCGCACGCCTGTGATCTGATCTCTCAGAATTCCGTTCGTGTCGTCGATACGCGCCTGCTGTTTGGAAAAATAGGGCACGATGTATAACAATAATATAATTGTGATAATAAGAAGAATAGGCACGGTTATCAGCACCACCACTGAGAGCGCGGCGCTCTGCGCAAGCGCCATAACAACTCCGACAACAAACATTATCGGAGTGGCAACTATCACGGTCAGCGCAACCGTAAGGAACTGAACGATCTGTTCCACGTCGTTGGTCGCGCGCGTGATAAGGGTCGGCGCGCCGAAAACGGCAACCTCCTTTTGCGAGTAGGATAAGATCTTTGTATATATTTTTTTGCGCAGATCGCGCCCCATCGACAAAGCCGTCTTCGCGCCCAAAATGCCCGCGCCGATCGCGCACACGAATTGGATGACCGACAGAGAGAGCATAAGTATGCCTTTGTTTATTATGTATCCGATGTCGCCGTTTGCGACTCCGTAGTCGATAATTCCCGCGTTGATCCTGGGAAGATAAACAGAAAGCAGCGTTTGCCCTATTTGAAAAGCAATAACCAAAACCACAAGTTTGACGTAGGACCTTAGCTGCTTTCCGATAAAACCAAACATTGCAATGCCCCTTTCAAAATTTCGGTGCTTATTACATGAAAATAATAAGTATTTCCCGAATATTTTACGCCAAATCGGCCCCGCGTGTCAATAGCTATGACACGAAAGGCGCGTTTTTTGACACGAACAGGCACTGTGATACTTATATCCGCGCTTTTACACGCCGATCTTCGGGCACAGATGAGCGATAGGACATTCACCGCAGCGCGGGTGTCCGGCCGGGCAGTATTCGCGTCCGTGATAGACAAGACGGTGGCAGAACGCGGTCTGGTGCTCCTCGGGCACGATCTTGAGCAGGTCGAACTCGATCTTGGTCGGGTCGCTGTTTGTCGTCAGGCCCATGCGGTTCGAAAGCCGCTTGGCGTGGGTATCGACCACGATGCCCGGAATTTTAAAATAGTCGCCCCGAACCAGATTGGCGGTCTTTCTGCCCACTCCCGGCAGGCGCAGCAGATCGTCCATCGCCTCGGGGACCTCACCTCCGTAGTCGCTGATAAGCATTTTGCAGCAGCCGATTATGTTTTTGGCCTTGTTCCTGAAAAATCCCGTGGAGCGTATGTCCTCTCTGAGCTCAAGCTCATCCGCATTGGCGAAAGCGTATACGTCCGGATATTTTTTATAAAGGTCTTTGGCGACGATGTTCACCCGCTTGTCGGTGCATTGGGCGGCAAGCTGGGTGGAGATCAGCAGCTGGAGCGGATTTATGTAATCCAGCGTGCAGTCCGCGTCGGCGTAAACCTCGTCAAAAATATCAATAATCTCCAAAACTCTCGCTTTTTTGTCCGCAATTTTCTCTCTCATATTTCAAAATACCCCTTGCAAATTTTTATATTTAACATTATAATAAAAAAGTATATTTTTTTCAACATAAAATATTAAAAATTTATTTTTGGAGGATTAACCAATGTTTGAATTTGAGAACCTGAGCAAGACCGACCCCGAGGTCAAGGCGGCGATCGAGAAGGAGATTGGCAGACAGCGCGGAAAAATCGAGCTTATCGCGTCCGAGAACTTTGTCAGCCCCGCTGTTATGGAAGCGATGGGCACGCCCCTTACCAACAAGTACGCCGAGGGTTATCCCGGAAAGCGCTACTACGGCGGCTGCGAGTACGTTGATATAGTCGAGGACCTGGCGAGGGACCGCGCCAAAGAGCTGTTCGGCGCCGAGTTTGCCAACGTTCAGCCCCATTCGGGCGCCAGCGCCAATCTGGCGGTGTTCTTTGCCGCTATGGAGCCCGGCGACACGTATCTCGGCATGAACCTCTCCGAGGGCGGACATCTGAGCCACGGTTCGCCTGTGAATATTTCGGGCAAGTATTTTAACGTCGTGCCCTACGGCGTTGACCCCGAGACATGCAGAATAGATTACGACAAGGTGCGCGAGCTGGCCCTTGAGCACAAGCCCAAGCTGATACTGGCGGGCGCCAGCGCCTACGCGCGCGAGATAGATTTCAAAAAGTTCCGCGAGATCGCCGATGAGGTCGGCGCATACCTGATGGTCGACATGGCGCACATCGCCGGTTTGGTGGCCGCAGGTCTGCACCCCAGCCCGGTGCCCTACGCCGATTTTGTCACGACCACGACCCACAAAACCCTGCGCGGACCCAGGGGCGGTCTGATCCTCTGCAAGGAGGAGTACGGCCCGATGATAAACAAGGCCGTGTTCCCCGGAAGCCAGGGCGGCCCCCTTATGCACGTTATCGCCGCCAAGGCGGTCTGCCTCAATGAAGCCCTGTCGGATGATTTCAAGGCTTATCAGACGCAGGTCAAGAAAAACGCCGCCGCCCTCGCCGAGGCGCTTCAGGCACGAGACATAGACATCGTTTCGGGCGGCACCGACAACCACCTGATGCTCGTCAGCCTGATAAAGCAGGGTCTGACCGGCAAAGAGGTTGAGCATATGCTGGACGAGGTTGGAATCACCTGCAACAAGAACACGATCCCCGGCGACCCCAAGAGCCCGTTTGTGACAAGCGGAATCAGACTGGGCACGCCCGCCGTGACGACACGCGGCTTCAAAGAGGACGACATGGTCGAGGTTGCCGAGCTCATCTCAATGATAATCAAAGACTTCGAGGGCAATCGCGACGAGGTCGCAAAGCGCGTCCAAGCGCTCTGCGCCAAGCACCCGCTTTATGAATAAATAATAACGATAACAACCGCACACGGTAGACAAACTGCGTCCCGTAACCATTTTTATGAATGATATGAATAATCATTACAACAAAACACCGCGGGCAGACAAACTGCGTCCCGTAACCATTTTTATGAATAATTATGAATAAAAATAATTACAACAAAACCCCGCTGGCGGACAGACTGCGTCCCGCGACCTTAGATGAGGTTGTGGGACAGCAACATATTCTGGGTAAAAATCGAATACTGCGAAACATAATCGAGAGCGGGAATATCCCCAACATGATATTCTACGGTCTTTCGGGCACGGGCAAGACCACCGTGGCGAACATTGCCGCCAAAGCGTCAAACAAGACGCTATATCGGCTCAACGCCACAAACGCGTCGGTCTCGGATATCAAAAACATCGTCAAAGAGAGCGACGGTCTGTTCGGCCAGAATGGTATTTTGCTTTATTTGGACGAGATCCAGAATTTTAACAAAAAGCAGCAGCAATCGCTGCTCGAGTACACGGAAAACGGGAAAATAACCCTTATCGCCAGCACGACCGAAAACCCGTATTTCTATATCTATAACGCCATATTAAGCCGCTGCACGGTGTTCGAGTTCAGACCGCTTACCGTGGAGGACATCGAGAGCGCCCTGCGCCGCGCGGTGAAGTGGGTAGGGGAGCATGATTTTCCCGATTCGAAGATAATCTGCGGTGATGATGTGCTGCGGCACCTGGCCGAAAAATCGGGCGGCGACGTGCGCAAGGGGCTTAACGCCCTTGAACTGGCGGTCATGTACTCAAAGCCGAATCAAAACGGCGATATTGAGATAACGCTCGAGATGGCCGAGCAGTGCACCCAAAAGAAGGCATTTCAGTTTGACAAAAAGGGCGATAACCAGTACGACGTGATGAGCGCGCTCCAGAAGTCGATCCGCGGCAGCGACCCGAACGCGGCCGTCCACTATCTGGCGCGGCTTATAGAGGCCGACGATATTCAGTCTATCTGCCGCAGAGTTATGGTGACCGCCTGCGAGGACATCGGTCTCGCCTATCCGCAGGCGATATCTATCGTCAAGGCCTGCGTCGACAGCGCGCTGATGCTCGGCTTCCCCGAGGCGAGGATCCCTCTGGCGCACGCGGTTATCCTGCTGGCGACCGCGCCGAAATCAAACTCGGCAATAATGGCGATAGACGCGGCGATAAAGGATATCGAGAGCATAGACGTAGGCCCGATACCGAGGCAGCTGCAGAACAAGCACTACGACGGCGAGGGCGAGATAGCCAAAGGCCAGAACTACCTGTATCCCCACAGCTATCCGAACCATTATATCGAGCAGCAGTACCTGCCCGACAACATTAAAGACAAAATTTACTACGAGTTCGGCGAAAACAAAACCGAGCAGGCCGCCAAAGAATATTGGAAGAGAATAAAAAAGCAGAAATAATTTTTCTGCTTTTTTGAAATATTTTGAAATATTTGCTTGACAAGGAATTTATTTTGTGTTATTATTATAATCTGTTTAAAATGAGTTACTGTGCATATTTTGCGGAATCGGCGCTTTGGGGCGTCGGGGACAATATCCCGAAAACCGCGTGGATACGTGGGTTTTGGGGAATCGGAAAATTTTCGTGATTTGTGCGCGGTCGCGGCGGATTTTGGTGAAAAAATTATGAAAATCGGTTTTGAAAAACGCCGTTTAAGTTTTGAAAAAATTAAAAATCGTATGATCGCCCGGCACGCTTTTGAAATGCGCGGATTCCCGGGCTAGGTTTGCGGTTTTGATATAAATTTTTACGAGAGGTGATCAGTTTTATGCCACATCCTGTGAAACTTGGCGAAAATATCCGCATGAGCTACGGAAAGATCAACGAGGTTCTCGAGATGCCGAATCTCATCGAGATTCAGACTAATTCCTACAAATGGTTTTTGGAGGAAGGACTGAAGGAGGTCTTTCATGACGTTTCGCCTATAACGGATTATACAGGCAATCTTATCTTGGAGTTTATCGACTATCACTTGGAAAACACACCTAAGTACGATATTGAAGAATGTAAAGAGCGTGATGCGACATACGCGGCGCCTCTCAGAGTAAAGGTAAGGCTTATCAACAAGGAGTCGGGTGAGGTCAAGGAACAGGAGATATTCATGGGCGACTTTCCGCTCATGACGCCCTCGGGTACGTTTATCATAAACGGCGCCGAGCGCGTTATCGTCTCGCAGCTGGTCCGCTCGCCGAGCGTTTACTACTCCCAGACCTACGATAAGCTGGGCAAAAAGCTGTTCTCGTCTCAGGTTATCCCCAACCGCGGCGCGTGGCTGGAGTATGAGACGGACAGCAACGATATATTCTACGTAAGAATCGACCGCACCAGAAAGATTCCGGTGACGGTGCTTATACGCGCGCTCGGAATCGGAACCGACGCGGAGATAAAAGAGCTGTTCGGCGAGGACGCGCGCCTTGCCGCCACCATGGATAAAGACACCGCCAAGACCCATGAGGACGGACTGCTCGAGGTTTACAGAAGACTGCGTCCGGGCGAGCCGCCCACGGTAGACAGCGCTCAGTCGCTGCTCACCAGCACGTTCTTTGACCCCAAGCGTTACGACATGGCAAAGGTCGGCAGATATAAGTACAACAAAAAGCTGATGCTTTCGGCCAGAATAAAGGGACAGATCTCAGCAGAAACGGTTGTAAGCCCCATAACGGGCGAGATACTTTGCGAGGCGGGTGACAAGATCACTCCCGAGGTCGCTCACGAGCTCGAGGCTCACGGCATAAATTCACTTGTTCTCGAGTGCGATGGCGCTCAGACCAAGGTCATCTCGAACCACATGGTTGACGTTCGCGACTATGTTTTGAACAAGACCGGCGAGGATCTCGGATACAGCCCCAGAGAGTGCGGTATAACCGAGCGCGTCAGAAGAACGGTGCTTGACGAGATCATCGAGAGCGCGGGAGACCCCAACTCCGACGAGTTCAAGACCCTGCTTGAGGACAGACGCGACGAGCTGCAGCCCAAGCATGTGCTGATCGACGATATTATCGCCTCGATCTCATACATTGGAAATTTGGCGAACGGAATCGGCTCGGTGGACGATATCGACCATCTGGGCAACAGACGTATCAGAAGCGTGGGCGAGCTGCTCCAGAACCAGTTCAGGATCGGCCTTTCCAGAATGGAAAGAGTTGTGCGCGAGAGAATGACGACTTCGGATCTCGACGCCATAACGCCCCAGTCGCTTATAAACATCAGACCCGTGACATCGGCGATAAAGGAGTTCTTCGGTTCCTCGCAGCTGTCGCAGTTCATGGACCAGATCAACCCCCTGGGCGAGCTGACTCACAAGAGAAGGCTGTCGGCCCTCGGCCCCGGCGGACTTTCGAGAGAGCGCGCGGGCTACGAGGTGCGCGACGTTCACCATTCTCACTACGGCCGCATGTGCCCGATCGAGACGCCTGAGGGTCCTAACATCGGACTTATCAACTCGCTGAGCGGATTCGCAAAGGTCAACGAGTACGGCTTTATCGAGACGCCCTACAGAAGGGTGGACAAGGAGAAAAAGCTGGTTACCGACGAGGTATCATACATGACCGCCGACGAGGAGGAAGGCTACTATGTGGCGCAGGCCAACGAGCCCCTCAACGAGGACGGAACATTTAAAAAGAGAAAAATAGTAACGAGATATAAGGACGAGTTTGTCGAGATCGCCCCCGAGCGCGTCGATTATATGGACGTGTCTCCGAGACAGGTAACATCTATCGCCACGGCGATGATACCCTTCCTTGAGAACGACGACGCCAACCGCGCGCTGATGGGCTCAAACATGCAGCGCCAGGCGGTTCCCCTGCTGGTGCCCGAATCACCGATTATCGGTACGGGCATGGAATACAAGGCAGCCAAAGACTCGGGCGTCTGCGTTCTGGCAAAGCACGCCGGCACGGTGACATATGTTTCGGCCACAAAGATCAAAGTCAAGACCGACGACGGCGATATCGACACATATAATCTTATAAAATTCACGCGCTCCAACCAAGGCATGTGCGTTAACCAGAAGCCTATTGTCGAAAAGGGCGAAAAGATCAAGAAGGACCAGATAATAGCCGACGGACCATCTACCAGAAACGGTGAGATCGGTCTCGGACGCAACATACGCATGGCGTTCATGACCTGGGAGGGCTATAACTACGAGGACGCTATTCTGATAAGCGAGGAACTGGTTAAGGATGACGTGTTCACCTCTATCCATATTGAGGAATACGAGGTCGATGCGCGCGACACCAAGCTGGGTCCCGAGGAGATAACGAGAGATATACCCAACATCGGCGACGACGCGCTCAAAGACCTTGACGAGCGCGGAATAATCAGAGTCGGAGCCGAGGTCGAAAGCGGAGATATCCTGGTCGGCAAGGTAACGCCCAAGGGCGAAACCGAGCTCACGGCCGAGGAGCGTCTGCTCCGCGCCATATTCGGAGAGAAGGCCAGAGAGGTGAGAGACACATCCCTCAGAGTGCCCCACGGCGAATACGGTATTATAGTTGACGTAAAGGTGTTCACAAGAGCGAACGGAGATGAGCTGCAGCCCGGAGTAAATCAGGTGGTGCGCTGCTACATCGCGCAGAAGAGAAAGATCTCGGTCGGCGACAAGATGGCCGGACGCCACGGAAACAAGGGCGTTGTTTCAAGGATCCTCCCCGTTGAGGATATGCCGTTTTTGCCCGACGGAACTCCGCTTCAGATAGTGCTTAACCCCTTGGGCGTGCCGTCCCGTATGAATATCGGACAGGTCCTTGAGGTCCATCTGGGATACGCGGCAAAGGCTCTTGGTTGGAAGGTGGCGACGCCCGTGTTCGACGGCGCCAACGAGGACGATATCATGGACGCTCTTGAGCAGGCCGGATATGAGCGCGACGGAAAGAGCGTGCTTTACGACGGCAGAACGGGCGAGCCGTTCGACAACCGCGTTACGGTGGGCTACATGCACATGCTCAAGCTCGCGCATCTGGTTGACGACAAGATTCACGCCCGCTCGACAGGCCCCTACTCTCTGGTAACCCAGCAGCCTCTGGGCGGCAAAGCTCAGTTCGGCGGCCAGCGTTTCGGAGAAATGGAGGTTTGGGCCCTCGAAGCATACGGAGCGGCTTACACGCTTCAGGAGATCCTGACGGTGAAATCCGACGACGTTGTGGGCAGAGTAAAGACCTACGAGGCTATCGTAAAAGGCGAGAACGTGCCCGAGCCGGGCGTTCCCGAATCCTTTAAGGTATTGATAAAAGAGCTGCAGAGTCTGGCGCTTGACATCAAGGTGCTGGACGGCGACGGAAACGAGGTTATCCTCCGCGAGAACCTTGACGATGACGACGTATCCGAGCTTCCGGTCAACATCGCGGGCTTTGAGAACGAGGAAAACACCGAGAAAAAGCCCGAGTCCGATGATGCCGAGGAGACAGAGGACGACCTTCTGGCCGATGGCGAGTTTGAGGAAGAAGATGAGTCCGAGGACAGCATAATCGCGGAAGTTACGCAGATCCTCGCGGGCCAGACCGGAACCGAGGCGGACCTGTTCGATGAGGTTGACGATCTTGAGTCCTACGAGGAAATGAAAGACGCGGAAGATTTCGACGATGATGACGACGAGTTTTAATTTAGTTTTGAGATACGATAGACAATGAACCGTGTTTTCCCGAGGCGGTCATGATCTTTGACCGCCAAAGGGAAGTGAATTTTAAAGAAAGGCGTGGTCTTTAATGGGCGAATATCAAAACTTTGAAGCGATTCAGATCGGGCTCGCTTCACCCGAAAAGATAAGAGAATGGTCAAGGGGCGAGGTCAAAAAGCCCGAAACTATAAATTACAGAACATTAAAGCCTGAGAAGGACGGTTTGTTCTGCGAGAGAATTTTCGGTCCCCAAAAGGACTGGGAGTGCCACTGCGGTAAGTATAAGCGCGTGCGCTATAAGGGCGTCGTGTGCGACCGCTGCGGCGTTGAGGTAACAAAGAGCAAGGTAAGACGTGAGCGCATGGGTCATATAGAGCTTGCCGTGCCCGTGTCACACATCTGGTATTTCAAGGGTATCCCGTCGCGCATGGGCCTCATGCTCGATATATCCCCGAGAGCTCTTGAGAAGGTGCTGTATTTCGCGGCCTATATCGTTATGGACCCTGGCAATGCCAGAGAGCTGCAGAAGAACCAGATCCTCACCGAGAAGGAATACACCGAGTACAGAGAAAAATACGGCGACGCGTTCCGTGCCGGAATGGGCGCCGAGTCGATCCTTGAAATGCTTCGCGAAATCGACCTTGAGGAGCTGTACAGCGAGCTCAAGCACGATCTTGAAGAGGCCAAGGGTCAAAAGAAGATCAGAACCGTGAGACGTCTTGAGGTGGTCGAGGCGTTCCGCCACTCGGGCAACAAGCCGGAATGGATGATACTGACCGTTATACCGGTAATACCTCCCGAGATCAGACCCATGGTCCAGCTGGACGGCGGCAGATTTGCCACCAGCGACCTCAATGACTTATATAGACGCGTAATAAACAGAAACAACAGATTAAAAAGACTGCTCGATTTGGGCGCTCCGGATATTATCGTAAGAAACGAGAAGAGAATGCTTCAGGAGGCCGTTGACGCGCTTATCGACAACGGCAGACGCGGCAGAGCCGTGACGGGCCCCGGAAACAGACCGCTCAAGTCCCTGTCCGACATGCTCAAGGGCAAGCAGGGCCGTTTCCGTCAGAACCTGCTGGGCAAGCGCGTGGACTACTCCGGACGTTCGGTTATCGTTGTGGGTCCCGAGCTCAAAATATATCAGTGCGGCCTGCCCAAGAAAATGGCGCTGGAGCTGTTTAAGCCGTTTGTTATGAAAAAACTGGTGCAGGACGGACTCGCCCACAACATCAAGTCGGCCAAAAGAATGGTCGAGCGCGTGCGCGAGGAAGTTTGGGATGTGCTTGAAGATGTAATTTCCGAGCACCCCGTGCTGCTCAACCGCGCCCCCACGCTGCACAGACTGGGTATCGAGGCCTTTGAGCCGGTGCTTGTTGAGGGCAAGGCGCTCAAGCTGCACCCGCTTGTCTGCACGGCGTTTAACGCGGACTTCGACGGCGACCAGATGGCGGTTCATCTGCCCCTTTCGGCGGAGGCGCAGGCCGAGGCCAGATATCTGATGCTTTCGGCCAATAACCTGATCAAGCCCCAGGACGGCAAGCCGGTAACGGTTCCCACGCAGGACATGGTTCTCGGCTCGTATTACCTGACGCTTAAAGACGACACCGAGATCGGCTCGCCCAAGATGATCGACGGACAGCTGAGGTACCATGTTTACAGCACGCCCGACGAGGCGAAGCTGGCGTATGTGAACAAGGCGGTCGGCCTCCACGCTCCGATCAAGGTGCGCGTGAGCAAAACGATAGACGGCAAGAAAGTTACAAGAATTATAGACGCCACGGTCGGCAGACTTATATTCAACGAAAAGATCCCGCAGGATCTGGGCTTTGTTGACAGAAGCGATCAAGAAAAGATGCTCAATCTTGAGATCGGAGACGAGGTTCTCAAAAAGCCAGAGGTCAAAAACTCGATCGGCGATAACGTGGAACCCGGCGTTGACAAAAAACTGCTGGGAAAAATTATCGACGCCAGCATTAAAGTTCACGGCATCACCGAGACCGCCACACTGCTGGACGACGTTAAGGCCATGGGCTACAAATACTCCACGATCGGTGCCATCACCGTCGGCGTTGCCGATATGGAGATCCCGAAGGAGAAGCAGCAGTACCTCCAAGAGGCCGAGGACGAGATAGACAAGGTTGTCCGCAATTTCAGACGCGGCCTTTTGACCGACGACGAGAGATATCAAAGAGTTATCAATATCTGGAACAGCACGTCGGACAAGGTTACAAACGCGCTGATGGACAACTTGAAGCAGCTTAACCCGATATACATGATGGCCAACTCGGGCGCCCGCGGAAGCGTAAACCAGATCAGACAGCTGGCCGCCATGCGCGGACTTATGGCCGATACTTCGGGACGCACGATCGAGATCCCCATTCGCGCCAACTTCCGTGAGGGTCTCACGGTTCTCGAGTACTTCATCTCGACCCACGGCGCCAGAAAGGGCCTGACCGACACGGCGCTCAGAACGGCCGACTCGGGCTATCTGACAAGACGTTTGGTCGACGTTTCGCAGGAGGTTATCGTGCGCGAGGACGACTGCGGAACCGACGACGGAATCATAGTTTCGGATATAATGGACGGCAACGAGGTTATCGAGCCTCTGATCGACAGACTGGAAGGCAGAACTATAATCGGCGACTTAAAGGCCGAAAACGGCGAGATCATCGCCCATGACGGAGATATGATAACCCATGACAAGGCGGCTGAGATTGTTGCCGCCGGAATCACGCAGGTGAAGATCCGCTCGGTTGTGAAGTGCCGCAGCAAGGTCGGTGTTTGCTCCAAGTGCTACGGTATGAACCTGGCGACAGGCAGGCCCGTCGACATAGGCGAGGCGGTCGGAATAATCGCGGCGCAGTCGATCGGTGAGCCCGGTACGCAGCTGACAATGAGAACGTTCCACGCCGGCGGCGTTGCGCAGGGCGACGATATTACCCAGGGTCTTCCCCGTGTTGAGGAGCTGTTCGAGGCCAGAAAGCCCAAGGGTGTGGCTATCGTCAGCGAGGGCAGCGGAATTGTTTCGGTTTCCGAGGCTCTCCAAAAGCGCGAGATCACTGTCACAAATCAGGAGACCGGAGAGACGTACACCTATCTCATACCGTTCGGCTCCAGGATCAGAGTCAAGGATGGCGAGTTTATCGAGGCCGGAACACCGGTTACCGAGGGTTCGCTGAATCCCCACGACATCATGGCGATCAACGGTGAGACCGCTGTTCAGAACTACTTTATTCAAGAAGTTCAGCGCGTGTACCGTCTGCAGGGCGTTGACATCAATGACAAGCATATCGAGGTTATCGTTCGCCAGATGATGCACAAGGTGAAGATCGAGGATCCCGGCGACACGGGTCTGCTCACAGGCTCGCTGGTTAACCTCTATGACCTTGAGGATATAAACAAAACGACGATCGAGGCGGGTATGACTCCTGCCGAGTATTCGCTCCAGCTGATGGGAATAACAAAGGCGGCTCTCGCTACCGAGTCGTTCCTGTCTGCGGCGTCGTTCCAGGAGACCACAAGAGTCCTGACCGACGCGGCGATCAAGGGCAAGACAGATCCTCTTGTAGGCCTGAAAGAGAACGTTATTATCGGCAAGCTCGTTCCCGCGGGAACCGGAATGCCGCAGTATAATGATATCGACGTGTACACCAGCTACGGCACAGCCGCGGCTGACACGGTCAACGAGGCGTTTGTCGATCTTGACGCGGAATAATATAAAAAACAAAGGGGCGCGGCCTAATGGCCGCGCCCCTTTAAATATAGCAAAATTTATTTCAATAATTTTTGTATTACCTTTGACAGGCGGTTAAAGTCTATCGGCTTGGGAACATGGTCGTTCATGCCGCATTCAAGCGCCGCTTGTCTGTCCTCGTCAAAGGCGTTGGCGGTCATTGCGATTATCGGTATTTCCGCCAGCTTTTTATTCGAAAGCGAGCGGATCGCCCGTGTCGCGTCATAGCCGTTCATTATCGGCATCTGCACATCCATAAGTATCAGGTCATAGTATCCGGGTTTGGATTTCTTTACTTTATTCACGGCCTCGGTTCCGTCGTCGGCTGTATCCACAATAAATCCGCTCTCCTTCAGGATTTCGCTTGCGATCTCGCGGTTGAGCTCGTTGTCCTCCACCAGCAGCAAGCGTTTGCCTTTAAGCGACAAGTCGGTATCGGGCAGGGGGTTTCGGCGTTCGCGGGGATCGTTTTGACTGACGGCAGACACAAGCGTATCACGCAGCTCGGAAATAAATATCGGCTTGTTGCAAAACGCGGTAACGCCCGCCTCGCGAGCCTCGTCCTCGAATATGCTCCAATCATAGGCGGTAAGTACGATTATAGGGATATTCCTGCCGACTATCCCGCGTATCTGGCGCACGACCTCAATTCCGTTAAGGTCGGGCAGCGCCCAGTCGATTATATAGGCGAAGAACTCGTCGCCCATCTCGACCGCCTGTTTCGCCCTCAGCACCGCCTCGCGTCCGTGCAGCGACCACTCGGAGCGCATTCCGATCTGTCGCAGCATTTTGGTGACGCTGTCGCAGGTGTTGAAGCTGTCGTCAACCACCAGAACGCGCATACCCTCAAGCTCGCGCACTACTTCAATCTGTTTGCTCTCGCCCCTTAAACGGAACTCCAGATTGATAATAAATTCGGTGCCGTGGTTCTGCTCGGATATAACTTCTATCGTGCCGCCCATGGTTTCGACTATGCTCTTGGTTATCGCGAGACCCAGACCGGTGCCCTGGATACCGCTGACCGTCGATGTTCTTTCCCTTTCAAACGGCTCAAAAATATGCTCCGCGAATTCGGGACTCATACCGATGCCGGTGTCTTTTACGCGTATCTCGTAGGCGCCGTAGCCCGCGGGCGCTCCGGGCTTCTGCTTGATAGTTAGCGATACCGAGCCGTCCGCCGGAGTAAATTTTATCGCATTGCTCAAAAGGTTCAGCAGCACCTGATTGACATGCAGCTTGTCGCAGTATATGTCCTCGTCCACGACGTCGATCGTGTCCATAAAGAAGTTGAGCTTTTTCTCCTTCATTTGGGTCTGGATAATGTTGCGCATATCCTTGAATATATCGGATATGCTGCAGGGCTTCTCATCTATGTTGAGACGTCCGCTCTCGATTCGGCTCATGTCGAGCACGTCGTTGATAAGACTCAGAAGGTGGTTGCCCGACGACATGATCTTCGAGAGGTATTCCTGTATTTTGTCGGGATTCTCAAGGTTTGTCTGAGCCAGAGTTGTGTAGCCCAATATGGCGTTCATGGGCGTGCGTATGTCGTGTGACATGTTCGAGAGGAACATGGTTTTCGCCTTTTCGGCTGCCTCGGCCTTGTGCAGCTTTTCCTCAAGCACAGCCTGCTTTACGGCCTTTTCCATCGAGAACTTGGCGTTTTTGCGCATCCACAGATAGTACAGCGCTATGGTTATCGCCATAAGTATCGCAATTATCAAAAACACTTTGCGTATGGCGTACAGATTGGAGAATGCCTCTTTTTCGGGTACCGAAATAGCTATCTCCCATTGGTTGATGCCGGCGGGCATATAGTAAAGATACATCCAGTCGTTGATCGTATCGGAGCGATACACCACATATCCTTTGCCGCCCTTTAGCAGATCATCGCGGCTGTTTTGCCAGTTTCCCTCGTTTCTGGTTTGCTTGCCGGCCATGTCTTTAACGCTGCCCAGCTCATTATGCCATGTATCCATAATGAAGTCGCCGTTTTCGGTGTCGATTATGTAAACGCTGGCGCTGGCGTTGTATATGTTGTCGATGTTGAGCGCGACCGGAAGGTCCGAAAGCCGTGTTACTCCGTAAACGATTGCGGTCGTAACGCCGTCCTTCACTATCGGAACATAGTGGCGCAGCACCATGGTGTTTCCGTCGATCGCGCTTGTCATGCGGTTTGAAACATGCTCGCCGAGCGGGGCCTCATCCTCAAACGACACGCTGCCCGTTCCGTCAAGAGTTGTGCCGTCGGGTTGAATGATAGTGTTGTCGGGCATCAGCACCCGAACCTTCATCGTTTCCATAAGCGGCGACAGCGCGGTCATCATCTCGATCATGCTGTTTTGGTCAAAGCTGTCGGCGGAGGCGATCAGATCGGCGGCAGCGTTTAGAATCCTGCTGTCTCGGTTCAGCTTATCGGTAATTTCGGCCGCGGCGGTGTTGACGCCTTCCTCCATACGTCCGAGACACCGCTGCTCTATAAGAGCGCTGATTTTAAAATATGCCGCGACAAAAAGAATCACGGTAATGACGATCATCACCAGCGTGGCGATAAGATTTTTGTCGCGGTTTACGGAACGATCTTTCATGTTTGTTTTGCCCTCCCGGAAGCTTTGTGATAAAACGATTATAACATACAGCGGACACTCGGTCAATATGGAGATATATCAAAAAAGTTTGTCTGTTATTTAGTTTTTATTGACTTTATTTTCAATTCGTTATATAATAAAAACGATATTAAAAAAATTTAAGGAGGCTTATCAATGAGAGATCCAAACGGAGATAACTACGGTCGTAATGATTTTGACCCGACGTACGGCGGAAAAAACTCGAATTATAGTCAAGGAGGCTATTACGATAATTACGGCGGACAATATTACGGACAGGATGAGGAGAAAAAGTCAAACACGGCGCTGATCGCGATAATTTCGGCTTTGGCAGCGGTTATAGTGATCGGAGCGGTCGTGATTATTTTAATGCTCACAGGTGTTATAAATGTCGGTGGCAAGGACCCGAACACCTCGGGCACGAACGCGGCATCCATTCCCGTTCAAACACAGGCGCCGACACAGGCTCCGGCTCCCGTTCAGGCGCAGCAACCGGCTCAGCAGGAGCCTCAGGCTCCGCCGGAAAACAACGTTGTGAGCAAAAACGTGTATGTCGCGAATGTGAAAAATTCGATATATCTGCGCAGCGCTCCCGTTGAGGTCGACAGCAATATAATCTGCGAGATTCCTTTAGGCACTCAGGTCGGATTCATCGAGAATGTCGACAGCGTGTTCGCAAAAATCAATTATAACGGACAGATAGGCTATTCAAAGCAGCAATATCTGTCGGATGTGAAGCCCTCGGTGCAGTCGTCGAACACCACCGTTCAATCGTATATGTACGTCGCGAACGTGAAATACTCAATATATTTCCGCAGCGCTCCCGCCGAGAACGACAGCAATATAATCTGCGAGATACCTCTCGGCACTCAGGTGGGCTTTATTGAGAATACCGACGGAGTATTCGCCAAGATACGCTACGATGGACAGGTCGGCTATGTGAAGCGCGAGTATCTTTCAAGCTCAAAGCCGAATGTATCCTCGGGTGGCTCGTCCTCGACCATGACGGTTGTGAATGTCGACTACGCAATATATCTGCGCAGCTCGCCTTCGGAGAGTTCGGATTCCAATATTATTATGGAGATACCTGTCGGCGCCACGGTAACGTATCTCGGCACGCCCAACAGCACATTCTACAAGATTTCTTATAACGGAACCGTGGGCTATTCCAAGCAGATTTATTTAAGCTTTAATTAAAATCGGAGAATGATATGAAAAAGAACAGCAATAAGATTTTGATAGGTGTTATCGCGTTTCTCGGCGTGATCCTCGCAGCTGTTATCGTGATTTTTGCGCTGACGCTCAAAGGAGTTATAACCAAAGAAACATTCGGTATCGGCGGCGAAAAAGCCGAAATATCGGCTGAGGCGACACCGGAGGCAACATCCGCGCCGACTGCCGCGCCAACAGAGGCTCCCAAAAAGATCGTGGTGCTTGACGCGGGGCACGGCAAGGAGTCGGGAGCCATGACCGACGCCGAAAAGGAGGCCGATGGCTGGCTCCAAACCTCGCGCGGCTGGGGCGAATGGCGGCACTGGAAGTCCGGCACCATGTGGCAGGACTGCGAGGGCAGCGGCTGCACGGGCCGCGCTCCCTCAAACGGCGGCTGCTGGTACCCGATAGGAAACGGCGACCGCGACACCGAGCCGGAGATAAACCTCAGCAACACCGAATTCGCGAAAGCATATCTTGAGCAGATGGGCTACGAGGTGCGCATGACAAGGACCTCAAACGATGAGAACCCTTCCATGACAAAGCGGCTCAAAGCCTGCTATAAGGACGGAGATATAACGACTAAGCCGGACGCCGATGTGTTTGTCTGCATCCATTCAAACGCGGGCGGAGGCAGAGGCTCGGCGTATATGTCGCTGACCGGGCTCTACGATCAGGCGGGCGTCCTTGCGCCCGAGGAATATGTGGCCGAAAGCAACCTGCTCGGCAGTCTGATAAACGACAGAATAACGACCGAAACATCCATGCCGCCGTTCGCGGGCGGCAGATACGACGGTCTGCCCGAGGCGATCTTCTTCTGCAAGTCCCCGATTCCCATAGCGTATCTTGAGATTGGCTTTTTCGACAACTCAACTGATCTTGAAATACTGAACACCGAGTCCGAAGCCATAGGCCGCGCCATAGCCGAAGGAGTGAACGACTACTTCGCACAAAAATAATGTTGATATTTTATTGGTATTATGATATAATGATTTTAAGGTGATCCATATGAGATTGTATTTGGACAATTGTTGCTTTAATAGGCCTTTTGATGATCAGACTCAGATAAAAATAAGTATTGAAACACAGGCAAAATTGGCTATACAAAGCATGCTGCTTAATAAGAAACATACTTTAGTTTGGTCATATATGCTTGAATATGAAAACATGCAAAATCCGTTTGACATCAGATGAGAGTCAATAATAAAATGGAAAGATCTTGCGGTAATCAATGTAACCGCCAATGATGATATAATCGCTGTAGGTGAGCGTTTGGCAAAACTCGGTCTAAAGCCGAAAGACGCTATTCATATTGCTTGTGCGGCATATTCGGATTGTGATTATTTTATAACAACGGATATGGGTATCATCAGTAAGAAATTGGATTTAATCAAAACAGTCAATCCAATTGATTTTATCAGAGAAACGGAGGCATAATTATGATACGCACGGATTCCGTTGTAAAGCGTGACGGCATGAAGATCTTGCTCACCGGTTTGGGCAAGGTTGATGCCGAGCGTTTTATAAGTCTTATAATAAAAGAGCCGTTCGATTATACGGAATGGCAAAAAGGTTTGTTTAGTGATGAAACAGTGCGCGAGTTAAGCGATATTGCGATGGATTTTGTCAATAATCAAAACACTTAGTTCAGAGCCGGGATTTGTCCCGGCTTGAATATCAGGAGGAATGGAATTATGAAAAAAACTTTGTTGATCGCATTGGCGGTGCTGTTCGCCGCGGGTTGCTGCTCGGGACTGCTGATTCATAAAAACGGCGGAACTCAAACTTCGTCCGATTTGAAAACCGAAACACTTTTATATTTTTGGTACGAGGACGACAATATATCGCCCGAAAATGTCAGATACGCGGTCATGACCAAAAAAGAAAATGAGCCGCAGCCGAATTTGAGGCGGGTTTACAAAAACGCGGAGACCGATTTTGAAAAAATAGCGGCTGAGCTCAAGAGCGGAGATCGGATAATCCGAGTTATCCAAATCTATAACCCCGAGAAAGCGAAAGAAACAGTAAAAAATGAAAAATATGTAATTGATCTGCTCAATGAGCATAATATTTATTTCGCAAGATTCGAATCGCGGATCATAGACAACGCGCCGTCGGTCAGCGTTATACAAGGTGTCGATTTGTACAATGACGATTTTTACTCGGGGCTTCTTGAAAATTTTGGCGAGAAAACCATTCGCGACAGCGGCGAGGAAATATACCGCTGTTTATATGTGTCCTCCATGACAGCCGCCTATGACATGATTAAGGTCACCGTCACAAAAAGCGGCGGCGAACTGGTTTACGGCATGCGGGACCATGATGAAAACATGTCAACAAAAACATACACCCTGACAAAAGAGCAGGTGAACGGGCTTAAAGAAGCTTTCAAAAACGCCGATTTTTGGCATACTCTCGTGACCGACAGCACATTGGGTACTGACGGCGACAGATGCGTGATCGAGGCGGTGAAAAACGGCAGGTACCATATTATGGGCAGGTGGGCCCCGGATTATGATTGGAGCGGCCGATCGGGCGCAAAAGAATGCTATGAGATAAGCAAGGCTTTCAGAAGGCTTGTTCCGATAGAGGATCAATATTCTTTCGGCGGCGGCTTTTCCGCGGAGCGGCAGCAAAAAGAAATAAAAGATGAGTTATAACCAAATACGAATATTTCTAAGCTCCAAAAAATTTTGAAATAATATTGACAAACGCATGAAATCAGGATATAATAAAAGCAGATAAAAGGTAACCTTACGGTTAGCCGAAGAATTTAGCTAAATATAGCCGCTTTCTCGACACATAAGCGGCTATATTGCTTTCATAGTGAAAACTACGAGAAATATAATCATTAAGAGCAAAACTCTTAAAGCATATTTCATAAGGCAATCGCCTCCTTAATTCATATAGGCATTCACCTAATATGTATAAGTCGGCTAACCGCTCTTGTTCCTTTTATCTGCGTAAATTATTATACAATATTTTTATCTTAAAGTCAAATTACAAAATTGTTAAGCTGAGCCGCCCATCTTGATTCTCGGTGGGCGGCTTGATAAATATATTAATATTTTTTCAATCACTATTATTTCAATCAAAAATAAATTAAAAACAGTAGATTTTTTTCGGCGGTTATGGTACAATCAAGAAAACACAACGCAAACTAACGGAGGTTTATATAGATGACGCGCGTACTTTTTATCTGCCACGGCAATATTTGCAGATCGCCTATGGCTGAGTTTTTGTTCAAGGATATGGTGAAAAATGCGGGGCTCAAAAATGATTTCCTGATAGAGTCGGCGGCCACCAGCTATGAGGAGATCGGGAACCCCGTGCACCCGGGCACCAAGCGCAAGCTGGCGGAGCAGGGCATCTCGGCCAAGGGCAAGCGGGCGCGGAAGCTTCTCAAATCCGACTATGACAAATACGATTTGTTCATCGGCATGGACAGCGCCAACATACGCAATATCAACAGGATATTCGGCGGCGACCCGGAGGGTAAGGTCAAAAAGATGCTCGAATTTGCCGGGAGTTACGACGATGTGGCGGACCCGTGGTACACGGGTAATTTCGAAGTCACATACGACGACATAATGAGAGGGCTAAATGGCCTTTTTAAGGAGCTAACGGGCAAAGAATATCAGGCGCGGCAGAGGTGATCGTTTTGAAGAAAATCGTTTTCGGAATACTGGCTCACGTGGACTCGGGCAAGACGACTTTGTCCGAGGCTTTGCTGTACCTGAGCGGCGAGATACGTCGGCGCGGCAGGGTAGACCACGGCGACGCCTTTCTCGACACCAACGCAATCGAACGCGACCGCGGCATTACGATATTTTCAAAGCAGGCGCAGCTTATGCGCGGCGATACCCGATTCACGCTGGTCGACACCCCGGGGCACGTGGACTTTTCAATGGAGACCGAGCGCGCTCTGTCGATTTTGGACTGCGCGGTGCTTGTTATAAGCGGGACCGACGGGGTCCAGAGCCATACCGAGACGCTGTGGCGGCTGCTTGAACGATACGACATCCCGACCTTTATTTTTGTGAACAAAATGGACTTAAACGGCATGGGGCGCGAAAAGCTGAGCGGTGAGCTCAAAAAGCGTCTGAGCGACGGCTGCCTCGATTTTTCGGAGATCGGCACGCCCGAGTTTTCGGAGAGCGCCGCAATGTGCGACGAGGAGATATTGAACTCCTATCTCGATGGCGGGGAAATAAGCGCGGATATGCTGCGCCGCGCCATAAAAAAGCGCGAGATCTTCCCGACATTTTTCGGCTCCGCGCTGAGGTGCGAGGGCGTTGAAGAGCTGCTTGACGCTCTCTCGGAATATTCGGTCATGCCGAAATACAAAAAGGAGTTCGGCGCGAGGATATACAAGATATCCGAGGACGAGCGCGGAACCCGACTGACCCACATGAAAATAACCGGAGGCACGCTCAAAGTCAAGGACGTGATAGACGGCGAGGACCGCGACGGCTCCGAGTGGAGCGAAAAGATCGACCGGATCAGGATATACTCAGGCGAAAAATTCACGACTGTCGACACCGCCGAGGCGGGGACCGTCTGCGCGGTCCAGGGCCTGACCCGATCTTATCCCGGGCAGGGACTGGGAGCCGAACACAACTCAAAGGCGGCGCTGCTCAGCCCCGTGTTGGCGTACACGGCGCGGTTGCCCGAGGGCACCGATATCCACACGGCGCTCCGAAATCTGCGGATACTTGAGGAAGAGGAGCCGCAGCTCGGCATAATCTGGAACGAGCAGCTGCGCGAGATACAGATACGTCTGATGGGCGAGATCCAGACCGAGGTGCTGAGCCGCGTTATACGCGAGCGGTTCAATATGGACGTGGAGTTTGTACGCGGCAGCATAGCCTACAAAGAAACTATCAAAAACATCGTTGAGGGCGTGGGCCACTACGAGCCGCTCAGGCATTACGCCGAAGTGCATTTGATTTTGGAGCCTGGAAAGCCGGGCAGCGGACTGCGGTTCGCAACAAAATGCGGCGAGGACAAGCTGGACAGAAACTGGCAGCGGCTGATATTGACGCACCTTAAAGAAAAGACGCATCTGGGCGTGCTGACGGGCTCGCCGATAACCGATATGAAAATAACGCTAGCGTCGGGTCGCGCCCACAAAAAGCACACCGAGGGCGGAGACTTCAGACAGGCGACCTACAGGGCGGTGCGCCAAGGCCTCAGGCAGGCGGAGAGCGTGCTGCTCGAACCGTGGTACGAGCTGCGCATCGAGGTGCCGACCGACTGCGTGGGCAGAGCGATGAACGACGTTATCACGGCGGGCGGACGGATAAATCCGCCCGAGACCGACGGCGAAAACTCTATCATAACCGGTTCGGCGCCGGTTAGAGGTATGGTCGATTACGCGGCCGAGCTGGCGGCGTACAGCGGAGGAAGGGGCAGATTTTCCTGCATACCCGGCGGATATTTCCCCTGCGCCGATGCCGAAAGCGTTATCGAGGAAATTGGCTACGACTGTGACGCCGACACCGACAACACCGCCGACTCGGTTTTCTGCTCCCACGGCGCGGGCTATCCGGTTCGTTGGGACGAGGTGCCCGAGCACATGCACCTTGAGAGCGAGCTCAAACGGGCCGAGGAGCCGCGGGCGATAGAGGGCCGCGCGAGAGCGAGGGAGTTTGTGGACAGCATCGCGGCCGACAAAGAATTAATGCGAATATTTGAGCGGACATACGGCCCGATCAGACGGGAGACCGCGAGCGATGAGCCCGCGCGGCGCTCAAGCGCTGTTATGTCTTACGCGCCGCCGAAAGGCGCAAGCCGCGTGTCTGCCGCCGCGAAGCGAAGGCAAAACGGAGACGATTATCTTCTGGTCGACGGCTACAATATAATTTTCGCGTGGGACGAGCTCAAAAAATACGCGGACGACAACATGGAGACGGCGCGCATGAAGCTGGCGGATATTCTGTGCAACTATCGCGGTTTCAAAAAGTGCGAGGTGATACTCGTTTATGACGCGTATAAAGTGAAAAACAACCCCGGCGAGGTCGAGCGCTATCACAATATCGACATTGTGTACACAAAGGAGCGGGAGACCGCTGATATGTATATCGAAAAGACCTCCCACAGGCTGAGCAAAAACAATCGTGTCCGCGTGGCAACGTCCGATGGGCTGGAACAGCTTATAATCCTGGGTGGAGGCGCCCTGCGGATTTCGGCCTCGGACCTGAGAGCCGAAATAAAAGAGGCCGAAAGCGAGATAAAAAATTATATGAAGTCGCTCGACCTCGGCGCAACCCTGGAAAACCGCATAGAAAAGGAGTTGAAGTTTTATGACGCAGGAGAAGATCAAGCGAATCAATGAGCTTGCAAAAAAGGCTAAGAGCCCCGGCGGGCTCACCGAGGCGGAGACAAAAGAAAGAGCCGCGCTGAGAAGCGAATACCTGGCGGACGTCCGCAGGAATCTCAAAGCGCAGCTCGATAATATCAAGATCGTTGATTGAAATTATTTTTTGAGAATCGGTCTCAGCCGCTTGTAGAGCAGGAAGGTGAGCAGCGAGATCACGAGGCCCTTTAATAAATTAAAAGGCACGATCGAGAGGGCGATAAGCTTGAACTCGCTGTCGAATATCGGCGAGATATCGGTGCCCATTTTGATTATGGCGTCAAGCGGGAAGCCCATCGCGTTGATGTAAAACGGGAACACTATGAAATAGTTGGAAAACAGGCTGACTACGCCGAAGCACAGAGTTCCGACTAGCATTCCCAAAAGCGCGGTGCGGCGCGTTTTGTTGCGCTTGTATATTATTCCGGCCGGAAGCGTCAGGCAGCAGCCCAGAATGAAATTCGAGAGTTCGCCGACTCCGGCGGTCGACGTCATAAAAAGATGGAGCAGGTTTTTGATAAGCTCTACCAGAACACCCGCGATCGGACCAAACGCGAATGCGCAAATCAGCGCCGGCAGTTCGGAAAAGTCGAATTTAACAAAGCTCGGCACGATGGGCAGCGGAAAGTCCAGCATCATAAGCACGAACGAAACCGCTCCGCATACCGCCACCGAGGCGATCATTCTTGTTGTGATTGTTTTATTTGATTTCATAGTGCGTTCTCCTTAATATTTTGTTTAAAACCGCCCGCATTTTTCGCGGGCGGTTTGAGATTATTCACTTTGTTCCGGTTCCAACTCGGCTTCGGTTTCGGTGTCAGCCGCGGTATCGGCTTCTGTTTCGGCCGATTCGGCGTCAGCTGCTGCCTGTGCGATCTCGGTCGGAGGAGGAAGCGGCGGATTGGCGCTGTCGAACACTTCCTGACTGACGCTGCCGTCATCGTTTGTAACGGTCTTTGTCGCCACAACGTTATTGCCGTCGTTCACAACGTCTATTTTTTCATCGGGGAGCGACACATTCGAGCCCACTATGCTTACCGAAAGCGTGCCGCCGCCTGCCGACACGAATATCCTTATGGGATATTCGGTGCTGTTTTCGAATATAAATTCGGGTCCGCCCCAAGATACGGTCGCGTCCATGCCCTGCGGCACGTAAGAAACGCCCTTTGAATGGGAAGTGCGCTCGATCACGTCAAGACCCGCTCTGCTTACAGCGCAGTATATCGTGGATGAAACCTGGCATATTCCGCCGCCGTAATCAGTTTCGCTGACGGTTTCGCCGCCCTTTACCACGTAAACCGGTGCGGGCAGATATCCGCGGTCGGGCGTTCTCTCGCCCACGACCTTGTTGAAATCAAATCTCTCGCCCGGAAGAAGTTCAAGTCCGTTTATCGTGTTTGAACTCAGTGAGATATTGTTTGACCTCGAGGCGCTGCTGCCGCCGTATGAGGTGGTGTAGGTTCCCAGCGTGTCCTCGTACATTATGCTTTGCAGAAAAGCGGTGTCCGCCGCGGGCTGGATCAGCTGTACCGGAACGCTGTATTCGATCTCGGACTGATTGACCGCCTTCTCGATCTCGGCTTTGCTCACAACTATCTGAGGCTTTGAGGGCACAACATATACTTTGTTGTTCTCGTCCTTGGCGTATGATGCGTTAACTGCCGGAGCCGTGATGTAATTATAAAAAGCGTCCAAATCGAGCGGCTCCGCGTCCGTTACCAACGGCTCAAATGTAACATCGCCAAAATTAAAAGTGTATATCTGGTCAAGAACGTTGCTTACGGCCGTGTCCATATCAACCTTTATGCCCTGCTGGGGTTTCGCGATAATGATGTTGTCCCCGTCGCCCAATCTGTAGGTATAGCCCAGCGGTTCCGTCTCATATGGCGAGCACAAATCGCTTATAGCGCCGGTCAGTGCCTGCTCGTCGTATGAAACCGCCGGGGTCAGCTCGGTCTTTGAAAAAATATCGGCTGTGAAATTTTTGAGTTTGCTCAAAAATCCGGGATTTTCGCGGCCCGCGTTATACGCGTCACTTGCCATTTTTTCGGGTTCAAACACCATCGAAAGGTTGTTGATGTTTATTGTTGAGCTTGAGTCCATACAATGGAAGTTGATGGTTTGGTCCGCTATTTTGTCCGGATTGAACGCGGCGTTTAAAGCTTCCTCGGCGTCCGCCTGGGTCATGCCGCTGACCTCAACGTTGTCGATATAGGTGTTCGGCATTATCTTGTCGTACGCGTTCACATATGCGCCGTAACCTATCGCGGCGACCGCGATAATACCCGCGGCGCAGCCCGCTATTATCGCGGGCTTGTGTGATTTTTTGTTCTTTTTGTTCGATTTTGATTTTTCGGAAGCCTTTTTTTCGTTTTTCGCCGCGGCTTCCGCGGCTTTCTCCGCGCGGCTCGGCGCCTCGACGCTCTTTGCTTCTTCTTTTATTTCCTCTTTTATTTCATCTTTGATATCATCCTCGATATCGTTTGAAACAGTGTTTTCATTATCTGACATTTACTCTCACCCCGCCTATAAATTCGTTCAGTTTATATTCTCTCACAAAATTCGACAAAAATCAATCTTTATTTCGAATTTAAACAAATTGTTATAAAAATTTAATATTAGACAAATTTTTTGTATTTGTCCGCTGCTCACTCAATTATCGGCTGCTCAAAAGACTTATCACGAACTGAGCCGCCGTTCTGCCCGAAAAGCCGTTGTACTGGACCTGCCACGTCAGCGCGCGGGACCTGATCTCGTCGGTCATTTCGATATTGTGCCGCGCCAGCATGTCGCGGACGATGAGCAAATACTCCTTTTGAGTCGGAGTCAAGAAGCTCAGATTAATTCCGAATCGCTCCGAGAGAGATTTGCGTTCGCTGATGGCCTCGCTCCTGTGTATCTCGTCTCCGCCTTCGCGGTCTGACCAGGTCTCTTTGATAAGTCTGCGCCTGTTGGATGTGGCATATATAAGAATATTTTTGCCTCTTGCCTCGGTCTGGCCGTCCAGTGCGACTTTGAGCTCCTTGTATCCCGGATCGTCGGGCTCGAAAGATAAGTCGTCTATAAAAACAATATATTTCAGCATATCGTTGTTTATGCCGGCAAGGACCCGTCCCAGACGGCTCAGATCGGATTTTTTCAGCTCGACCAGCCTGAGCCCTCTGTCCTTGAACATATTGAGGCAGGCTTTGACGCAGGATGATTTGCCGGTGCCGCTGCTGCCGGTGAGCAGCACATCGTTGGCGGGCAGTCCGTCCACAAAGCTCTCGGTGTTTTCGATAAGAACCTTCTTCTGGTGCTCGAGCCCGACCAGATCATCAAAGGTTATCGGGTCAACGTTCAGTATGCCGCGGAGCTTGCCGTTTTCCCATTTGAGCGCGGCGTATGCCGAGGTCCTGCCGGTGCCGAATATCTCGGCGTGGGCAAGCATTGCGCCCATAAGCGCCTCCTTTGACGAGGCGTTCATCATGCCGAGCAGCGAGTGGGCGTATCCGCCGGGCGCCGCCGCGATGGGAGCGGTGCTTATCGACGAGAACGGAACCAGCCCGCGCTCGCGGCACAGACCGTCCCAATCGGGAGTTAGAAGCTGCTCAAAAACCGCCGCGGTGTCGCGCCGCAGAAAGGCGCGGACTGTCTCGGGGTCGGGCAGACCGTCGCTCTCAAGCATGGCGCGCAGCACGTACTCCTTGACGATCGAGCCGTCCGTCAGGCGCTTGCTCGAAAATTTTATCAGGCGCCGAACCGCCTTGTAATACGCGGCCTCGTCTCCTCGTTTTTTGAATTTGAGAAGGGCGCGCACCGTTTTGTCCTTGTTCAATTCGCTGAAAATAAATAAGTTCATATATCTTTCCTCTTTTTATTTTGAAATTATCTCTATCGCCTTTTCGGCGTTCAATCTCGCAAGTTTAGCCAGCTCGGCTGTGGATTTTTTCAGTTCCGCGCTTATCGAATCGCGGCTGAGCATCACTCTGTCGATTATGCGGTCAAGCTCCGCGGAGCTCAGGTTTTCCACCGCAAGCTCGTCGCTTCGGCCTATATATCCGATGATCGCGCTGACCTTCGGGTCATAGATAAGGCCGATTATCGGGGTCGCCACCGAGGCGGCGTATATAAGCATGTGGAGCCTCATTCCGATAACAAGGCGCGAGCGCTTTGCGATACCAAGGATCTCGGCGGGGCTGAGGTTTTCGGGAGCCGCAAGACCGCAGGGACCCGAAAGCTTTGCCGCTTTTTGGGTTATTTCCGTGTCCTTGGGGCACTGCATGGGAACAAACAGAGTTTTGAGCCCGTATTTTTCATAAATATATTTTGCCGATTTCGCGATCTCGCTCTCAAAATTTTCATTGAGAGTTTTCCACGGCCTGATTGAAACGCAGACGAAATCTTCGCCGCGGCTTATGCCGCATTTTGAAAGTATCTCGTCGGCCGCCTCGTCGGAGCAGGGGCACAGCGTAAACGCGGGATCGGCCGTGACCTGTATATTCGGGTTGTTGATGCCGATTTTTTTAAGCTCGTTAAGCGACGATTTTTCCCTGAGAGTTATCAGATCTGCCTTGCCGAGAGCGTGGCGTATCTTCGGGTAGTTGCGGCGGTTCAGTATAGGGCCTATGCCGTTGGCGTAGAGCATGACGCGCGTTCCGAGCCTCGCCGCGGTCTCGATGATAAACAGGTAGTACGCCAGAGATTTGTCGCTGGTGATGTCCTGGATCAGACTTCCGCCGCCGCTTATCAGGAGCTTGGTTTTTTTCAAATTGTGCCTGAGTGCGGCTATATTGAACCGATGCTCCGAATTGACCCCGAACAGCGTCGAGGTTTCCTTGGGATTGTTTGAGAGAACCAGAATTTTTATGTCGGGCCTGAGTTCCCTCAGATTGCTTATTATCGCCTTTAATATCGAGTCGTCTCCGCTGTTGTCAAATCCGTAGTAGCCCGAAATCATAACGTCATATTCATGATTTTTTTGCGGCGGCTGCGGATATTCGGCCAAGCAGTCAAAATCGCCGACCGACACGTCGTTTATGCCCTCGCTTTTTATCACGCTTATATACATCTTCATTGCGTCGTCCGCCATTGTTTCGATTGAGTAGTATTTTTCGACCACCTCTTTGGCGTATGAGCCCAGCTCGGCTCGCTCGGCGGAGCTCATTTTCATCAGCGCGGTTATGTCGCGCAGCAGCTTTTCTTCGGTTGTGTCACCGCAGCCGCGGCAGCAGAAATTGGTGTCGATCGAAGTCTTGAGCTTATCCTGCGAAAAGATGCCGATATAACCCTCGTTTCCCGCGATTATCGACGGCTTTTCCGCCGCCATCGCCTCAAGGGCCGCGCGGCTGACGCCGACGAAGATCTCGCCGCTCGCCACCAGCTTGTTTATGTCGGTGCGGCTGCCGGTGTATTTTATCAGCGATTTTTTCAGGCGGTCGTTCACCGCGTCGGCCTCGCCGCGCATGGCTTTAAAGTCGTTGCCGCCGCCAACGATTAGTATTTCGAGATTTTCTATCTCTTTGTCAAGCTTTTCGGCGATCGCGATAAGCTTGTGCGCGGCCAGGCTCCGATCCTCGTCCATGCGGCTGACATACACAATGCGCCGCTTTTCGGGCTTTAGGTCGAACTCCCGCGCCACGTCCGAATAATCGGTGTTTTTCGAAAATTTCGCCGTGTCGATGCCGTTTATTGTGACACGTATATTTTGGGGCTTAATGCCGTAGTTGTCAATCAGATATTTTTTTATATCGTCGCTTACCGCCAGAGAGCGGTCTCCCCATTTGCTTATATATTTATAAGGAAATCTCAGGCTGAAAACCCAGTGCGCCGTTGTGACAAATCTGAAATTGACCGATCTTCTGATCATGTTCAGTATAAAGCAGGGAATCCTGGCGTGGCCGTGGACCACATCAAAATTCTCCCGCTTTATCAGTTTTTTCAGAATATTGTATGAGGTCATAACGTCGGAAGGATTTTTTCCTGACATGGGCACATAGATATGGTTGACGCCAGCCTCGCGGAGCTCGCTTTCATACGCGCCGCCGGCCGAGGCCACCCAGACATCAACGCCGCGCCTCTTGAGAGCCTTTGAAAGCTCGACGATATGGGTCTCGGCGCCGCCTATATCCAGCTTCATTGTCGCCATCAGAACCTTCATGTGAAATACCTTTTCCTTTCTTTTTCAAACAATTAATATAATTTTAAATCAGTTTTTGTAAAATTGCAATACCTATGTGAATTTTTTTGTAAAAAATCAGACTTAATTATTGCAAATATAAAATTAATATGTTATAATATTTCCGTTTGTTAATAAAGACGACATTTGTCAGAAAAGAAATTCAAGAGCCGGTAATTTTATGAAAGTTAAAAACAGCTTTAAGAGGGTGAATGAATGATAAGAAAAAAATTGAAAACACTTTGCGCGGCGGCAGTTCTGAGTATTTGTATCACGGCGTGCGTCTCGGCTTTCGCCGATGATACGGTGTCGGTCCGCCTTGACGGAGGCAAGATCGACTTCGATACCGCTCCGCAGCTTGTGAACGACCGCACGTTTGTGCCGATGAGAACCATATTCGAGGCATACGGCGCCGTGATATATTGGGACGATAGTGAAAAATCGGTCACGTCTAAGTATAACGACGTGGAGATATATTTAAAGATCGGCGATGAGGAAATGCTGGTAAACGGCGAGAGCGTGCGGCTTGACGCGGCGCCGTTTATCGCGGACGACAGAACGCTTGTGCCTGTTCGTGCAATATCCGAGGCGTTCGGAAGTCGCGTCGAGTGGGACGAGGACGAGAGAGTTGTTTCGATCATTTCGCCCGTTGAGGAAAACGGAGTGCTGAACGACGTTATAATCAATAATGAATACAGATACACAGGCTATGACGGAGAGTATAACGGAGTTGCGATTTTCGATAACTACGGCACCGACTTTTTCGGGATGGAGCTTCTGGCGATAACGCCGTGGCGCGGCGAACAGTACGCGGAGATAGTTAACGGAATGGCCGAGGATCTGCCCGATGTGCGGGTGTTCTGCGGAGTGCCTCCCACGGCTGCGGAATTTTATGCCACCGATACATACAAGACGAATTACAAGTCGGCGATAGCTCATATATACAACAACCTGAGTGACAGAGTCACGCCCCTGAATCTTGAGGGCGCGATGAATATCAATTTGGGAAACTATCTGTATTTCAGGACCGACCACCACTGGACCCACTTCGGCGCCTACTGCGCTTATCTTGAGTTCTGCGACAAGTCCGGAGCGCCGTTTCCGAATCTTGACGACTTTGATGTCACGGTCAAGGATGAGTATTTGGGTTCCTGGAGCAAGGCCACCGAGGGCACGCGCGGACACAATCTGCTCGGCCTGAAACCCGATAGGATGATACTGTATGAACCTATTGTGAATTATTCGGGCATGTCGTATCATGATATGGCGTTTGAAAAGCCGATCAAAGACATGGTTCTGCTGAATGAGAATTATAACGACTACAACGTGTTTTTAGAGGGCGATTATCCGCTAGAACATTTTCATACTGACGCGGACAACGGAAAGTCGATATGCGTTATCAAGGAGTCTTATGGAAACGCGTTCTCAACGTGGCTGGTGAACAGCTATGAGGATATATATGTTGTCGACTACCGCCAGTTTAACGGTCACGGCGAAACGGACGACATGTTCACCGTAAAGGATTTTTACGCCCTGCATCCGTTTGACGACCTGCTGGTACTCAGTTATCCATACACGATCCTGGCCGATGATCTGCGTCAGATGCTGGGCGAGATGTGGAGAGAGGGATATAAAAATCCCGAGCGGGTAACCGATTACGTTCCCGATGAGTTGTACGGCGGAGAGAGCGAAGCCGAATCCGAGAGTGAAGCCGAGGATGAGCCTTTGCCCACATTGGTTCCCGAGCCTCAGTCGGAACTGATATTTTAAAGACATACATAAAATTTTAAATCGCCGCGCGTTGGCGCGGAGCCTATAATTATTTCAGTAAAAGGAGTAGAGTACATTGTATTTGGCGTATTTGATAGCGGTATTATTTATCTTGCTTTTTGCCGTTATGCAGAAATTTGTTAACCCGAGCCGGCTTGCTCCGGTGCTTTCGGAGCCCGAACCCGAGCCCGAACGCAAGGGCGGAAAAAAGAAAAAGGGGAAAAAAGCGGCAAATAACGCGGAAGCGGCCCGCAAGGTCCCCAAATTTTCACTAAAGAAAAACGAGATCCCTACGCGCGTTTTTGTGATAGCGGCGCTTATTGCCCTTGCGGTCAGAATGTTTATGGGATACTTTTTGAAGGGCTACGACACCGATATGTCATGTTGGATCGCGTGGGGAAGCAAGCTTATTTCAGAGGGCCCCGGTCATTTCTATGCGCCCGACTATTTCTGCGATTATCCACCGGGATATATAACGATACTTGGATTTTTTGCGTGGATAAATCAGACATTCGGCCTTTCCGACAAAGCGACGCAGCTCTGTTTCAAGATGCCCGGAATACTGGCCGACCTCGGTTTGATGATAGCTGTTTTCAAAATCGGTTCAAAGGAGCTCGGCAAAAAGCAGGCCCTTATACTCGGCATACTTTTGATGCTCAATCCTTTGCTTCTTGTCAATTCTTCGGCGTGGGGACAGATCGAGTCGCTTTTGTCTCTGTTCCTCGTGCTCTCGATGTACAATCTTTATAAAAAGAATTGGTACCTGTCGGGCATACTGTATGTTCTGGCGGTTCTGATAAAGCCTCAGGCACTGATGGTGGGCCCCGTTTTCCTGTTCGTGTTTGTCGCAAGCCGCGACTGGAAGATGATACTCAAGATGATAGGCATAGGAATTGTTCTCGCGTTTTTGTTCATCGTACCGTTCAACTACGACGCGTGGGCTTCGGGCGCGGGTTTTGGCGCCGCATTTAATCCTGTGTGGCTGATCAAAAAATACGGAAGCACTTTGGCTTCGTATCCGTATTTCACGATCAACGCGTTTAATATTTACTCGCTGTTTAAGCTCAATTGGGTATCTCTCGAGATGGGAGGAACAGCGCAGACGCTGCTCAATATCCTAAATTATCTGATGATAATTATAGCGGTCGGCGGCGCTTTGGTGCTGTATATAAAGATAAAGAGCGAAAGCGGAAAGATATTCATTCCCTCGTTCTTTATAATCGCCTTCCTTTTCACGTTCGGCCTTAAAATGCACGAGCGCTATCTGATAACTCCGATCATCTTCCTGATATTCGAGTATATGCTGTCAAAGAACAAGCGGACGCTTTGGGTTTTCGCGGCGCTCAGCTCGGTCAATTTTATAAACGTGTTCTGCATTTTGCGCTATAAGCTTATGTTTAACACGACCGGTCCGCACTATTCGGCGCTGTCTGTGGCGTCGCTGCTTGAGGTTGTGACCTTTATTGTGTCGATGTTTATCTTTTTGCAGGACTATATTTTAAATCCGGTCGAAGGATCGGACAGCAAGGATAGCCCTCTTGACAGATTAAGCTCGAAGATAAAGACGGCGTATCTCAGCGTTGTATCAAAGATATACACAAAGACAAGCGGACTTTTGCGCATTGACTCCAAAACTCCGCAAAAAACCGAAAAGATCGTCAGAGCCGATTTGATAATAATGGCTGTTATCGTGGTGATTTACAGCGTTGTGGCTTATATAAACCTTGGCGGTTTCAATAATCCTCAGACGTTTTATAAGCCGTCGGCGGCAAACGAACAGGTTACCATAGATTTCGGCTCGACCCAGACTTTAGATACAGTCACATATTACGACGGCATAGGCGATGTGTCCAACGACCCGGGCTTAAAGCTTTCGGCCTCGACCGACGGTAAAAACTGGACCGACATAAACGTGACGACCAAACTTCTTTCGGTATTTAAATGGGAGGTCGCAAAGCTCTCGACTCCCACTCAGGCAAGATATATCCGCGGAGTTGCGGAATCGGCGGACTACCGTTTGTTTGAGGTGGCTTTCTGGACCCCCGACGGCACAATGATCGACGTGCAGAACGTCACGGGTCCCGGCGACTGCGCCAATATAGCGGACGAGCCCGACACCGCGCAGTACAGATCATCGTTTAAAAACAGCACATACTTTGACGAGATCTATCATCCGCGCACCGCTTATGAGCATTTGCACATGATGCCTTATTACGAGACGACGCACCCGCCTCTCGGCAAGCTTATTATGTCGATCGGAATCGCGATATTCGGCATGTGCCCCTTCGGCTGGAGATGTATGGGAACGCTGTTCGGCATTATCATGCTGCCTCTGATGTATATACTGCTCAAAAAGCTGTTTGAGCGCACCAGATATTCGGTGCTGGGCACATTGATCTTCGCCTTTGACTTTATGCACTTCTCGCTGACCCGCATGGGAACTATCGACTCGTACCCTGTGACGTTTATAATCGCCATGTATCTGTTTATGTTCCTGTTCGGCAAAAGGGTTTTAGACTACGCCAAAAACTCGCCCGAAAAGCTGAGAAACACAAAGACCTATCTGCGTCTTTTGGGTATTTTGGGTCTTTCGGGACTTATGTTCGGATTCGGTGCCGCGTCAAAGTGGATCGGTATTTACGCCGGCGCAGGCCTGGCGGTTGAACTGTTGTTGATATTTATTGGAACGTATATGGCGCTGTCCAAAAAGAAAAAGAACCTTTTCTGGGGATTTTTGATAAAAACATGCCTGGCGTGTCTGGTGCTGTTCGTGGCGATCCCGGGCGCGATCTACGTGCTCTCGTATCTGCCTATCTCGATGGTGGACGGTTATCCCGACGTATGGCACACGATGCTTAATAACCAGACCTATATGTTCAATTATCATAAGAACCTTGACGCGACACATCCGTACTCGTCAAAATGGTACCAGTGGGCAATCGACTACAGACCGCTGTGGGCTTATTCGGCTCCGGCCGAGACTGTCGGAAACGAGAATATAGGCTGTATTTCCATATTCGGAAATCCGCTCATATTCTGGTCGAGCATCGCGGCGTTTGTATACACCTCGGTTGTGGGAATCATCAAGAGGGACAAAAAAGTCCTGTTCCTGGTTGTGGCTCTCGCGGCTCAGTTCCTGCCTTGGGTGATGGTAACAAGATGTGTGTTTATCTATCACTTCTTCGCCAGCACGCCGTTCCTTATCATCATGATAGTGTACACGCTGCGCGACCTTGAGGAGCGATTCGACTGGTTCAAGCATGTTTCAAACGCCTATGTCGCCCTGTGCGGAGTGCTGTTTGTGCTGTTCTATCCGGTGCTGTCGGGCATGACTATAACAAAGAACTATTCGAATATCTGGCTCAGATGGCTCAACAGCTGGGTGTTCCATAACAGAGGAAACTAAAGGCGGGGATAAACTATGAGAGAAATTGACGCGAAAATTATTACGGACACAGTGGCGCAAATGTGTATCGACGCCAACTGCAATTTAAACGCCGACATCAAATCGGCGCTTGAGCGCGGCTTTGACGCCGAGACAAACTCCGCCGCGAAGGATGTGCTTGAAAACATACTCAAAAACGCGGACATCGCGGCGGAAGAGGAGCTGCCGATCTGTCAGGACACCGGCATGGCAATATTCTTTATAAAAATCGGGCAGGATGCCCATATCACCGGCGGCCTGTTGAGTGACGCCGTGAACGAGGGCGTGCGCCGCGGCTACGAGAGCGGTTATTTGCGCAAGTCGGTAGTTGCCGACCCGATAAGGCGCGGCAATACAGGCGACAACACGCCTGCGGTGATCCACACCGAGATTGTCGCGGGCGACAGCATAGAAATAACTATTGCTCCCAAGGGCTTTGGCAGCGAAAACATGAGCGCGGTAAAAATGCTCAAGCCCTCCGAGGGTCTGAGCGGCGTGATAGATTTTGTGGTCGATACCGTAAGGAACGCGGGGAGCAACCCGTGTCCGCCCATAGTGGTCGGCGTTGGAATAGGCGGCTCGTTTGAAAAGGCGGCGCTGATGGCGAAACATGCGCTGCTTCGGAGCGTTGACTCAAATCATCCCGACCCGTACTACGCGGAGCTCGAAAAAACTTTGCTCAAAAAGATAAACGAGACGGGTATCGGCCCTCAGGGCTACGGCGGAGCGACGACCGCTCTGGGCGTCAATGTTGAGACCTTCCCCACCCATATAGCCGGAATGCCCTGCGCGGTCAACATAAGCTGCCACGTGACGCGGCACCTGACAAAAATAATTTGATAATTTTTCAAAAAACACTTGCAATTTGCTCGGATATGTTATATAATATCAGGCAGTGTTTTAAATTAATGCACAAGGAGTTAAAAATGAGTAATCTGCCGCAGGGAAAACTTGATAACACAGCAGAATATTTCTACTTTAGCCACAGCTTTTACTTTAGCTTTGGCTATTTTCCGTGCCGCAATTCAGGTAAAGCCCGTTTATGCTCCTAATCTAAAAGCATAAAACTTTGAAAATTATTCAAGGATGGGCTTTGCGCTCGTCCTTTTTATTTTTACAAACACATATTCAGGAGGAAATAAAATGGTAGTAATCTTAAAACCGAAAACAAGCGAGGATGACGTAACAAAAATCATATCATACATCGAGGACATGGGTCTTGACGTTATGATAAACAAGGGTGTTGACTGCACCGTGCTGGGTCTCTTGGGCGACACCAGCCGCATCGACCCCGACACGCTGATGCTCAACGTGCATGTCGACCGCGTTATGCGCATAGCGGAGCCGTTCAAAAAGGCCAGCCGTAAGTTCCATCCCGAGCCGACCGAAATAAAGGTCGGAAACGCGGTGATAGGAAAAGAGGGCACATTCACGGTCATAGCGGGTCCGTGCAGCGTCGAGACTGAGGAGCAGATCATACACGTCGCCGAAAGCGTCAAAAAGAGCGGAGCGGCTCTGCTGAGAGGCGGAGCGTTCAAGCCCAGGACTTCGCCCTATTCGTTCCAGGGACTTGAGCTCGAGGGTCTGCGTCTGCTCAAAGAGGCGAGAGCCAAAACAGGTCTGCCCATCGTGACCGAGATCATGTCTCCGAAAATGGTAGAGGTTTTCGAAAAAGACGTTGACGTGATACAGGTGGGCGCCAGAAACATGCAGAACTTTGATCTGCTCAAAGAACTGGGCAAGACGTCAAAGCCCATTCTTTTAAAGCGCGGTCTTTCGGCCACGATCGAGGAGTGGCTGATGTCCGCCGAGTACATTCTGGCCGAGGGCAATCCAAACGTCATTCTGTGCGAGCGCGGCATCAGGACCTTTGAGACATACACCAGAAACACTCTTGACCTGAGCGCGATCCCCGCGGTGAAGCGCCTCAGCCACCTTCCCGTTATCGTAGATCCGTCACATTCGGCGGGCATGAGCTGGATGGTGGAGCCTCTGTCGCTGGCGGCGATGGCGGTGGGAGCCGACGGACTTATAATAGAAGTTCACAACAACCCCGCCAAGGCGTGGTGCGACGGCGCTCAGTCGCTGAACGAGACGCAGTTTGACAATCTTATGAAAAAAATGCGCGCCATAGGCAAGCATGTTGACAAGGAAATCGTGTGATACGGGTGATAAAAATGGAAAGTGATTTTAAAGTCGCGGTAATTGGTCTGGGCTTGATCGGCGGCTCGCTGGCATACGCGCTGAGAGGATTCAGACGCGCCCTGATCACGGGCTGTGACATAAACCCAAAAACCCGCGCCGCGGCGCTTAAAAACAAGGCGGTGAGCGAGGTTTACGATAACGCGGGCGACGCGATCGAGGGGGCCGATCTGGTGGTGTTCTGCACCTATCCCGACAGTATAGGCGGGCTGATCGACGAGAACCGTGCCAGGTTCAAAAAGGGCGCCGTGGTTTCCGAAGTGTGCGGCGTAAAGAGCGGAGTCTCGAGGCGTATCCGCGCGGCTCTGCCCGATGGCGTCGATTATGTCGGAGGCCACCCGATGGCGGGCAAGGAGGTCGACGGTTTTGAGAACGCCTCGTCCGAGCTGTTCTGGATGAGCGGATTTATAATAACGCCCGATAAAAATTCAAAGGAAAGCAGCATAGCGCTTTTGCGGGAGATGGCGAAATATATTGGCGCAACCCGCATAGCAATGGCGGATCCCGACGAGCATGACCGCGTGATCGCCTACACCAGCGACCTTATGCACGTGGCGGCGTCGGCGCTATGCCTCGACTATCCGCCCGAAATGAACCGCGCCTACACTGCGGGCGCGTTCCGCGACTGCACCAGAGTGGCGCGGATAAACGGCGAACTGTGGAGCTCGCTGTTTATTTCAAACAAGAAAAATGTGGTGAGCGAGATCGACCGTCTGATAGGCAGCCTTGAAAAGATACGCGTCCTTGTTGAAAAGGCCGACCGCGAGAATCTCGAAAAGCTGCTCAACACTGTCTGCGAAAACAAGATAACCATGCAGGAAAAGGAGCCTGAATAATATGGAAAAACTGAGAGTAAACATTTCCAAAAGAGAGTACGATATAATTATCGACAAAGACATATTAAAGAACACCGCGGACTACATCAAAGAGGTGTTCGGAGGCGGAAAGATCGCCGTTGTCACTGACTCCAACGTGGGCCCGATGTACGCCGGCACCGTGATAAACAGCCTTAAAAGCGGCGGCTTTGAAACCGAGCTCATCACGATCCCCGCGGGAGAGAAGAGCAAAAGTGAAAAATATCTGTTTGAGCTCTATGACAGGATGCTCTCGTTCGGCCTGACGCGCTCCGACTTGATAATCGCCCTGGGCGGCGGCGTTGTGGGCGATCTGACAGGCTACGCGGCGGCGAGTCTGCTGCGCGGAGTGCCCTATGTTCAGATACCGACCACTCTGCTGGCGCAGGTGGATTCCAGCGTGGGCGGCAAGGTTGCCATAGATCTGCCGAGAGGCAAAAATCTTGTGGGCGCGTTCAACCAGCCCAAGATGGTCATAATCGACACCGAGTGTTTAAAGACACTCTCCCCCCGCGTTTTAAGCGACGGAATGGCCGAGGTCATAAAATACGGCGCCATAAAAGACAAGGCTTTGTTTGAGCTTTTGGAAAATATAAAAAACACAAAAGAATTGTTTGCAAAAATAGATAAAATAGTATATAATTGTTGTGATATAAAAAGACAGGTAGTAGAGGAGGATGAGTTCGACAAGGGCGGACGCATGATACTCAACTTCGGCCACACCTTCGGCCACGCCATCGAGAAGCAGTACAACTATGAGACATACACTCACGGCGAGGCTGTGGGCGTGGGCATGCGTATGGCGTGCGAGTACGGCGAGCGTCTGGGGCTGACCCCCGTGGGCACCGCCGAGAGAATGACGAAAATCCTTGAAAACTACAGTCTGCCGACAAATATTGAGATAAGCAAGCAGCAGCTCAGTGACGCGGCTGCCGTTGACAAAAAGGGCGAGGGCGCCAATATCAATCTGATATTGCTGAGCGGCATAGGCGATGTGCTTATAAAAAAATTCAGAAAAGACGAGTTTTTGAACATTTAATTATACTATTTAACTTTTTTGGAGGATGTTATGGAAGATATTAAAGTAATACGTCCGAGTATGCTTCGGGGCACCGTGTCGGTGCCGCCGTCCAAGAGCGTGGCTCATCGGGCGATTATTGCTGCGGCTCTGAGCGGCGATGACTGCGTTATCGAAAACGTGGTTATGTCTGACGACATAACCGCCACCGTGGGCTGTATGCGCGCCTTGGGCGCAAAGTGCCGCGTCAACACTAAGAGCATGACGGTGAGCATTTCGGGTAAAAAGACATATAAAGTAAAAAACATGATAACTCTCGATTGCTTCGAGAGCGGCTCGACGCTGCGGTTCCTTATGCCGCTGGCGCTGGGCAGAGGCGTGCCGGTCAAGTTTATCGGCCGCGGACGGCTGATGAAGCGGCCCCAGACGCCTTACTTCAATATTTTCCGCGAGAAAGGGATAAAGCTCAAAACGGGCGATGATTATATAATCCTGGACGGAAAGCTCGAGAGCGGAAGCTACGGCCTGGCGGGCAATGTCAGCTCACAGTTTATAACAGGCCTGCTGTTCGCGCTGCCGCTGCTTGAGGGCGACAGCGAGATAGTCGTGTCGGGCGAGTGCGAGAGCAAGGGTTATATCGACCTGACGATCGACATTCTCAAAAAATTCGGTATCGAGATCGAAAATTATAAATACAAGCTGTTCCGCGTAAAGGGCGGTCAGAAATACAAAGGCTGCGGCGAACTCAAGGTCGAGGCGGATTATTCGCAGGCCGCGTTTTTTCTGGTGGCGGACGCCATCGGCTGCAATGTGGAGTGTATGAATTTAAACCCCGACAGCCTTCAGGGCGATCGCGCCATAATCGACATAATCAAGAGCGCGGGCGGCAGGATAGTCAAGGGCCCCAACGGCGGGCTTATGGCGAAAAAGACAGCCGTTATGCACGGCATCACGATAGACGCCCGCGACATACCCGATCTGGTGCCGATTTCCGCGGTGCTTTGCTCGTTCCTCGTCGGCGAGAGCCGTATCATAAACGCGGGACGGCTGAGGCTCAAGGAGAGTGACAGGCTCAAGGCGGTATCCACCGAGCTTTCGCGGCTGGGCGTTGATATCCGCGAGACCGCGGACGGCCTTATCATAAACGGCCGCGACCTGCTGGAGAGCAACGTCTGCTCGTCGTGGAACGACCACCGCATTGCGATGGCGATCGCGATTGCCGCGTGCCGCTCGGAGGGCGAGGTCAGCATAACCGGCGCCGAGCAGGCGGTCAGAAAGTCGTATCCCGACTTTTTTAAGGTATACGACAGACTGGTTTGATTTAGTATAAAACATATTCGGAGGACGGTATGAACATATTCGGAAGAAATATAAGGCTCAGCATTTTCGGCGAGTCGCACGGGCTCGGTATAGGCGTCGTGATAGACGGCCTGCCGGGCGGTATAAAGCTGGACCTTGGCAGGATAGAGGCCGAGATGGAGCGGCGCTCTCCGGGGCGGAGCAGCATCTCCACCTCCCGCCGAGAGGCCGACAAGGTGGAGATCATGTCGGGCTTTGTGAACGGCATGACGACTGGCACGCCGATAGCCGGAGTTATCAGAAATACCAACACGATATCAAAGCACTATGAAAAAGACCTGATGCGCCCCGGACACGCGGACTACACCGCCTATGTTAAGTACGGCGAGAACCGAGACTACCGCGGCGGAGGCCACTTTTCGGCCAGAATAACCGCGCCGCTGGTGTTCGCCGGAGCCGTGGCGAAGCAGGTGCTTGAGGCCGAGGGCGTGAGCGTGGGCGCTCATATTCTGCGCATAGCCGACGTGTGGGACGAGCCTTTTGATCTCGCGAACGTTTCGGCCGCCGATCTGGCGGAAGTCTCAAAAAAAGATTTTCCCGTTATTGATGACAAAAAAGGAGAGCAGATGCGCGAGCGCATACTGGCCGCGAAGAATGACCTGAACTCGGTGGGCGGCATCGTGGAGTGTGCGGCAGTCGGTATGCCCGCGGGAAAAGGCGAGCCGTTTTTCGGCTCGATCGAGAGCCGTCTGTCGGCTATGCTGTATTCGGTGCCCGCGGTAAAGGCGGTCATGTTCGGCGCCGGAGCGGACTTTGCAGGAATGACAGGAAAAGAGGCCAACGACGAGTTTTATGTTGAAAACGGAGTTGTTAAAACCTACACCAACAACAACGGCGGCATAAACGGCGGCATAACCAACGGAATGCCGATCGTGTTCCGAGCGGTTCTCAAGCCTACCCCGTCGATCGCCCAAAAGCAGAGGACGGTCAATATTGAGAAGATGGAGAACGCCGAGATCGAGATACACGGCAGGCACGACCCGTGTGTCGTTCATCGCGGAGCCGTGGTGATAGAGAACGCGGCGGCGGCCGCGTTGCTGGATTTGTTATACGACAGATTTTAGGATGTGAAAAAATGGACAAAGAACAAATAAATAATAAAGAAATCGAATACGACACAAAGCTTGACGAGCTCCGCGCGGAGATCGACAAGATCGACTCCGAGCTCCTGCCGCTGTTTTTGCGGCGCATGGAGCTGAGCAGCGGCGTGGCCGACTACAAGCGGAGCGTGGGCAAGGCCGTCCTTGATTCGGAGCGCGAGAAACAGGTTCTGATGAGCAAGATGGACCTTGTGGAGGGCAAGCGCCAAAAGAACGAGGTATACGAGTTCTACGCTGCGATAATGTCGATTAGCCGCGAGCGCCAGACCAGAGAGCTTGTGGGCTGCAACCGCACCATGGTCGAGGATCTGCTCGACCCCAAGTCCCCGATCAAAGATCCAAAGATCGTGTTCTACGGCGCCGGCGGCTCGTACACCGAGCAGGCGGCGATGAAATATTTCGGCGCGGACTCAAAGCGCAGCAGCGTGCCGACCTTCGACAGCGCATTTTCGGAGCTTGAGAGCGGAAACGCCGACTACGCGGTGCTGCCCATCGAGAACTCATATACAGGCACAATAGCCGACGTTATCGATCTACTTGCCAAATACGGTTATTTCATCACGGGCGAGGTCGATGTGCCGATACGCCATTGTCTGCTGGGCGTTCCCGGAGCCGAGCTTTCGGATATAAAAACCGTGTATTCCCACGAGCAGGGCATAATGCAGAGCCGCGAGTTTTTAAAGACCTTGGGCGAAGTTGAGCTCAAGGAGTATTACAGCACGTCGCAGAGCGCGCAAAAGGTGGCGACAGACGGCGACAAGAGCAAGGCCGCCATCGCGGGACGGCAGAACGCCGAGCTGTACGGGCTCAAGGTTCTGGCGGAGGACATAAACAACAGCGCCAAAAACACCACGCGTTTTATAATCGTCTCAAAAAATCTGGAGATAGACGAGAGCTGCGACAAGATCAGCGCCGCGTTCACTCTGCCCCACCAGAGCGGCGAGCTGCACAGAATACTGGCGTGCTTTGCACGGGGCGACCTGAATCTGGTAAAGCTGGAGTCACGCCCGCTCTATGACAGGAATTTCGAGTACATGTTTTTTGTGGATTACTGCGGGAACCTGCTTGACGGTCACGTGCGCCGCGTCACTAACAACGTTATCGAGGGCACGGGCGAGTTCAAGCTGCTGGGAAACTACAAGCTGAAAGAATAAGAGGTATTATATATGAACGTTTTGCTTATCGGAATGCCGGGATGCGGCAAGTCGGCTTTCGGCAAGGCCGCGGCGGACAGCCTGAACCTTGAGTTCATGGACACCGACGCGGAGATCGAGCGCCGCGAGGGCCCGATACCCGATATTTTTGCCGAGCGCGGCGAGGAGGAGTTCCGAAAGATCGAGACCGAGGCGCTGCGCGATTGCCTACGCGGCGACGATCGGATAATTTCGACCGGCGGCGGCATAGTCACCCGCGATGAGAACATCAAAATAATGAAAGACTCGGGCGCGGCTGTTATATTTATCGACCGTCCGCTTGAGCTTATCGCCGGGGATATCGACACCTCGGGCAGACCGCTGCTCAAAGATAACGCGGAGCGGCTCAAAACGCTGTATAAAGAGCGGTACGACAAATACAGAGAGGCGGCGACCGCCCTTGTCATAAACGACGGGACTTTCGCCTCCGCCCTCGGCGAAGTCCTGCGCCTAATTAGAAACACCGTCAGGAAAGGAGAAATATTATGAAGATCATGGTAATAAACGGGCCGAATATTAATATGCTGGGCATTCGCGAGCCCGACGTGTACGGAAACACCGGCTATCAACAGCTTGAAAAAATGATCGAGGACCACGCTGCGGAGCGCGGCTGCGAGGCGGTCGTGCTGCAGAGCAACGGCGAGGGCGAGATCATCGACTTCATCCATCACGCTCTTGCGAATTTCGACGGCATAGTGATAAATCCCGGCGCCTACACCCACTACAGCTACGCGATACTTGACGCGCTCAAGGCGGTAAACCTGCCCGCGGTGGAGGTCCACATCAGCAACATCCACAAGCGCGAGGAATTTCGGCATAGATCGGTGACCGCGGCGGGCTGCGTCGGACAGATATGCGGCCTCGGCCTTAGGGGCTATCTGCTGGCGATCGACTATCTTCTTGATGAGGTGAAAACCGATGAGTGATAAAATAAAGCTTAATGTTATCGGCGACCCGATCGAGCACAGCAAGTCGCCGATAGTTCACGGCCTGGTGTTTGACGCGCTGGGCCTTGAGTGCGACTATACCCGCGTGCTCGTGAAAAAGGGCGGCCTTTCGGAATATATCGAATCGGCAATCGAGAGCGGCGTCAGAGGCTTTAATCTCACCATGCCGCACAAGGTCGACATAATCCCGTATCTCAAGGAAATCGACAGCGACGCCGAGTTGTTCGGCGCGGTCAACACGGTCAAGATAAAGGACGGCGAGCTCTACGGCTACAACACCGACGCCCGCGGCTTTGTGCTGTCGCTCGAGCAAAACGGCGTCGACGCCGAGGGCAAAAGCATTGTCATTCTCGGCGCGGGCGGAGTTGTGTCAACTTTGGCGCTCAAGCTGACCGACATGGGCGCGGGCAGGATCGCGGTCATGAACCGCACGGTTCAAAAGGCCGAGGCGGTCTGCGAAAAGATACGCAGTTACCAAAAGGACGGCAGGGCTCGGAGCGGCTGCGAGCTTATATCGGGCGGCACCGACGAGGCGGCGAAATATCTGCCCGACTGCGACATTTTAATAAACGCCACCCCTCTCGGCATGAGCGGCGTGGGCGCGGACTACGACGACCTGTCTTTCACGGACGGCCTGAACCCCTCCGCGGCGGTGTGCGACCTTATATACAGCCCGCCCAAAACAAAGTTTTTGTCATACGCCGAGGCGCGCGGACATAAAATAATAAACGGCCGCGGAATGCTCATCGGCCAGGCGATACTGGCGGACGAGATATACCTTGAAAAACAACTGGACATCGGCGGACTGTACGAAAAGCTCACAAGCGGAGATTATACAATTTAGACAAAAAATTTATTAAAAACATAGCGAATCGGTCGTAATAATAAAATAACATCTTGTTTACAAAATATTCATATTTTGTTTATAAATTTTTAATAATTTGGGTCTATAACAGTATTTAGAAAAAATTACCGACCGATTTGATATTCGGTGGATTTAAAAAATTATTGGGCTTTGACGGAAAGGAACCCCAAAACGGCGCGTTTTGGGAAAAAGGAGATCTTATGGAAGCGATTATTGTATTTAACGCGGTGATTTCGATTTTGTTCACCATGTGTTACGCCTACCAGTTCTTTTATCTGTTTGTCGGTCTTTTCAAGGGCGAGCAGAAATTCAAGGCAAAGACGCAGCACAAGTTCGCGGCGGTCATATCCGCCAGAAACGAAAGAGACGTTATAGGCAACCTGATTTCCAGCATAAAGAACCAGAACTATCCGAAAGATAAGCTCGACGTGTTCGTTATCGCGGACAACTGCACCGACGACACCGCCGAGGTCGCGAGACAGGCGGGCGCGATCGTGTACGAGCGTTTCAACAAGGCTCAGGTCGGCAAGGGCTACGCTCTCGACTGGCTGTTTGATATAATCAAGAAGGAACACGCGGACGCCGGCTACGAGGGATATATGATCTTTGATGCCGACAACGTGCTTGACAAAAACTACGTCAAAGAGATGAACAAGGTGTTCGACAACGGCTACGACTGCCTGACGAGCTACAGGAATTCCAAGAACTTTGACGACAACTGGATTTCCGCGGGATACTCTATCTGGTTCCTGCGCGAGGCCAGGTACCTCAACAATTCCAGAATGCAGCTGGGAACCAGCTGCGCGGTTTCCGGAACCGGATTTCTGGTAAGCTCCAAGATAATCGAGCAGAACGGCGGATGGATACACCACCTGCTCACCGAGGATATCGAGTTTACCTGCGACTCGGTTTCAAAGGGCATCAAGATAGGATACGCCGCAAAAGCCATGCTCTACGACGAGCAGCCCACCACCTTTAAGCAGTCGTACACCCAGAGACTGCGCTGGGCGAAAGGCTTTTATCAGGTGTTCGCCCACTACGGCGGAAAGCTCTTGCGCGGCATATTTAAGGGCAGCTTTTCCTGCTTTGACCTTTTGATGACGGTAATGCCCGCCATGCTGATGACGCTGCTGAGCGTTATTATAAACGCGGCGGCCATACCCGTGGCACTCGCGGCCAACGCGCCCGAGGCGGGAGCGCTGATACATGCGCTTGTCCAGACCCTTGTGAACTTCTACGGACTGTTCTTTATCCTCGGCGCAATGACGATGATAACCGAGTGGCACAACGTAAACTGCGTCTGGTACAAAAAGATATTCTATCTTTTCCTGTTCCCGATATTCCAGTTCACCTACGTGCCCATCGCGATCGCGGCGCTGTTCAAGAAGGTTGAGTGGAAACCCATCAAGCACAGCGTGGTAAAGACCTTAGAGGAAGTAAACAAAGCGTAAAATCAATAATATAAAAGAGCGGCTCGCCCGCTCTTTTTTGATGCTCCAAAGTATATAAGACTATTTATTAACGCTCAGCTGTTCCATAAGCGCCTTTTGAAGAACATTGGAAAAGTTAACATTTTCGCGTATAGCCATATCGTTCAGCCATTCGGGTATAGTAAGCGTTTTTTTGATCGAACGGCTTTTATAGAATTTTTCATACTCGATCGTGTCACAGTCCACCAGAGAAATAAATTCATTTTTCGAAAGAGTCAGGCCAATGGGGTCGGAAACCGCGGGAGCGGTCTCGCCGCGCTGTTCCATATGATATAATACCAAACACAGCGCGTCCTCGGCATTCTCAAACGCGTCACGCATATTTTCGCCTTGTGTCATGCAATTCGGAATATCCGGGAACCGCACAGAATATTGCTCGCCCTCTTTTGCAAAAATAGCCGGATATACATATTTAGCCATAAAATAACCTCCTTGAAATATGTCAGAAAACTATTCAATTCCTGCTTGTTTCATAATCGCTTTATAAGTTCCGGGTGCGACATCCTGTGAATTGTGTCTGCCTACCGGAAAATAATTTCCTGTTATTGGGCTGTACCATATTTCGTGCCGCTTGCCGTCAACCTCAAATCTGCAGCCGTTCTTTTTGAGCAGTTTTTTCAACTCACTGTATTTCATATCTTTCCCCTACTTTCGATATATATTATAACACGTGTTAACACGTGTGTCAAGTGTGTTAATTAATATGTTTTGACTCATGAAATATTATTTGATAATATATCGTCTTAAAAGTTTTCGACGGGCTTGGCTTTTATATGTTAAATAATGTATTAGCAATTATATATTCAACATTATGCTGATAAATAGTAATGTTGTACAAAAAGACTATGATATTTTTGTACAAAGCATTATTGAAAAATGGATAAAAATCTGGTATAATTTACTATAATTAAAGCATTTTTTATGCCTGTATTCACCCCTCCCGAAAACTAATCGGGGGGGGGTGATACGCATATTTAGATGAAATTTCGCCGTCAGCAGACGGGCGGAACCGACTGAGGGGGAGAGGCCCCTACCACCGCAAGCGGTCCCCCTCCCCCACTTGCGCAGGGGAGGCAAAATTGTTAATTAATAATCACCAAATAAATATATAAGGAGAGTTTACTATGATGAAAAAATTAAATCAAACTTTGGCCGTATTGCTGGCTGTTGTTATGGTGCTGGGCACTTTGCCGGGCATCGCGGTTTTCGCGGCCTCCGATTCAGGCACCGGCCTGACTGAGGGAGGCCCCACCTCCGACGGACTTGCGTCCGCCACATCCTCCCAAGAGGAGGCAAATGTGGGAGGCGCCCCTTCGGGGGAGCTGTCAGGCGTCAGCCTGACTGAGGGGGGATCCGCCTCCGACGAGGAGGCGGATTCGGACGCCAGCGCCGCGCCCGGCGAGGATAACGGCTATCAGCCTCTTTTGATACAGTGGCTTGATGGCAACCCTGATGCTCATGATGATGCTCGAGTGGATCAAAGGCTTGCCCCTTATCTTGAGGTTGAGGGAAATCCCGCCACTAAAGAAGCGCGCATAGTCCGTTTCACATATTCGTCGACGAGCAGAATGACGGATATTCTCATACCCGCAACGATCCAGGCGACCGACCTTAACGGCGAAAATTCAAATGAATACAGTATCACCGAGATATGCGACGACGCTTTTTCGGGCTCGAATCTTAAAAACGTTACGTTTGCTACGTATTATAAAAATGAAAGTAGAACTGAATATAGGATCAAGAAAATAGGCGCTAACGCCTTTGCCTCGAACAACTTGGAGAAGATCGAAAATTGGCCCTCCACCATTGAGACGATATCCGACGGCTGTTTCCAGGGTAATTCTCTGCTCACGACCGTTGACTTAACGAGCATGGGAATAACGAGCATTCCCGACAATTGCTTCAGAAACTGTTCCGTTTTAACCGATGTGAATATCGGCAAAAGCACGACAGACACAAGCGGCGGCGTGTCGAAAATAACCTCATTGGGCGCGGGCGCCTTTGACGGCTGCAACTCTCTGGAATATATTTTCATTCCGGATACAGTTCACCAAATCGGCGAAAACGCGTTTAACCTCAGCACAAGCACAAGTCTTGTTGTTGATATCGACAATTATCCGAAAAATGTTTGGGGAAATGACAACAAGGATCATCATAACTTCGCGCCTTGGGGCAATGTTTCGGGCTATATCAAATGGAAGTCGGACGGCACAGATCTTTCCGGCTATAACAATGATACGCCCTTTATCATAGACGACGAGGGTTATATCTGCGGACTTAAATACATCACAGGCGATGATAATAAATATAACGCAAATGATAATAATGCTTTAAGAAATCGGAATGATTTCAGATATTATCTGAAAAACGGCACTCATAATACATCCGCGCCGCGCGAGACTGAGACGGTAACCAAGTCAACCTGGGATTTTAACTCGCTTGACACTTCAAGCACTTTTGAAAACGGCGGCACCATTGACGGCGTTAGGGAGAATGACGAAACATTTACGCCTCAACTGACAATATTGAAAGCATCAACCGGTGGCTCAAACGCAATTCAGACAGGATCCGGCGGTAATGGTAATTATTTAAACTTTAAAGACGGCGGCTCAGGTCAGGACGGATGGAGTTATGACCCCCAATTTAGCTCCGACAGTGAGGGATTCACCGTTCAGGTCGATTTTATGATGCCAAGCGTGAAAAAAGAAAATATATTGCTCAGATTATGCGACACCGAGAATGTCAGCATCGCTAACACATACGGCGGCAGTGACGACGGCAGGTTCCTTGATATATATGCGACCGAAAGCAGCGATGGCACATCTTTGACATATAAAAATTATCTGACAGGCGATAGTAGCGATAAGGCATACACAAATGTAATAAATAGCAGCATTAAAATAAAAAACGGTCAATGGTATACACTGAATTTGGAGTATACAAAAGAAAATAATAGTGTAAATGTAAAAATCACAGATCAAGATGGCAAAAATCCTCATTCGGGAAATTTCAATATGTTAAGTGGTGATAAAACAGACAAAAATAAGTCGATCACTCTTATGCCCACGGATATCAGATCGGTAACGGCGGGTTCGGCCAGTACGGAGATCAACTTTGACAACATTATTATTTCGAATTTTGTTTATAAGCCCGAGAACACCAAATATACGCCGACAGCCGGCGACTACAGCTATTTCACGGTAAACGGCGGTACAATAAGTAATGTGAGTGACATAAAATCCGGCAGCCTTGAGATCAAAATCCCGAGCTATTATTATAAATTGGAGAGTAATGGCAACGTTCATTATGGTGACAGCATCAAGCCGGAGGCGATCAATGGAATAAGGGACGGAGCTTTTGGCTCACAGCCGGCGGCGGACATTTTGAAATCGGTCGATTTTCTGTATCTGACCAATCCGAGTATAGATGGACATATGACTGAGATCCCCTATGGCGCTTTCTGGTACTGCGTGAATATGACGTCGGTCAAGAACATACCCGACACCGTGACGACGATCGGGGCAGACGCTTTCCGCCAGTGCCGAAATATAACAAGCATTGACCTCCCAAGCTCGATCAGGAATATCGGCGAACGGGCTTTCCGCGAGTGCAACGAACTCGCAACCGTTAGATTTGACCACAGCGCTTATGACGGCAAAAAAGCGGACGGAACAGATGACCCCGAAGAGCCTGTTATAAATTCCGCTGATGAATCGTCTTATACCGGTAATGGCGAGACTTTTGTAATAAAGCCCGACGCTTTTTCAAAATGCGTAAAGCTGACCGATATATATCTTGAGGGCATTTATCATGATGTCGGCAGAGGAGACGGAGTTACAGCCGGCGGCGGCGATAAGACCCTAACAAGTCCGTTCGGCGCGTATTATGCCGATGTGCATTACAGAAATCATCTCGAATACGCGTACACGCTGCAGGCGGACACGCCCAATGATTACTGGTGGTTCAACCGCAATACCGGCGACGTGGTTTATTATACCGACCCGGATGTCACCGAAAGAACACGCCTCCAGATACCCCAGACGCTTACCGCCACAAGGGAAGGCGAGGTGTTCACCAAGACGATCGTCGGCGTCGCCCAGCAGGACGAAAACACCGAACTGCTCTCAAAGGTCGACAGCGCGGGCAACGGCGTTTTGAGTGACAGAAGTGATAAAAAAATATACAGCGTGACATTCCCCGATTCTGTTAAGTCGATCAACCATTCGGCGTTTCACGAAACGACCATCGGGATGGGCCGTGTCGACCTCAACAAGGTGGAGAATATTAATTACAGAGCTTTCGGCAGCGCGGGGCTCACAAGTCTTACCCTGCCCGACACGATAAGGACAATAGGCTCGCTCGCGTTTGAAAAAAATCCATTTGGAAGTCAGGACAGCGCGGACCCCGAATTCGGCGGCAAAGGCGTTCTGGTTATTCCCGGCGATATCGAGAGCATAGAGAACAACGCGTTTGACGGCAGCGCCACGGGTATTAGCAAGGTCGTTATCAAACAGTACCAATACAACACTTCCGACATGGGAGAGTGGGACGACGTACACAAATTTTATAAAAAAGCGCCCACGACCATTACCTCGACCGCGCCTTTCGGAATAGAGACACCCGGCTACACTCTTCGATATATGGACCAGGGACAGCTTATATATTATGATTATCTTCTGAGCGGAAACACAATTCGTGTCCAGACAGGAAATGCGATCCCCGTCGCGGTAAAACCCGTTGTTGAAAACGGGGAGGTTAAAAACGAGGCTGTGATAAATCTCGGAGCGATCAACGCGGCGACTGAAAATCTGACTTACGCTACAAAGATTGATTATCTTGAAGTGTTTGGAGACGACGAAGATACGGCAGCCGGAAAAGAACTCATCAATAACAACACAAACTGGTGGTATGATGCAGCAGGGTTTGAAAATAAAACCAATGCAGAAATGGAAGATCATGCCGGCAAACCGCATACGGTTGATTTAAACAATATTTACGGCAACGGCACGGTGACCTTTAAAGTAGAGTTCAACACCACTGAAGCAGGAGAAGAGGCGGCGGACAAAGTTGACTATCATACCATACCGATAAATGTGTTCCACCACGTTACGTATAACGCGAACGGCGGAGCGGGCTATGTGCCCGTTGAGGACGACGGCCACGACAAAAACAATGCCGGTTACACGGACGCTGACAATAGTGGAACGCCCAACGCGGATACCGAAGAATTCATAGAGGGATATAATGTTCCGGTTATCGGCAACAACGGCAACGGCGATTCGGAGCAAATTCTGACAAAGTCAAGAGCGGCGTTTGCGGGCTGGTACGCGCTGCCGAGCGGACAGGAAAAACCCGAATGGCTGTCGTACATTATCCCGTCCGAAGATTATATCGAAGATAAGGAAGGACATTTCTTCGATTATGCCGACCTCAAAGATACGCAGGAGGAAACAACAGCAAAGCTCACAATGGGCGATTCCGACGTGACGCTCTACGCGATATGGGGCGTGGACGACAACGGCAACGGCATTCCCGACTATGACGACGCGATCGTTCGTTATCACATGAACGGCGGCACCTGGACAGACAAAGGAACCACATATAACGACATAAACTTTTATAGAGAAAGAGGAGCCAGAACCGAGAATTATGCTCTCAGCGAATCTTTGGTAAAGCCCGACAGAGCTCCTGTTAATTTCCTTGAAAAATATCCCGATTCCGGTGAGCCCGACAAGGAGATACATTTCGCGCAGATGGGCTGGGCGACCAAAGCGTTTGAGGGCTACGCCGACAGCGACGGACATTTTCATCACATAGGAAGCGACAATCCCGAAGAAGAACCGGCGACGTTTATTGTGCACAGCTTGGACACGAGCGTTGTGAACAAGTATGGGCAGAGCGATAATGCCGGAAAATATGAGTATGATGTTTACGCGACCTGGGCCGAGGACGACGAGCCTAACGACGGAATTCCCGACGCGATGCAGGTTATTTACAACGAAAATCTGCCGCGGGCGGTTGTTGACGCGAACAGCGCGGATACAGACGCAAGCAACGATACACACGCGAATTATATCCCGTTTGACAGCCACGCCTACACCAGCATGACCGATTTCCAGGGAGTATCTATCATGCCTACAGATAAATCGGTAAGGCTGCCCGAGCTTGAAGGATATGTATTCAGAGGCTGGAGCACGGACCCGAATTATGACCCCACACAGACCTCTGCGGAAGAAGCGGATAAACCGAACGATAAGCCGGCGGACGGAACCAATGAATATGTGAATGAATATTTTGCCAATTCCGGCGTATTGTATCTGCCCGAGTCGCTCAAAGACGATACCAACGGCGCGCGGACATGGTTCACCAAAAAGCCGGGTCTCACCAGGCTCTACGCTGTATGGGAGCGCGCGTCCTACGGAGTTAAGTATAACGAGAACGGCGGCAGCATCGAACTGCCCGAGGATAATAACACATACTCGCTCGGCGACGATGTTCCTCTGCTCTATACTCCCGCGCCCAGGCACGAAGGCGCTCTGTTCCTCGGCTGGACGCGCAACAAGCCTTTCCTGAGCGTAACGTCTCAGGCTGAGCTTGACGAAAGAATAAAAGATGAGACAAATCCGCTGTATCTTGAGAAAGCAGACGCGATCAGCGGCTACCCGGCCGCGACAACCGCAGAAATGGCGCTCGAGGAAAACAGCACGGTCATGAACCTTTACGCGGCGTGGACGATCGACCGCTACGGCGGAAACAGAGCCGGCAATCAGACGGGCGACAGCATACCCGACTACTATCAGGTAATCTATGACGCCAACGCCGGAGCGGACACGGTTGTCGGAGAACTGCCGCAGGACGATACGTTATATAACAGCGGCGACGAAGTTAAGGTTCAGCCGGGCGACATCACCAGAGAGGGTCATATCTTTAAGGGCTGGAGCCTCAACACACCCGACGGCAGCGGAACAAACGAATCGGGAAATCTGTACGGCAGCGAACCCGATAACACCTTCAAAAAGACCGAGAGAGCCGATATTCTCTACGCGGTTTGGGAGCCCCTGACCCCGACCTATGACGTTATATATGTCGACAACGGCGCGACCGAGGGTCAAGTGCCGATAGAGGGCAAAATGTATGAGGACGGCGAGGACGTTATTGTAAAGAATAATATCAAGGGCGGCTCGACCGAGGACGGCAGCGGCAATATCGCGAGAGAGGGACACATATTCCTCGGCTGGAGCGTCAACGAGGAGCTGCCGCCGATAACGAGCCGCAGCGCGGCAGCCGCGGCGAATATCGTAACGGCGGGTCAAACCATACAGATGACGCGCCCGGAAAACAGCAGTATTATGGCGCTGTGCGCGGTATGGGCGGTTGATTCTAACCAAGACGGCATAGCCGATTATAATCAGATAATATACCTCCCCGGCAGAGCGGGCAGCAGTGCCAAGTGGCCCGCCGGATCGGCGGCGACGGAGTTCCCCTACGCGCAGGGCATCAAAGCCGAGGGCAACTCGGTAATAGCCGACAAGCCCGAATGGAACGCGGACCGCAGCTTTATCAACTGGAAGGTGAGCGAGGGCGACACATTCTACGAGCCCGGCGCATCCATTACCGGCGACCTGGACGGCGGCCTGATACTCGAGGCGCAATGGAGCAATATTGATTTCGGCGTGACTTACGACCCGAACACGTCCGAGGGAGAATACAGCGGCACCGTTCCGCAGGACCCGGAGCGCTACGAGAGAGACAGCGTAGCCAAAGCGCTGCCTGTCGGAGATCTTGAGCGAGACGGCGCGGTATTCCTCGGCTGGAGCAAAAAGAACGCTCTGACGCAGGAGGCCGACGGAGTTGATCTCGAAATCAATCAAGCCGTGACAAAATTCGCGCAGGTAAATAAGCTCGATATTATCCCGCCCGACGGCGCGATAGAAATTACCGGAGACGTCACCCTGTACGCGGTTTGGGCTGTTGACAAAAGAGACGGCGCCGAGGCAGGCGGCGGAACAGCCGGAGACGGCATCGCGGACTTTATGCAGGTATTCTATGACCCGGGCCTCGCGGTAGACCTCGGCGACAAGGTGCCGACCGATGTGACTCCTTATGACAAAAACAGCGAGATCACAGTCAAGAATGTGGGCGACGACTTCATATGGGAGGGCTACGCCTTCCAGGGCTGGAGCCTTGAAGTGCAGACCCAAGATCAGGCAGACGGAGCCGAGGGCGCCGGCGAGCATATAACGCTCTCACCCGGAGATGTGTTCAAAATGGACGACGCGATCAGAATCGTCGGACATGATCACCTGCACCCCAACGAAAACGGCGTGACGCTGTACGCGGTATGGGCAAAGAACGCAATCTACAAGCTGAATTATGACTTAAACGACGCTAATGACGCGGCGGCCGAGTCTCAAAAGCATACCGACAGCAGAACATTCTCTACAGGCAGAATACTCACTCTTGCGGATGATATTGATTATTCGGGATGGAACCTGACCGAGAGGAAACCCGAAAACGCGGCGTTCGCGGGCTGGATCGCAAAGAATGACGGCAACAGCGCCGTTATTCAAAAGATACAACAGGACGGCAAGCCGATCGTGCTGAGCGAAATAACAAGCGGCATCGTTTCGGCGATGGCACACATGGTTCGCTTCGACACAAGCGATATTGACGTGATCGCCGTCTGGGCCGGAGACTACTTTGACCCCAACAGGCCCGACACGGATCAAGCGCCCGACAATGTGCCGGACGCGTACCAGGTGGATTACAGCACGAACGCGGATAATTATGACTTTAGCGACGCGGACGTTGCGGGAATACCCAACGACACCGCCACATATACCATGGGCGACACCGTGTATGTCGAGGGCCTGAATCCTCCGACGGTCAGCGGCTATGAATTCCTGGGCTGGAGCCTGAACAATCCCGATGGCACAGGCGTAAATCCGGCGACGAACGAGCTTTACCGCTCGGGCGAAACATTTGAAAAGAGCGGCAGACTTGATATGCTTTACGCTATATGGCAGAAGGCGGCAGTGCCGAGCGCGGAGCCTACGAATGAGCCCATAATAGAGCCGACGAGCGCTCCCACAAATGTGCCTACCGAATTACCCACGCTTGCGCCCACTGCTGAGCCTACAGAGGAGCCGAGCGCAGAGCCCACAGAGGAGCCTACGGAGGAACCGAGCGCAGAGCCCACAGAGGAGCCTACGGAGGAACCGAGCGCAGAGCCCACAGAAGAACCCACGCTTGCGCCCGCGACCGAAGCGCCCACGAGTGAGCCGACCGAGGCACCCGCAAC
>CANQLT010000004.1 GCA_947624775.1 uncultured Monoglobus sp.
CAGAGGCTTCATGCCGTTTTCGCTGTCCCAGATAAACAGTTTGACTGTGCCCGAAGCGGGTTTCTTGAAATCAAGACCTTTAATCTCCGTGCCGCTTATATCATACATGCTGGCGGCGGTCAGAACCGTGTTCTCGCTGTATACCCCGATGATCAGCTTGGCCTTCGGCTCGGCGTCCGTGCCGTAGTATTTTATTTCCGTGCTCAATGTTCCGTCCGCTCCATACGTCGCGCTTGCTATCTCATAGGGATATTCATGCGCTGTCGGAGTCTCAGTGGGAGTCGGCGTATCGGTCGGCTCGGGAGTGTCGGTCGGTATGGGAGTATTGTCAAGCTCAGCAATGTAAATGTTGTCAACACCCAGCTCGATTATTTCGCCCTCATCGTTTGTGCCTTTTGTCATAACAGCCATACCTGTCATAACAAGGTGCGGTATCGCGCTTTCCTCAACTTTTATAGTGCCCTGCGCCAGAGATATTTCACGGCTTAGAACATAGTCCTCTCCGTCTTTTTTGGTGTATACCTTAACGGCGTTGTCGGCCTTGTGGTATTCAACTCTCAGTGTAAACCACCTGCCGGGCGTGAAGTTGAAATCGGGTATAACGTAGTCAAACCCTCTTTCTCTTGTGTCGTCGCCACCCGATGAGAAGTAGTCGGTGAGTTTAAGGGTCGCGCCGTCGCCGGTCTTTACCTCAAAGGCTCTGCCGTCGTCGGAGCCCGCGGAGTAGCTGTTATTGGGATCAACGTTGTTTTTGTCGTAGAATCTCAGCAGCACGTTGTCCTTTACAGGGGTGCTTATATTGAAATCCTGCTCAATGACGATAACTTCCGAGTCAATCGGGTCGGCGGGATTGTATGTAAATCCGTCCTGGCCGCTGCCCGTGTCGGTGAATTTGAGGTAGTTATCGCCTTCGGCCTTTTCGTCAACTGCGGGAGCGACAGCGCCCTCGTTCGCTTGTGTTCTGTGGTTTATTGTCAGCTCTTTGCCGTTTTCGTTTGCGATTTTTGATGTTCTGTCGGGATATGTCGTGTCCTTTGCGATAGAGTTGAAGTCCCATTTCTCGCCCTTGAGGGGAATAGGAGTGGGAGCGACCGTCGGCTCGGGCGTGATATACGGAGTTGGCTCGGGCGTGGGCGTCGTCTCGATCTTGTAGGGAAGAGCCTCAACATTTGGATTTGGAACCGCGATCTCGGCGGTCTCGGCTCCGTGGTTCTGGAGCGTCTGACTTTCGGCGTTCATCGGCTGCGCCAGGATATAGGCGAACAGCAGAGTTTTTGCCGCTTTCGCGCGGGTCACCTTTGCTTTGGGCTCAAGGACTGTGCCGAGCTTGACCGCTCCGCGCTCTATGGCCTGCTCGCTGCGCATAAGGCCGAGGTTGTAGGCCTCTTTAACCTTGCCGTACAGCACGGGCGAGATCTCGTCTTTGTCCGTGAGAGCGCCCCAGCCCACAAGCGGGAAGTAAGGCGTGCCCTCATAGATAGCGTTCTGGTCGTAGTTGGCGTCGCCCGGCGCGGGCAGACCGTCATTGTTTGTCATGTACTCGCGTTTGTTCCACGCGCCGCTGTCGTTTTTGCCGTATTTCAGATAATAAGCGTCATAGAGTATCGCGCCCATTGCCTCGCGCGTCAGAGCCGCGTCGGACGCGATGGCTCCCGTGTCCACAAAATCGGGTTCTTTGATATATGTGGCGGTTATCGTTATGTCCTTGTCAACATATTCGCGGTATTCCTTTTCATTCGTAACCGGCTCGCCGTTTATAAAGATTTGGTCGTTCAGATATCCCGGGTCGGCCACGGCGGTTATTCTGACCTCGTCTCTGTCGTTCACGAAAAGAGTCTCGGTGCTTTGCGGATAGTCGAGAGAGTAGTATCTCAGGCCGAACAGTCGTCCGTTTCCGCCGTGAGCTGTGAGGGTGTATCCTGTGTTTTGCTCAACGTCAAACTCGACGGTGCCGTATATTGTGGCTCCCGAGCCGTCGATAGTGTTGTTTATCAGCTTTGACTGTATTGCGCCGCTCACATTGTTTTTAAGCTCGATATTCTTGTTGTCGTTAAAGCGGACATACAGCACCAGCTTACCCTTTGCCTTTGAGAAATAGGTCACGGGCTTTTCGGGAGTGGTGTTTCTGAACTCAATATAGTTTTGCGTAACAGCGCTGTTCTCGGGGAACGACGCCGAAGTGTCGGTTCCCTTTACAAAATTCTCCGCAGGCGCGGTGACTGTCATATACGCATCGTCGATAACGCCGCCCGCTTCGATCGTGTCGGGAATGTCCACGCTGATCTGATCGAATTGGCTCTCGTTATAGGCGGTTATCGTGCCGCCGTCCGATTGGGTTATCGTTATCCTGTGCTGGCCTGCCGCGGGTTCTTCGGCGGCCTCGGCCGAGGCGGTTTCAACCTCTGGGCCGTATTTTTCTTGAAGCTCGGCGTATGTCAGATTATAGCTGCCGAGGGCGCCCGGCTCAAGCTCAAAGACCGTTTCCATGCCGCGGGCAAACTCGCCCACGGTGATAAGGTCGTTCGGCTTAAACAGGTTTTCGCTGTTTTTGTGCATCGCGCCAACGCGCAGTATTCTCTCGATATTGTCTCTGTAGTAATAATTTTGCTCGGGCAGAGGCGTCGCTCCCGGAGCCACGTCCACCTGGCCTACATCCGCCGCCATTTCGGGGAAGATCGAGGTCCAGTCGCCCGATTTTGCCGCTTGCTGCGCCTCGGGGAGCAGATACGAGAACAGAGTTTTCATAAACTCTTTACTGGTGTATACGTCGTCGTCCGAGGTCGCCTCGTCGCAGATGTATTCCATCATTATTCTGGCGAACTGCTTTGACGCGGATTCCTTGTATGTGGTTCCGTCCCAGTTGGAAACGCCGTTGGCCGAGTTTTCGGCGGGCGTCTCGCCAGCCTCGTATGAGCTGAATATATACAGCGGCTCGTTCTCGCCCAGCTTGCTCACATAGTCCTTGACGCCCTCATACATACCGATATATCCGACGCCCTCGTCGGCTTTCGCGGTATCGCGCATAATGCCCGTCGCGTCGGGGTTAAAGCCGTTGGGCTTGTCGGCGCCTTCGAGAGAGAAACCGTTGCCTCTCGGAACGGCCGAAACCAATATCGGGTGCATGCCTCTGGTTTTTATGGCTTTTATGTACATATCGAGCCACTGTTTATAAAGCGCGTTGTTCTCGTCGGGTGTGCCATAGTTGAGGCCTCTGTCAAATCTGGTATGGCCGTCGGCCTCGTCGCCCTGAGCCGATGTCAGGAAAACATAATCGCCCGGCTTGCCTGTCAGCAGTATGTCGTTGAATCTGCCCTCGGTGTAGCTTCTCTTCATGCTTCTGCCGCCCATAGAGTAGTTCACAACATCTGCGATCTTGTCGGGGTCGAAATAATATTCAAGCACCTGTCCCCAGGAGGAATAAGAGGACTCGTTGGTGTATGTCTTTTCGGTGGAGCCGCCCAGTATATATATGGTCGCCTTGTCGCCGGGCTCATTATTGGCAATCGGCGTTATCGAGATCGACTTGACCGTGACTGTCCGGCTGCTCGTCCTTGAAGGCATGGCGATCGGCTCTATGTCTATCTCAACAAAGTCCTGTCCGGTGGCAAAGTCGTATGACCATTTTGTATTGTTATTATCCCATGTGACCATGGTGTTCCTTTTAACGTTTCCCGCGTCGTCCCAGCCGGAGGTCCTTCTGATTCGGTCATACTCCATGCCGGTCGGCGTGACCCAGGTGTTGTCTCTGTTGCTGGTTCCGCCCAGCTGCACCTCGATATGATAGGCGCCCGCGGGCAGGTCGGCTCTGTAGATCAGTCCGCCGTGATTGAGGTATTCGGCGCTGTCGCTCAAATATTTGCCGTTTCCTTCGGTCGCGTTCATGCCGTCGGCGGTAAGAGGGCGCGCCATGCTTACAGAGACAACCTGACGTTCCTCACCCGGCGGCAATATCATGCCCGATTCGGTAACAAAGCCCTGTTTTTTCTCGGCAGAGTAGAAGTAGTCGGTGTTTTTGGCGCCGCTGTCAAAGCCTGCGGCAAAGTCAACGCTGACCGAGGTTAGAGGCTCGTCGCCGCCTTCGGCAAACGAAACGCACGGCAGCGCGGAGATCAGCATAGCGATAACAAGCGTTATACCGAGAAATCTTTTTTTCATAATTATATTTCCTCCTTTAAATAATGCTCAAATTTATTAAAATAGCACAAAATTCTAAAATATCATACATATTAAATTATACAATATTATGTTGTCTTTTGCAAGAGAAACTTTGCATTTTTTTGAAAAAATATTAAGTTTTTGCGGCAAATATAAAAAGCGGGCGAAAACTGCCCGCCCGCGATAGCTCTCGCGCTTACCGCATATGCTTTTTCGAGGCTGTGACCGTGTTGCGCATCAGCATAGCCACCGTCATCGGGCCCACGCCGCCCGGCACCGGAGTGATAGCTCCCGCAATTGGCTCAACATCGTCAAAGTCCACGTCGCCGCACAGCTTGCCGTTTTCGTCTCTGTCCATACCTACGTCGATAACGACCGCGCCGGGCTTTACCATGTCGGCCTTGACAAATTTGGCGATACCCACCGCCGCGACCAGAATGTCGGCGCGCTTTGTTATTTCGGCGAGGTTTTGGGTGTGTGAGTGGCAGGTCGTCACCGTGCCATTTTCGTGCAGCAGCAGCATGGACATCGGTTTGCCCACGATATTGCTGCGGCCGATAACGACGCAGTTTTTGCCGTCAACGCTGACGCCGCTCTCGTGTATCAGTTCCATAATGCCTGCGGGCGTGCAGGGCAGAAAGTCATAGTCGCCAATCATTATCTTACCCACATTGACCGGATGGAAAGCGTCCACGTCCTTGTCAGGCCTGATGTTGTTTATTATAACGCTGTCGTCAAGGTGCTCGGGCAGCGGCAGCTGAACCAGAACACCGTCTATCTTGTCGTCATTGTTGAGCTTTTCGACCAGATCGAGCAGCTCCCGCTCGGTGGTCTCCTCGGGCAGACGGTGTATTTCCGAATATATCCCCAGGTCCTCGCACGCCTTTTCCTTGTTGCGCACATAGACCTTTGAGGCCGAGTCGTCGCCTACCAAGACCACCGCGAGACCTGTCTGCTTGCCCTGCGCTTTAAGCTCCGCCGCCTCGTCTCTGAGCTCGTCCTTTACTCTTTGCGATACTGTTTTTCCGCTGAGAATTTTTGCCATTGTTTGATTTCCTCCTGTGTGTATTTTGATTGTTATTATTATACGGTTTTATAAGACATTTTTTGTCATAGCCTATAAGATCCCGCCTTCCGGCCTTGATGAGAGCGCGGCGCACAAGCTCGTGATTCTTGGGGTCGCGGTACTGCAGCAGCGCTCTCTGCATCTGTTTTTCCTCGTAGGTCTTGGGCACATATACCGGTTTCATGGTTCGCGGGTCGATACCTGTGTGGTACATGCAGGTTGAAATGCTGCCCGGCGTGGGATAAAAGTCCTGCACCTGGTCGGGGCTTATGCCGTTGTCGCGCAGATATTCCGCCAGCTTCACCGCGTCTTTCAGCGTGCAGCCGGGGTGCGACGACATCAGATAAGGCACCATGTACTGCTCTTTTTTCAGCTCCGCGTTTACCGCGTTAAACTTTTTCCTGAACTTTTCATAGACCGCGTGTTTCGGCTTGCCCATATATCCGAGGACGGTGTCTGAGATGTGCTCGGGCGCCACGCGCAGCTGTCCGCTGATATGGTGCGCCGAAAGCTCCCTGAGAAACGTGTCGTCCTTGTCGGCCAGCACATAGTCGAACCTGACGCCGCTACGCACGAACACTTTTTTAACGCCCGGCAGCGCCCTGAGCTCGCGCAGGAGCTCGATATAATCGCTGTGGTCGGCGATAAGATTCGGGCAGGGCTCGGGGAACAGGCATTGTCTGTTTTTGCACACGCCCCGCTTTTCCTGCTCCTTGCATGATGGCGCGCGGAAATTGGCCGTCGGGCCGCCCACGTCGTGGATATATCCCTTGAAGTTTTTGCGTTTTGTGAGTTTCTCGGCCTCGCGCAGGATCGACTTCCGGCTCCGCGCGGTCACCGAGCGCCCCTGGTGCAATGTCAGGGCGCAGAAGTTGCAGCCGCCGAAACAGCCGCGGCACGAGGTTATCGAAAACTCGACCTCTTTTATCGCGGGCACGCCGCCTTGGTTTTCGTATGACGGGTGATAAGTCCCCGCGTAGGGCAGTTCGTACACGTCGTCCAGCTCCTGTGTCGAGAGCGGAGCGGCGGGCGGATTCTGCACTATATATCTGTTGCTGTCAAGCTGTATAAGCGGTCTGCCACGGATATGGTCCTGCTCGTCATATTGAGTTTTTGTGGCCTCGGCGTATTTGACTTTATCGTCTCTGACCTCCGCGAACGACGGCAGCGTTATCCCGTCGGCAGGCAGAGCCGATTTGTCGCTCTCGATATACACAGTGCCGCAAACTCCCTTGATCTCCGAAACCGGCACGCCCGCGCCGAGCAGTTCGGCGATCTCAACAGTCGAACGCTCGCCCATGCCGAACGAGAGAAGATCGGCGCCGCTGTCTATCAGTATGCTGCGGCGCACCTTGTCGCTGTGGTAGTCGTAGTGGGCGAAGCGGCGCAGGCTGGCCTCGATCCCGCCGATTATTATAGGCACATCACCGAACGCCTCGCGTATTCTGTTGCAGTAGACTATCGTCGCGCGGTCGGGACGTTTGCCGGCCTTTCCTCCCGGAGAGTACAAATCGGTGTTGCGCACCTTTTTGGCGGCTGTGTAGCGGTTAACCATCGGGTCGATATTGCCCGAGGACACCAAAAAACCCAGCCTTGGCCTGCCGAGCACTTTAAAGCCCTCGCAGTCGTGCCAGTCGGGCTGAGAAATAATGCCGACCGTGTAGCCGCGGCTTTCGAGAACGCGCGAAATAACGGCGTGGCCGAAAGCGGAGTGGTCCACATATGCGTCGCCGATAACATATACAAAGTCGAGGCGCTCGATGCCGCGCTCTTTCATATCCTCCCGCGAAACGGGCAAAAAATTTGCGTTATTCATGAGTTAATTATAGCATTGTCAATGAGTTAAGTCAACATAGTAATTAGAGATTAGCGAATAGTGATTACGCGGAGTTGATTTGGCGAAATTCATTCGCATATTCCCGCGAACGTATGGGTTTGGCTCTCCCCAAGGGGCGAGGCAGACGGGCGGATAATATCCGCAAAAAAAGGCTCTCCCCAAAAGGGGAGAGCCGAAAAACCGATTATTGATTTTTAACTCTTGACATTATTGTCGCTGCTTCCGCACGTGTCGCGGGATCCTTGGGATTGAACATTCCGTCCGAACCTGTCAGAATTCCCTGCTCCGAGAGAGCCGCCACATAAGGCAGCGCGTAATCTTCGATCGCTGCCGCGTCGGAATAGTTGACAGCCGCCTGCGAGCTGAGGTTCAGATATCTGCCGACGATCGCTGCGATCTGCTCGCGTGTGATGTTGTCGTCGGGGCTGAATGTGATCTCGCTTGTGCCGTTCACTATGCCTGCCGCCTGACCTGCCGCGACGTAAGGCGCGAACCAGTCTGTGTCCGCAACGTCGGCGAATGTCGAGGCGCCGCCGGGTGTGATGCCGAACAACATTACGGCTATCTTGGTGAACTCCGCTCTGGTGATCGGGTTCTCGGGCACGAACAGCGTGGGTGTCTCACCGTTGATGATTCCCGCGTTGTAGAGGTCCATGATATATCCGTATGCCCAATAGCTTTCGGGAACATCCTCAAATACCTGGGTTCCGGGCTGAACGGGAGCTGCTGTCGCGCCTGTTCCGGGAATGAGCGTAGCCGAGGGCTCCGATGTGGCTCCGGGTTCCGCGGTGGCCGCGGGCGTGGGTGTCGCCGCTGAGCCGCCTGTTGAGAAGTTCGAGTTTGTGCCTGTGCCGCCGTATGATGATGAGGGTCTGTGCGTCGGCAGAGGAGCCTTTGTGGGCTCGCTCGAGGGTTCCGATGTGGGCTCGGGCGCTGCTGTCGGCTCAAACGTGTTTGTTACGTTAATGTCAACCGAGTATGTGTTGCCCTTGTCGTCCTCGATTATAACGGTGTTTGTTCCGTTGGGCAGCGTGCTGAGGAATTCGGGTGTAAAGGTGATTACGCCGTTTTCAACCTTGTAGCTGTTTGCGGGAACGGCCGCGCCGTTAAGTGTTACCTGAGATACGTTCGCCGCCGCGTCGGGAAGCGTGATGATAACATCCTCGGGAGCCGCACCGTCAAATTTCTGATCGGGGAGAGGCTCAGGCGTGGCAGTGGGTTCGGGAGTTGCGTCAGTTCCCGGAGTGGGAGTAGCGTCTGTTCCCGGTTCGGGTGTCGCGTCTGTTCCCGGAGTGGGAGTAGCGTCGGTTCCCGGTTCGGGTGTAACGTCAGTTCCCGGAGTGGGAGTGGCGTCTGTGCCGGGCTCAGGAGTAACGTCAGTTCCCGGAGTGGGTGTCGCGTCTGTTCCGGGCTCGGGAGTGGCCGTCTCCTCGGGAGCCGAGGACTCGCCCGGCTCGGGAGTTACGTCTGTTCCCGGAGTGGGTGTCGGCTGATCAGGAACCGGAGTCGGCTCTGCTGTCGGCTCGGGTGTCGGTGTCGCGGGTACCGGAGTGGGCAGTTCTTCCTCGGATACGCCGGTGTAAGGCGTTGAGGGAGCCTGCTCGTTGGGTGCCGCGATGTCAGCCACGGTCGCAGCTGCCTTGTTGGTGTTGTCGGGTATGAGCTGGCTCTCATTCTTTAAGGGCTGAGTTAAGATGTAGCAGAATACCAGCGTCTTGGCCGCCTTGGCTCTTGTTACCTCGGCCTTGGGCTCAAGCTGATTGCCATTCTGTATAGCGCCTCTCTTAATGCCTTGCTCTGTTCTCATAAGACCTAAGTTATACGCTTCCTTGACCTTCATGTACAATCCCATATCAAGCTGATCCGTGTCTGTGAGAAGACCCCATCCTGTCTGCGGAATATAAGGCGTTCCGTCATATTTTATGTTCGGGTCATAGTTCGGGTCGTCGGGCGAGAGCGCCGCGCCGTTCTGATCCATATAGGGAACCTTATTCCATGTTCCATCTTCGTTTTTGCCGTACGCCGCGAGATAAGCGTCATACAGGATTGCTCCCATTGCCTCGCGCGTCAGAGCCGCATCGGAAGCGATCATCGTTTGCTCGTATGTCTCGGGCTCCTTCTCAAATACAGCCGAAACTGTTGTGTTCGCCTCTACCTTTATGGTATGTTCTCTTGTTGCGGCGGCTTCCTTTCCGTCAACAAGGATAGCCTTGAATACATATCCGCTGCTCGCGCTTGCGGCGATCTTAACGCTGTCGCCCGCGTTTACATTAAGCGATGTATCACTCTGCGGATAGCCTGCCTCATACATTAATCCGTAAAGCTGTCCTGTGCCGCCGTTGCAATACAATTTGTACTCGTTTCCTTCTGTTACGTCGAAAACAACTTCGCCTATAACAGCCGTATTACGATGATCTGCATCAGCTTTTTCACCCTCGATATATTTGTCTACCTTTGAGCCGTCAGCTAAATTCTCAATAGAAATTGCCTTGGTGTTGTCAAATTTCATGTACAGAGTTATTGTGCCCGACGCTTTTGCGGTGTAATACACTTCTTTATCGCCGTTTTTATCATCGGCCTTTCTGAATTCAACGCCATTGACAGTGATATCCGGATTGTTCTTAAAGACAGCGTTCTTATCAGACTTTTTAACTATGGTTTTAGGAGCTTTCATGGTATAATAGTCGTTATCCCATGTCTGTTCAGGCGTTACGCTGTCTGTAATATCGGTCGTGGCTGTTGTGTGCTGTGATTCATTGTAAATAACAACTTTTCCGCCTTCAGCGGGCTGCTGAACCGTTACCGTAAATTCTCCGTCAGCCGCCTGCGCGGTCTCTTCGATAGAAGCCGCTTCGAGAGGCTGAGCGTTCTTTTCCTTGAGCTCATCATAAGTGAGAACATAGTTATTCAGAGTGTTTGTCGGCAGACCGAATACTGTCTCCATGCCTCTTGCAAACTCGCCTACCGTGATCGTCTGAGTGGGCTTGAAGTTGTTGTCCTTATCCTTATGGAGCGCGCCTATCTGCAGAGCCTTCTCGATATTGGGTCTGTAATAGTAGTTATTCTGCGCCTGTTTCTCGGCTCCGGGAACAACGTCAACCGCGCTTACGTCGCTTGCCATCTCGGGGAATACGTCGGACCAGTCGCCGCTCTTGGCCGCGTTCTGAACCGAAACGGGCATATAGGATACCAGGTCCGCCATGATATTCTTGTCGGTATATGTGTCTGTTCCGGCAACGCTCTGGTCATAGATACTCTGGAGCATTATGCGGCACCACTGTCTTGCCGCGGCTTCACGGTAATGCGTGCCGTCGCCGCTGTTGCCGTTCGCCGCTCCGTCGGCAGGAGTTTCGCCCGCTTCGTAGGTATTGTAAATATAATATACCTCATTCGCGTCGAGCTTGTCGATATAGTCCTTTGCTCCCGCATACAATTCAACCAATCCGACTTCGGAATCCGATGTTGCTTTCGCTCTCATGCGGCCCGGTGAGTCGGGGTTAAAGCCGTTGGGTTTTGTGGAGCTTTCACTGTACTTTCCGCTGCCTGTTCTGGGCATTGCGGTAACCAAAACGGGAGTCATGCCGCGCGCTTTGATCATCTTGACATACATGTCGAGCCATCTGTCATAGTTGTCATTGTTTGCCTGTAAATCAGAACCTACGGACGCGCCGCGCACAAATCTGCCTGTGCTTACAGTCTCATCATTGTGAGCCGAGTGAATGAATACATAGTCGCCCTTTTTGCCTCTGATCAAAGGCTCGTCGGTTCTGCCCTCGTTGTAGTTGCTCTTCATAGCTCTGCCGCCCATTGAGTAGTTGACAACGTTAACCTTATTCGCGTCAAAGTACTGATAGAGCGTCTGGCCCCAGGAGCTTATCGTCTCGTTGAACGAGTATGTCTTTTGCGTCGAGTCGCCCAGAATATGGATAGTGGGCTTGCCGCCCGCGGGATTTACGCCGAGAGGCGTTATCTTTATCGACTTAACGCCAACAGTCTGCGCCGCGTCTTTTGTGGGCAGCTTGTTGGGCTCGATCTCGATCTCGATAAAGTCCTCGCCGGTGGCGAAGTCATAGGACCATACGTTGCCGTTCCACGCAGCCGAAACTGTTCTGGGAACGTTGCCGCAGTTATCCCATGTGCTTGTGCCTGTCAGTCTGCCGGCTTCCATGCCTGTGGGAGCGACCCATGTGTTTGCGGCGTCGGCAACCTCAACTTCAAGGTGATATGCGCCGGGAGCGCCGGTGTCATATCTGTAAATCAGTCCGCCGTTATTGTAATCATCCGACGCTTTATTATAAAGATACGTTCCGTCGGACTCGGTAACGCTTGCGCCGCCATCGCCGATCGTGATCTTGCTTGTGTCCGCAACCTCTCTTCTGTAGGCGTCGGGCATGATAGCGTCAGACTTTGAAACAAAGCCGCTGCCGCTCTGCTCGCTGTATACCGGAACAGTCGTCATCTTTGTGAAATCAACGTTCGCGATGGGCTCCATAGGCTCAGCCGTAGCCGGAACCGGAGTAGCCGTAGCGGGAGCCTGAGTTGCAGGAGCCTGTGTAGCGGGAGCCTGAGTTGCAGGAGCCTGTGTAGCGGGAGCCTGAGTTGCAGGAGCCTGAGTAGCGGGAGCCTGAGTTGCAGGAGCCTGAGTAGCGGGTGCCTGAGTAGCGGGTGCCTGAGTAGCGGGCGCCTGGGTAGCCGGAGCCTGTGTAGCCGGAGCCTGGGTAGCCGGTGCCTCGGTTGCGGGCGGCTCTGGAGTCGCGTCGGGTTTTCCGAGTTCTTCGGCGCTGCCCACGATAACAACGCAATATGTATCGGGCAGCCATGTTTCTGTTGAATCAAATGTTATAGTGCTGTTGTCGCTTGTCATCTCAATATCTATCGTATAGTATTTGAGAACATAGTTTTTGTCATCCGGCTTTTCGGCGAGAGGCGTGCCTGCCGTCGCTGTGTAAGTTTTGCCGTTTACTATAGCCTGAATATTCTTTTCGTTGTTATATCCGACATAGTAAATTTTATATTTGCCCGCGGGCGCTTCAAGAGTTATGGTGGGATGGGTAGCCTTGTCGCCCGTGCCGCCTACATAATTTTTGTAGTGTTCCGTAAATTTCGAAGCCATAACAGTCTTGTCGGTTTCGTCGGCAAACAATCCGGCAACGCCCTCGTCAACGCCTTCAACGAATTTGAATCCCGATACGCCGTCGCACTGATTTCCGCCGTCAACGTCGTTGAAAGGATATACGCCTTCGCCCTCGGGCGTCTCGGGGAGCTCGCCTGTTACAATTTTCTTATATGTAACTTTGACATCCTGAATATTAAATTCCTCGGTGCCGGCGTATATAGCCATTTTGAGGTCGCCTTTTGCGGCATTTGCCGGGAAAGAACCGTATGTAACAGGAGTCGCGGTTTTGCCGCTTCCGCTGCCTGAAGCGTCAAGAGATACAGTCTTATCCTTATAATTAATAGTCACGGCTACTTTATTCGGAGTTGTGCCGTCGAATTTACCGGATACATTAAGAACCTGATGTTCGCTGTTGCTTGCTCCGCTGAATCCCTGCGTGTTGTCAACCGTATCAAGCTGCGTCCAGTGACCGAGTTTCGCCAGCACAAATCTGTTTTCAAGCTTGCCGTTTGAGCAACCCTTGGTCATATCCGGTGTTCCGTGAACCAAATCAATAAAGCTGTTGCCCGATGTATTTTTGTTGGTTACATTCAGAGTGTACTCTACTTTAACAATATCACTGTTTACAAGATTTTCGGCGTCAGCGCCGGCAGCTTTGGCAAGATCAATAAGGTCATACACTTTATTTTTTTCGGTAGAAGCGTATGCTACATCAAGATTAACCGTGGCATCGATTTGATTCTGCGCCGTGATCGTCAGCGGAACATCAGTTCCGGTAACGCCCTTGACTGTGGTCTTGCCGTCAGCGGGTTCCGTAATGGTAAAGTCACTGCTTGATGATGAAATACTTACATCGTATTCGATACCGTCAGCGCTTGCAGGTATGTTTTCGATTTTAGCTTCAACAGTATTTTTGCCCGCGGGCATAACTATTGACTGGCTCTTGATATCAGCGCCGTTTTTAGAAATTGTGATGTCATAGCTGTAGTCCTGAGAAACAGACGCAGAAGCGTTGACAGTCACAGGAATAGCAAACACGTTTGTAGTATCAGTTGTGGGCTCGATCGTGATCGGAACCGTTACTTTATCACCGATCAATTTATTGCTCTTATCTCTAACGTAGAGCGTGATCTCGCTGTTTATCGCGGGCTCGCCTAAGGCGGGACGCGTTACTACCAGCTTGCCGTCTTTCAAAACAGCGTTGGGTGAAGAAGATTCCCACTTATACTCAACGTTGTCGGGTGCGGTGGGCAGATCGACCTCGGTTTCGTTACCGGCGGGGATCTCAACCTTTACATTATTGATAGCCGCGTCAACATTTGCGTATTGAGCCGTAATTCCCATCGGGTCCCAATCATCCGTAAAGGTTTTTCCCGTTGTGTCACAGGCTGCCGAGAGGTAATTTCTGGGGTTAAATTCCAGAACCTGCCATTCGTCGATCACGGTTCCCATGCCGTAGCCGCCTTCCGCAACAGATTTGTTTTTAATACGATTGGAAAGATCCACAGCCGCTCCGCTTGTGTTCTTTGTTCCGTACTCGTAAAGACGCGCGAGGCCGTTTTCGGCTCCGAAACGCGCCCAGCCTTTGGGGTCGATGGTTACAGCGGAATTGCCTATTTCACCTTTATCGTCAATCGTTGCGTTGACAAATGTTGCCTGGCCGCTTGCGCCCCAGGGTCCGCCGAAGTTTGAGGTGCCGCCGAGCTTGTTTTCATTATAAACCGTGCAGTTCCAGAAAAGATATCCGTACTTTCTGCTCGCGTCGGTATTGGGTGTAGTGAGCGGATTGCCATAGGCGTAATCGCTGAATCCGGCAAAACCGAGTTTACATTCGTTGAATACTGCCGAGGCGCTGCCGTAAATATAATCGGTTCCGCCTATAAGCGTGCATTTATTGAAATACGCCCTGCCGTTGGAAGCCCATACCGAGTCCTGATTGCCTTTCGCGGTAACGTTTTCAAATGTTATTCTGTCGCCCAATGTGGCTATGGCATGGCCTCTCTCGTTATACGCCGATGATTTAACCAGCCAAGCGCTTTCGCCGGCATCAAAAGTGCCGCCGTTCGCAATATATGCCTTGACTTTGTCAAGATTAACGCCCTTAGTTTTAGAGTCCCATATGTCTATGTCGGCGGAGGGCTTTTTTGGCTCTGTAGTATCATCGCATATTGTAAGGCCGAACTTGTCGCCGCTGCGCAAAGGCAGAACAGAGCCTTCCTCTGGTGTGACGTGACCGTCGATCTGGCCCTGAGTTACCATTGTGGGAATACTGTTTAAAATATTGAAGTCTTTTATGGTAATATCAGTCGAAGATTGTGTAACGATCAGAGCCGCCATCTTGTCGTATGACCAGCCGAGACCGCCCAGATTTTTGAGCTGGCTGTTAACAGGCGTGTCTTTATGAGCGACGCCGTCGGTGTCATAGTACGATATCGTGGTTATGCCGTCAAGTTTCTGACCGATTTTGTACGGTGTAAATTTTTCATCATTGGCATTATAACCGTTCCATGTTTCCGGTTTTGACCAGTCGATCTTGGGGTCATAAAGTCCGGTGAGGTCGGTGTTTGATGTGCAGTAGCCGGTGCAGAAGTACCAGCTGAGGTTTACTTTGCCCTCCGTGCCGGGGGTCTGCTGCAGCGTGATAAATTTCGCGCCGTCGATGCGCACCTGCTCCTCATAGTTGCCGGGCTGCACGTTGATCGTGACGCGCTCGGCATCGCTCTGCGGATTGAGTTCCTTTGCCTTCGCGACCGCCGCTCTGATGGTCTTGAAGTTGTTGCCCGTTTCAGCTTGTGACGGGTCAACCGTCAGGGTAGTCGGGCCTGCCGCTGCCTGAGCCTCGCCATCCGGAGCGGCGAACACGGTCAATCCCGTGAACATGGTGCCAATCATCGCGACAGCCAGAATCAGGCTGAGCAATCGTCTTTTTAACATATGTTTTCCTCCTTTTTTATGTGCCGTGGTTGATTTTGTTAAAATGGCACAATTTTTATAATTTAATTATAACATTGGTTTTTGCAAAATCAATAGCCAGTTTGAAATTATTTTAGATACCAGATAACAAGTTTTCAGTATAACTTACATGTTATTTGCTTGTTGCCATTCTTCGCCGTATGTGCTATGATGATAACAATAATAAAATAGGAAAGGAAAGATATTTTATGAAATTTTTGGAGCTTGCGAAAAAGCGTTACTCGGTGAGAAAATATAAGGATATCCCCGTCGAGCGGGAAAAGATCGACCGCATTTTAGAGGCGGGCAGGGTCGCGCCCACAGGAGTGAACGCGCAGCCCCAGCGAATCTTTGTGCTGCGCGAGAAGGAGAGCATAGAAAAGCTTAACCAAGGCACCCGAACCTTCGGCGCGCCATTGGTGTTTGTGATATGCGTTGAGAAAAAGCTGTCCTGGGTGCGCAAATACGACCAAAAGTGCATATCGGATATCGACGCGGCGATAGTCACCGACCACATGATGTTGGCCGCCACCGACGAGGGTCTCGGCTCGTGCTGGATATGCTATTTCAGGCCGAACGTGGTAAAAGAGGTGCTTAACCTGCCCGAGGGCGTCGAGCCCGTGAACATTCTGGCGGTCGGATACGCCGACGAGGAACCGCTGCCCGCCGACAGGCACGACAGCATGAACCTGAGAAAGCCGCTTAATGATTTGGTTTTTTACGAGAAATTTGAATAATTCGGGAACTTTTTAGCGAAATAGTCGTCTAATAAGTATAAGTGTTTATATTAGGAGGAATTATTATGAGAAAACTAAAACTTATTTCCGCGGCTCTTATCGCGTGCATGCTGCTCGGAGCGGCCTCGTGCGCCTTTGCCGAGGTCGGTGATGCAGTCGGAAGTATTTATTCGACCGATATTCTGGCGTATGTCAACAACCGCCCGATACCCTCATATTGTCTTGACGGCAAAACAGCCGTTTTGGTCGAGGATCTTGACGTGGGCGGGATCGACGGCGACGCCCACTACGGCTTTAATTGGTGGTACGACGACAACACCCGCACCCTTACCGCGAATTCGGACGGCTCATCGGGCTACGGTGAGCCCCTCAATATCGAGCGCGGCGAGGTCGGAAAAATCCTTGACAATATTTACGAGACCGATATTAAAGTCATTTTCAACGGGCTTGAGGTACCGAGCTTCGCGATAAACGGCAAAACCGCGGTTTGCATCGAGGATTTGGGAACGGTTGAGCCCGACGGCCCCAACGCCGATTACGGCTATTCGAAGTATATGTGCAATTTCACATGGGACGGAGACACGCGGGAGGTGCGGCTCTACACCTATCAGACCAACAACCTGCGCGACATTCCGCTTCACAAAATGGTGTATCAATTTACCGACAACAAACTGTCGGTGTCGTTCGACCAGCTTAATTATTATTTGAATCAGGTCTCCGGCGATTGCTCCGATGAGTTCGTCGCTGACTTCAATCATATAAAGCCGGTGCTGCTGGACGGCGAGACGGTCGGCACAATGTATGTCGACCATGACGGCTTTCTGAGCTATAACGTCGACACCTTGAAGATATTTGACATGAAAAAGGATCTGGAAGTCATTCTGAGCTATGACGAGGCGGTGAAGTTTATCACCGGGAATTACGAGATCTGCGACAGCCGCGAGATCGGCGGCGCGACCGTGTATCTCGCGAAGGACAAAGACGGAAACAGAGACTTGTTCTACGCCTTAAAGCAGGGCGGACTGGTGCTTGAGTCGGAATTTGAAAACTCATACACGACCGTGGAATTCTCGGACTACGAGGACGGCCTGTATGTCAAGGTCTATCCCTTCGCGGGCCCCCACGGCGCCACCACCATGCGCCAAAAAGTCAATGCGGAGATGTACCAACGTAGTAATTAGTGATTAGCGAATAGCGAATAGAAACATGCCGTCGGCTGCGATTTGCGGCCGACGGATTTTTGGGTTTATGGGGTTTCGCGCTTATTCGTAGTCTACTACGTTTATCCAGCTTTCGAGGAAGTCTTTTTCCTCGGGCTTGTTTTTCACAAGCTGCGAGGCGGCGACTATCGGCAGCCATGACTGGACGTATTGCAGGGCGGTGTCCGACTTTTTGCAGAACAGCTTTATATATTTTTCCGCCAGCGCGTCTTTTTTCTCAAGCTTAAACAGCAGATACGTCCGCGCCACGTCCTCGGAGGCGTTGCCCTGTGTCGCGTGGGACCAGTCGAGGACATACGGCGTTCCGTCTTTGGTGATTATCACGTTCGAGGGATTATAGTCGCCGTGCAGCACCTTGGTGTGCTTTTTCATTCCGTTCAGGCGCGTGTGCAGTTCGTATCTCGTTGTGGCGTCAAGGGCGCTTTCGGAGATCTTTCTGTTCATCTTGTCGTGTATCTTGTTGAGCAGCGGACATGATTTGTTCTGTATCTCAAGCTGAGTGTCAACAAAGAGATCGAGGTACTCGTCCTCCTTATCGGGATTCTTTTCCATGAGCGACGCCAGCGTCTCGCCCTCTATAAAATCGGTGATGATCGCCCACTTGCCGTCGATCTTGGTGACCTCGCGTATCTTCGGGATATTCAGGCCTGTTTCCTCGATCCTCGCGGTGTTAAGCGCCTCGTTTAAAACATCGGCGGTTTTGTAGTTTTCGGCAAACACCTTGATCGCCGCGTCTCCGTCGCGGTACACGGTTTTGTCGGGTCTTGTAGCGATAACATTATTCAGATTCATCTTAATACTCCTTTCCGTAATATGCGTCTTTGTACAGTTCTTTAAGCTCGCTCATCAGCGGATAGCGCGGGTTCGCGCCTGTGCACTGATCGTCAAACGCCATCTCGGTCATCTCGTCGAGAGTCTCAAGGAATTTATCTTCCTCAACTCCGTAGTCGCGTATGGTTTTCTTTATGCCGATCGCCATTTTGAGCTCCTCGATCTTCGCTATGAGCTTTTCGAGCTTTTCCTCGTCGGTTCTGCCGCCCAGGTGCAGGAAGTCGGCGATCTCGGCGTATCTCGCGAGAGCGTGCGGGTGGTCGTACTGCGGGAAGGTTCCCATTTTCTGCGGAGCTTCGGCCGCGTTATATCTCATAACGTTGCAGATAAGCAGCGCGTTGGCGACGCCGTGGGGTATGTGGTGGTACGCGCCCAGCTTGTGGGCCAGTGAGTGGCACACTCCAAGAAAAGCGTTGGCGAAAGCCATGCCCGCCATGCAGGAGGCGTGAGCCATTTTTTCTCTCGCTTTGGGGTTCGCAGCGCCTTCGGCGTAAGCCGCGGGCAGGTAATCGAATATGGTCTGTATCGCTTTTAAGGCGATGCCGTCGGTGAACTCGGTCGCCATGACAGAAACGTAGGCTTCGAGCGCGTGGGTCAGCGCGTCGATTCCGGAAGCGGACGTTAGACCCTTCGGCATATCCATCATCAGGTCGGCGTCAACTATAGCCATGTCGGGCATAAGCTCGTAGTCTGCGAGGGGATATTTGATTCCCGTTTTTTCGTCGGTGATGACCGCGAAAGGCGTTACCTCGGAGCCTGTTCCCGCGGATGTGGGAACGGCGATAAAGTCGGCCTTATCTCCCATATGGGGGAAGGTGTAAACGCGCTTTCTTATGTCGATAAAGCGCATCGCCATATCCATGAAGTCCGCCTCGGGATGCTCATACAGCACCCACATTATCTTGCCCGCGTCCATGGCGGAGCCGCCTCCCAGCGCGATTATCACGTCGGGCTCAAACGCGCGCATTGCCTCGGCGCCCTCTTTGGCGGACGCGAGAGACGGATCGGGCGCCACGTTAAAGAAGGTGGTGTGGGTGATGCCCATTTCGTCAAGCTTGTCGGTTATCGCTTTTGAATAGCCGTTTTTATAAAGGAACTCGTCGGTCACGATAAACGCTTTCTTTTTGTTCATCACGGTTTTAAGCTCCTCGAGAGCGACCGGCAGACAGCCTTTTTTGATATACACCTTTTCGGGCGTTCTGAACCACAGCATGTTCTCTCTCCTCTCAGCGACGGTCTTTATGTTGATAAGATGCTTAACGCCAACGTTTTCGGACACCGAGTTGCCGCCCCATGAGCCGCAGCCCAGAGTCAGCGACGGGTTCAGCTTGAAATTGTAAAGATCTCCGATGCCGCCGTGGGACGAGGGCGTGTTCACAAGTATGCGGCAGGTTTTCATTCTCTCGCCGAATTTTTCGAGCTTTTTGCGCTCGGTCACCGTGTTGAGGTAAACCGAGGAGGTGTGGCCGTAGCCGCCGTCGGCTATCAGCCGTTCCGCCTTGTCGAGCGCGTCGTCAAAATTTTTTGCCTTGTACATGGCGAGCACGGGCGACAGCTTTTCGTGCGCGAATTCCTCGGACAGGTCGACGCTCTCGACCTCGCCTATCATAACGCGGGTCTGCTCGGGGATCTCAACTCCCGCGAGCCGCGCGATTGTCACGGGCTTCTGACCCACGATCCTGGCGTTGAGCGCGCCGTTTATGATAATGGTCTTGCGCACCTTGTCGATCTCGTCGGGCTTTAAAAAATAGCAGCCGCGGTACTCGAATTCTTTTTTGACTTTTGAGTATATATTTTTGTCCACGATAACGCTCTGCTCCGAGGCGCATATCATGCCGTTGTCGAACGACTTTGAATGGATGATCGAATTGACCGCCAGCAAAATATCCGCGCTCTCATCTATGATAGCGGGAGTGTTGCCTGCGCCCACGCCGATGGCCGGCTTTCCCGATGAATACGCCGCGGTAACCATTCCGGGGCCGCCCGTTGCCAGTATGCAGTCCGCCTCGCGCATGATGAGGTTCGTCATCTCAAGCGAGGGAATGTCTATCCAGCCTATGATATTCTCGGGCGCTCCGGCTTTTACCGCCGCATTAAGAACTATCCTCGCCGCCTCGATCGTCGATTTCTTGGCTCTCGGGTGAGGACTGATAACGATGCCGTTGCGTGTTTTTAAGGCGATAAGCGTCTTAAAAATAGCGGTAGAAGTGGGGTTGGTGGTGGGTATAACCGCCGCCAGAACTCCGATAGGCTCGGCTATTTTCTTTATGCCGAACGCCTTGTCCTCCTCGATAACGCCGCATGTCTTTTCGTTTTTGTACTTGTTGTAGATGTACTCCGAGGCGTAGTTGTTTTTGATTACTTTGTCCTCAACAACGCCCATTCCGGTTTCCTCGACAGCCATCTTCGCCAGCGGTATCCGCGCCATGTTTGCCGCGGTCGCCGCAGCCTTGAAAATTTTGTCCACCTGCTCCTGAGAGTAGGATGAGAACTCGCGCTGCGCCGCTCTGACCTCGGCCAGCCGTTTTTCAAGGGTTTCAACGCTGTCAACCAAATACTCTTTCATGCTATCAGTTCCTTTCTTCGATTTTGATTGATAATTATTTAACAATCTATGTTTAAATAATAGCACAGTATATAATATTTTACAATATCCATATTTTACTAAGATATACATGAATGTTTAAATAAATTTGTTAAATTTTTATCAAAGTCTGTTTTGATTAATTAATGTTTTAAAATAATAATAAAAAATCGGCGCGTGAGAGGGTTGAAATCTCACGCGCCAATTCATATTTATGGATTTCTAAAGCTCAATTTTTTCAGCCGCCTCGCTCAATATCTTTTCGGGGTTGGCGCCGATTATATCAAGGCCCTCGGCCGAGATAAAGCGCGTCTCCTCAATGCCGTAAAATTCCGTGGCGAGGGCGTTTACGTATTCAAAACCGAAGTTGTGTATGATAGGTCCGCCCGATGTTGTGACATAATAGAGCCTTTTCGCGCGGCACAGGCCCTCGGGTATTCCCACGTCGGTGTAGCGAAACGTCACTCCGCACACGGTCACGTTTTCGAGATATATTTTAAGAAGTGCGGGAAACGTCAGGTCCCAGTACGGCGCGGCGATCACGATTGTGTCCGCCTGTGAAAATTCGCGGGCCGCTGCCAGCTCGGGCGCGGAAAAATTTCCCGCCGCGGTCAGCTCATCGCGCCGATTGAGAGAGCTTTCATCAAGGGGCGTAAGGCCGTTTAGGTCGGGTCCTATCTCGGTTATCTCGCCGCCCAGCTTGTCCAGCAGCCGCCGAGCCAGCCGATTTGTGCGCGAATCCTTTCTGACACAGGTGTTTATAAAAAGTATTTTGTTCATAATATATTTACCTCCGATTGAAATATTGTAGCACAAATTTCCGAGCCGCGCAAATATTTTAGGAAATTTTTTAAAAAAGGGCTTTTATTCCGAATTTGTTTGTGCTATAATATTATGCGGAAATTTAGCGAGGTGTGTTATGGCGGAACTTAAACATGTACGTATCTATACCGACGGCGCGTGCAGCGGCAATCCCGGTCCCGGCGGCTACGGAGTTATCCTCAGATACGGAGAATATGAGAAAAAACTCAGCGGCGGCGAGGCGGAGACCACCAACAACCGCATGGAGCTTACGGCGGTCATCGAGGGCCTTCGGGCGCTCAACCAAAAGTGCAGGGTCGATATATACAGCGATTCGAAGTATTTTATCGACGCGGTTGAGCTCGGCTGGGCGGAAGGCTGGAAGCGCAGAGGATGGATGCGGAACAAAAAGGAAAAGGCGCTGAACCCCGATCTGTGGGAGCAGGTGCTGGAGCTGATTAAATCTCATGAGGTCACTCTCCATTGGGTCAAGGGCCACAGCGGCAATCCCGAGAACGAGGAGTGCGACCGAATGGCGGTTGAGCAGTCCAAAAGGTTTGCTATGCAGGCCCGATAAATTTCCGAAAAATACGTAGATCTACTTTTCATGGGTTGAACGTATAAAATTTAACGAAAGGTAGGACAGGCATAATGAGAATTTATGTTGACAACGCGGCGACCACCAGAATTGCGGACGAGGTCGCCGAGGAAATGATTTCGTGTATCAAAGAGATACCCGGAAACCCGTCCAGCATTTACACCGAGGGACGGGAAGCGCGCCGCGCGATTGAGGCGGCGAGAGAAAAAGTGGCCAACGCCATAGGCGCGAGCCCAAAAGAGATTTACTTTACCGGAAGCGGAACCGAGGCGGACAATTGGGCGATAAGAAGCACGGCCAAGATGTACGCCGATAAGGGAAAGCACATCATCACAAGCGCCGTTGAGCATCATGCGGTGCTGCACACCTGTCAGGATCTTGAAAAGCAGGGCTGGGATGTGACATACCTGCCGGTAGACAAGTATGGCAGAGTTTCTGCTGAGGACGTGAATAACGCGATCAGGCCCGACACGGTTCTGGTTTCGATCATGTTCGCCAACAACGAGATTGGAACTATCATGCCGATAAAAGAGATCGGAGAGATTTGCCGCGAGAAAAAGGTCCTGTTCCATACCGACGCGGTACAGGCGATCGGAATGGTCGAGATCGACGTGAATGAGCTTAACATAGACATGCTGTCGCTGACGGCGCACAAGTTCCACGGCCCCAAGGGCGTGGGCGCGCTGTATGTGAGACAGGGCGTCAGACTTACGCCGTTTATCACGGGCGGAGCACAGGAGCGGGGCAAGCGCGCCGCCACCGAGAACGTGCCCGGCATCGTGGGCATGGGCAAGGCGATAGAGCTTGCCACGGCGGATATCCCCGCGAAGGCGAAAAAGCTGACCGAGCTTCGGGATTACTATATAAAACAGGTGCTTGACAAGGTGCCATATGCGTGGCTCAACGGCCACCCGACCGAGCGCCTGCCGGGCAACACCAACATAAGCTTCAGATTTATCGAGGGCGAGGGCATGCTGCTCCGCCTCGACATGAAAGGCATATCGGCGTCCAGCGGAAGCGCCTGCACATCGGGCTCCCTTGACCCGTCACACGTGCTGCTGGCGATAGGCCTCAAGCATGAGGACGCCCACGGCTCGCTCCGCGTGACGTTTGACGAGAGCAACACCAAAGAGCAGGTCGATATCATAGCCGACGCGCTCGCCGAGATAGTGCCGCTGCTCCGCAGTATGTCGCCTCTCTACGAGGATTTTGTAAAGAATAATTCTTAATTTCAGGAGGAAATATTTATGTACAGTGAAAAAGTAATGGACCATTTTTCAAATCCGCGCAATGTGGGCGAGATCCCCGACGCCAACGCCGTCGGCCAGGTCGGCAATCCCCAGTGCGGAGATATAATGAAGATATATATGAAGATAAACGACGACACCGGGATTATCGAGGACGTTAAGTTCAAGACCTTCGGCTGCGGCGCCGCCATAGCCACATCCAGCATGGCGACCGAGCTTGTCAAGGGCAAGTCGATAGACGAGGCGCTCAAGCTCACGAATCAGGCTGTGGCCGACGCTTTGGACGGTCTGCCGCCCATTAAGATGCACTGCTCAAATCTTGCCGAAGAGGCGGTGCACGCGGCGCTCGCCAACTACTACGAGAGCCGCGGAATGGACGCGTCGGCGATACCTCAGTGCAGCGGCTGCTGCTCGTCCTGCACGGTGGTGGACGAGGTCCACGGGGCAAAATAATGCCTAAGCGTGTAGTTATCGGAATGTCGGGCGGCGTTGACAGCACTGTCGCCGCCGCCCTTTTAAAAGAAAAAGGCTATGAGGTCATAGGCGTCACCATGCGGCTGTGGGACGGAGAGGAGGAAGGCTCCTGCTGCTCGCTGTCGTCGGTGGAGGACGCCCGCCGAGCCTGTATAAAATTGGGAATTGACTACCACGTGCTCGACTTCCGCTCGGATTTTGAAAAGAACGTGGTAGATTATTTTGTGGACGAATACAAGAGTGCCCGCACCCCGAACCCGTGCATAGCCTGCAACAGATTTTTGAAATTTGACGCGATGCTCGACAAGGCGCGGATATTGGACGCGGACTATATAGCCACAGGACACTACGCCAGAGTCGGCTATGACGACAGGCTTAAAAGATTCGTGCTGCGCCGCGCGAGATCCGAGGCGAAGGACCAGACCTATGTGCTGTATTCCCTGACCCAGAGGCAGCTTTCAAAAATGATACTGCCACTCGGAGATATGCGCGACAAGAATGAGGTGCGCGAGACCGCCAGGCGGCTGGGGCTCGACGTCGCCGACAAGCCCGACAGCCAGGAGATATGCTTTGTGCCCGACAACGACTACGCCTCGTTTATCGAGAGATACGACGGCTCAAAGTCCGAGCCCGGAGATTTTGTCGATTCAAGCGGCAACGTTATCGGCAGGCACAAGGGCATAATCAATTACACGATAGGCCAGCGCAAGGGTTTGGGCGTGGCGTTCGGCAGACCGATGTTCGTCACGCGGATAGACCCCGAGACAAATCGGGTGACGCTGGGCGAAAAGGGCAGCGAGTTTTCGTCGTCCCTTGTGGCGGACAGACTGAATTTTATCACGTTTGACAACGCCGACTTTGAGCCGTTCGAGGCCCTCGCGAAGGTGCGATACGCGGCGAGACCCGCGCGGTGCCGCGTTGAGCCTATTGGCGGCGGTTATGCCAAAGTCAGGTTTGACGAGCCTCAGAGAGCCGTCACTCCCGGGCAGGCGGTTGTGTTTTACGACATGGACTTCGATGTTGTTATCGGCGGAGGAACAATAAAGGAATAGGAAACGGAATAGAAAATAATGAGTGATTTTTTAGAGATACGAAAAAGCATAATTGAAAACGAATATAAAAATTTAAACGAGATGCAGAGGCGAGCGGTGTTTTCGACCGAGGGGCCTCTGCTTGTTCTGGCGGGAGCCGGAAGCGGCAAAACCACGGTTATAATCAACAAGATCGCCCACCTGATAAAATACGGCAGGGCGTATGAGAGCAAAAATATTCCGCGGGACTTTACCGACGAGGAGCTTGAGTTTTTCGAGTGGTACAGAGACGGCGAGATCGACGAGCTGGCCCCCGAGCTTGAAGCGTGCCTTTCCGAGAAACCCGTCAAGCCCTACAATATCCTCGCCATAACCTTTACAAACAAGGCTGCGGGTGAACTCAAGGACAGGCTGGCGGCGCGGCTGGGCCCCGACGGAGCCGACGTTCACGCGGGAACCTTTCACTCGATGTGCGCGCGTATGCTCAGGCGGGATATTGACAAGATCGGCTATACCGGCGATTTTGTCATATACGACACCGCCGACCAGCAGACTGTAATCAAGGACTGCCTGAAGGAACTGAATATCGACGACAAAAAGTATTCGCCGAGGCTGGTGCAGACCCTGATAAGCGGAGCCAAGGACAAGCTAATCGACCCGCTCGAATACAGGGAGGAGGCAGAGAAGGACTATTACTTAAAATCCGTGGCTGAGGTGTACACACTCTACAGCCGCAAGCTCAAAAGCAGCAACGCGCTGGATTTCGACGACCTTATCATGCTGACCGTTCGGCTGTTTGAGGAATGTCCCGAGGTACTTGATTACTACAGAAACAAATATAAATACATACTGGTCGACGAGTATCAGGACACCAATCACGCTCAGTACAGGCTTGTCAGTTTGCTGGCCGAAAAGCACCGCAATCTCTGCGTTGTGGGCGACGACGACCAGAGCATATACAAGTTCCGCGGCGCTGACATCCGCAACATTCTGGGTTTTGAGGAGGATTTCCCCGATGCGAAGGTGATAAAGCTTGAGGAAAACTACCGCTCGACCCAGCGCATACTGGACGCCGCCAACGGCGTTATCAAAAACAACGGCGGCCGCAAGGGAAAGAATCTCTGGACATCAAACGGCTCGGGCGAAAAAATAGCCCTGCATGTGGCCGACAACGAGCACAGCGAGGCGCGGTTCGTGGTCGATAACATATACAAACTGGGCGCGGGGCTGAATGACATTGTTATCCTGTATCGCGTCAACGCCCAGTCGCGCGTTATTGAGGACGCGCTGCTGCGCTCCGCCATACCCTACAAGGTCGTGGGCGGCCTCAGGTTCTATGACCGAAAAGAGATAAAGGACATCGGCTCATACCTGAGACTTATCGCCAATCCCGACGACGACGTGGCGCTGCGCAGGGTAATAAACGAGCCCAAGCGCGGTATCGGCGCGGCGTCTGTTGACAAGCTGGCGGCGATCGGAGCGGCCGAGAACATATCCATGTTCCGCGTCTGCGAAAGGGCGGGCGAGTTCTCAGAGTTCAATTCCTCAGCGGCGGCGCGGCTTAAAAAATTCGCCGAGCTTATAAACGGATTCAGAGCCGACGCGGCGGACGGCATGGGGCTTGAACTGCTTGTCAGAACGGTCATGAAGGCCTCGGGCATGATCGAGGCGCTCCAAAAGGAAAAGACCGTTGAAAACCAGACCAGACTTGAGAACTTAAACGAGTTTGTGTCGATGGTTCAGGAGGCGGTCAAAGAAAACGAGGACATAACGCTGAGCGAGCTGCTTGAAAATATCTCGCTCATTTCGGATATTGACAACTACGACGAGGCGCAAGAGAGCGTGACGCTGATGACGCTCCACAGCGCCAAAGGACTTGAATTTAAAAACGTGTTCTTGATAGGCATGGAGGAGAGCGTTTTCCCCAATTCCCGCGCCTTCGGTGATGCCGAGGAGCTTGAGGAGGAGCGCCGCCTGTGCTATGTGGGAATAACCCGAGCAAAGGAGCGGCTGTATCTGTCGGCGGCCAAGCAGAGGACGCTTTTCGGACAGACGAGGTACAATATGCCCTCCAGATTTTTAGACGAGATCCCCGATGATCTGATCGACAAAACCGAGGACGCGCCCGCGTTCGAGCAGACGGAGCTTCGGAGTTTCGGAGCGGGAAGAGGACGCCGCGCGAATGTTTACGGCGGATTCGGTGACAGCGCGTTCCTCAAAAAACAGCCCGAGCCCGCCGCGGCCGCGGGGGACACATACAGCCCGGGCGATCGCGTAAAGCACCGCAAATTCGGCGTCGGCACGGTGGTTTCGGCTCAGGAGATGGGCAAAGACTGGTTCGTGATAGTGGACTTTGAGACGGTCGGCACCAAAAAAATGATGGCGGCGTACGCCAATTTTGAAAGACTGTGATAATATGTACGACGATTTCGCTAAGATTTACGACAGATTCCAGAAAATAGACTACGGCGCCTTTGTTGAGTTCTACAAGGCGCTGTTTCACCGCGCGGGCGTAACTCCCGAGACGGTGCTCGATCTGGGCTGCGGTTCTGGCGCGGTCACGCTTCTGCTGGCAAAAGAGGGATTTGACGTGATCGGGGTAGACATATCCCCCGATATGCTGGCGATTGCGCGGAGCAAAGCCGACGCCGAGAATCTCGATATTTTGTTTTTAAATATGGATATGTGCGCCTTTGAAATTCCCGAGCCCGTAGACTGCGTTGTTTCGGCCCTTGACTGCGTGAATTATCTTGAAGATTCAGACGAGCTGAGAGCGGCCTTTGAGTGCGTTTACGGCAGTCTGAAACCGGGCGGAATATTTATATTTGACATAAACTCGGAGTACAAGCTCCGCGAGATCTTGGGGAACAATACATTTATATATGAGGACGATTCGGCCTACTGCGTGTGGGACTGCGGATATTTTCCCGATGATAATGTGGTGAGCTTTGATCTGAATTTTTTTGTGAAGGACAGAGGCGGCGGCTACTCGCGATATAACGAGTATCAGGAGGAGACGATATTTAAATTGGGCGAGGTCGCGGAGCTGCTGAAAGACTGCGGATTCGAGCGGATCGAGGTTTTCGGCGATCTGGGCTTTGAGAAGCCGAACGACAGGACCGAGCGGATTTTTTTCGCCGCCCGAAAAATGTGAGCAAGCTATGATAATATCAAGAGAGAAAAGCGCCTGCGTCGGCGCGGCGGAGGCGGGAAACGCGGCTGCCGCTGCCGACGCGGTGACGCCCGCGAATTATTCGATAAACAATTCAAAGAGCGGCCACGGGATAATGGCGGAAGAGGCGCAGACAATGATCGATCGCCTGCGCGGAAAGAGCGCGTTTGTGGTCGGCCGCGACAACGCTAAAAACGGAGCCGACCGTCTGGTTGACGGAACGAGTGTCCAGACCAAATTTTACAATTCGGGACGCGGCTGCGTTGCCGCCTGCTTTGATTCGGAAAACGGCGGAAACTACAGATATATCAACGATGACGGCAGCCCGATGCCCGTCGAGGTACCCAAGGATATGTACTCAGACGCGATAAAGGAGTTCAGGCTCAGGATATCAAAGGGCAATGTCCCGGGCGTGAGCGACGAGAGCCGCGCCGAGGAATTTGTGCGGCCCTCCGATTTGACATACGATCAGTCGGTCGCTTTGTGCACGCCCTTAACTCGAGAGTCGCTGCTGTATGACTGCGCGAGCGGATTTTTGCGCTGCTTTATTTTAGCCGTAATCACATTTGCCGCGACGTTTGTCTCGGCTCTGAGAGGCGGACGCGGCAAGAGAGGAGGCGCAAAGTCGGCGCTGAAATGCGGAGGCGGAGTTTTCGGCCTGTCCTACATAACGCATATCATATGCTCGCAGTTCGCAAGAACCGCTGTGTTTAAGAATATCCCTTTTCCGAAGATTGGGGAAAGCAAAGCCGCACTCGGGTTTGACGCGGCTGTGAAAACCGGAGCGGGAGGCGGGTTCACCTCGATGAGCGGCGCCGTGAACCGATTTCCGAAGGTCGCAAAAACAGGATTGCTTGCCTCGCTTATCGCGCTGATTGTCTTTTTGGCGGTCGAGGTTTTTTATCTGGTTCGCGGAAAGACAAATTTAGCGGAATTTAAGATAAACGTTTTGATTATTTTGTTTTCCAAAATAACGGCTATGGCGTTTTATTTCTGCGCTGCGTTTCTTGTTGCGTCAATGCTGAGCCTGCCGTTTGTTTTAAACGTGTCGATTTGCGCGCTTTCGGCCGTGGTCGGCGGTATGTGCGGACGCGGCGCGGCGGTTAAATTATTAAGTAAGATAAAGATATAACGCCAATGCGTTAAAGTATAAAAAACTCGCTGATGTCGCTCGGGCTCATGTCCGACAGCAGCAGCGCGGTGACAAACTCCAGGCACGGATATATGTTGTCCCGCTTTTTGCTCCAGCGCACCTTGAATTCCTGAGGCAGCAGCGCGTTTCCGCCCCTTGTGCGGAACCCTCTTTGTATGCAGTACAAAAATCCGTCGTCGCCTATGCTTGACGCGGTAACGCTGGAATTCTGTTTAAGGCCGCAGGTTATGAGCAAAAGCTCCCGCGGCTCGGAAATTTTGTTCGCCGCATCCGCGTCGCTGTCTATTATCAGATTGTCATAAACCCTGAGCAACGGCGCCGCCTCCCTTTTAAATTTATTCTTTATATATTATCCCATTGAAGGCGGCTAAAATACCGCTTTTTTCATGTCAATATATGGGTAAATGTTGTTCGAATATATATTATTTTATTTTAAATTTAACAATTTATATTTTTTTGTTGACAAACATATTCGGCTGTTATATAATCAAAAAGTCGGATTTGATACACGCGAAGATGCGTTTCCGATAAAAAATCAAGAATGTTCAATGACGCACAATGGGGTGTGGCTTTTTAGCCGCACCCCTTTTTGACGGATTTGATATAAATTTTAATACATAATATTTATTGTTGCAAACATAAGAGCGGTTATGATATAATTGGAGAAAGCGTATAATCGCGAAAATTTTTGGAGGTGTGGTAATTGTTTAAAATTGTAAGAAAGCAAGAGCTCAATCCCACCGTTTCGTTGATCGAGGTCGAGGCGCCCTATATCGCCAAAAAAGCGGAGCCGGGCCAGTTTATCATTCTCAGGATCGACGAAAAGGGTGAGAGAATTCCCTTCACTATAGCGGATTTTGACAGGGAAAAGGGCACAATAACGGTAATTTTCCAGATCGTGGGACAGAGCACTCAGCGCTTAAATGAGCTTAATGAGGGCGACAGTATTCAAGACTTTGTCGGACCCTTGGGCGTGGCGTCCAAGTTTGACGGAGTGAAAAAGGTCGCGGTCATCGGCGGCGGTCTGGGCACGGCGATCGCCTATCCCCAGGCGAAAAAGCTCCACTCAATGGGCGTTGAGGTCGATATGATAAACGGTTTCCGCAATAAGGACCTTATCATAATCGAGGACCTTTGCGAGGCTGCCTGCGACAATCTGTACACCATGACGGACGACGGCTCAAACGGCAACAAAGGATTCGTGACCGCCAAGCTCGAGGAGCTGATCGAGGGCGGCAGAGGCTACGACATGGTTATCGCCATCGGTCCTCTGGTTATGATGAAGGCCGTTTGCGATTTGACAAAGAAGTATAACATCAAGACCATCGTCAGCATGAACCCGATCATGATCGACGGCACGGGAATGTGCGGCGGCTGCCGCGTGACGGTTGGCGGAGAGACCAAATTCGCCTGTGTCGACGGCCCCGATTTCGACGGTCATCAGGTCGATTTCGACAGCGCTATCTCGCGATCGAGAATGTTCAGAAAGCAGGAAGCGGAGTCGAGCGAGGCTCACAGATGCAGATTGGAGGGAATGCGCGATGCCTAATATGTCTTTAAAAAAAGTGGCTATGCCCGAGCAGGAGCCCAATGTGAGAAACAAAAACTTCAAAGAAGTAACTCTGGGCTACACCGAGGAAATGGCGATAGAAGAGGCGCAGCGCTGCCTTTCCTGCAAGCACAAGCCCTGTATGCAGGGCTGCCCCGTTATGGTGCAGATCCCCGAGTTTATCTCGCTGGTCGCCGAGGGAAAATTCGAGGAAGCGTACAAAAAGATACAGGAGACCAGCTCGCTGCCCGCTATCTGCGGCAGAGTATGTCCGCAGGAGACCCAGTGCGAGAAGTACTGCGTCCGCGGCATCAAGGGCGAGCCCGTGGCGATCGGCAGACTTGAGAGATTTGTCGCCGATTGGTATATGAAGAACTGCAGCGAGGAAACCCAAAAACCCGAGCCCAACGGCAAAAAAGTCGCCGTTGTCGGAGCGGGACCGTCAGGCCTGACCTGCGCGGGCGATCTCGCGAAGATGGGATATAAGGTGACGGTTTTCGAGGCGTTCCACACTCCCGGCGGAGTGCTGGTATACGGTATTCCCGAGTTCCGTCTGCCCAAGGATATTGTCGCCAAAGAGGTCGACAAGCTCCGCGATTTGGGCGTTGAGATAATGACCGATATGGTTATCGGCAAGGTGCTGTCGGTCGACGAGCTTTTGACCGACGAGGGCTTTGACGCCGTGTTTATCGGCACCGGAGCCGGACTGCCGAGCTTTATGAGAATTGAGGGCGAGTCCTTAAACGGCGTGTATTCCGCCAATGAGTTCCTGACCCGAATCAATCTTATGAAGGCGTACAAGTTCCCCGAGTACGACACCCCGATCTATGTTGGCAAAAACGTGGTCGTTGTGGGCGGCGGAAACGTTGCCATGGACGCCGCGCGTTCCGCGAAGCGCCTGGGCGCCGAGAACGTTTACATAGTGTACCGCCGCAGCGAGGAGGAAATGCCGGCCAGAGCCGAGGAGATCCACCACGCCAAGCAGGAGGATATAGAATTCAAGCTACTCAACAATCCCGTTAAGATAAACGGCGACGACGAGGGCTGGGTAAAGAGCGTCACCTGCATAAAGATGGAGCTGGGCGAGCCCGACGCTTCGGGCAGACGCAGACCTGTTCCCGTTGAGGGCAGCGAGTTTGACATAGACGCCGACGTTGTTGTAATAGCTATCGGCCAGACGCCGAACCCGCTTATCAAAAACACGACACCCGACCTTGAGACTAATCGTTGGGGCTGCATAGTCGCGAAAGAGGAGACCGGAGCCACAAGCAAGAAGGGCGTTTACGCCGGAGGCGACGTGGTTACCGGAGCCGCGACGGTTATCCTCGCGATGGGCGCCGGCAAAACCGCCGCCGCGTCGATCGACGAGTATTTACGCAACGCGTAAATAACGGGCTCCCGGTATGGCTTGTCCCTTCCACCGCAAGCGGTCCCCCTCCCCCACTAACGCAGGGGAGGCAAATATAGGCGCCCCTTCCGAAGGAGGGGGAGCTGTCGCCAAAGGCGACTGAGGGGGTGGCTTAACCACTAATCACTACGTAAAAAAATAATTATTAATATATAAAAAGTAAAGGAGATTTTGTACAAATGGCAATTTCAAACAGTTATTTAAAAGGAGTATTCGAGCAGGTACAGAAGAGAAACGCGAACGAGCCCGAGTTCCTGCAGGCGGTAGAAGAGGTCCTTGAATCTCTCGAGCCTGTTGTTGAGGCGCATCCCGAGTATGAGGAAGTCGGCCTTATCGAGAGACTCGTTGAGCCCGAGCGCGTTATCTACTTCAGAGTTCCTTGGGTTGACGACAACGGCAAGACTCAGGTAAACAGAGGCTTCAGAGTTCAGTTCAACAGCGCAATCGGTCCCTACAAGGGCGGTCTGAGATTCCATCCTTCCGTATATCAGGGCATAATCAAGTTCCTGGGCTTTGAGCAGATATTCAAGAACTCTCTGACAGGTCTGCCCATCGGCGGCGGCAAGGGCGGCAGCGACTTTGACCCCAAGGGCAAGTCCGACGCCGAGGTTATGAGATTCTGCCAGAGCTTTATGACAGAGCTCTGCAAGCACATCGGAGCCGACACGGACGTTCCCGCGGGCGATATCGGCGTTGGCGGACGCGAGATCGGCTATATGTTCGGTCAGTATAAGAGACTGAGAAACGAGTTCACGGGCGTGCTCACAGGCAAGGGCCTTACATACGGCGGTTCGCTGGCTCGTACCGAGGCCACAGGCTACGGCCTCTGCTACTACACCGACGCTATGCTCAAGGCTAACGGCAAGTCCTTCGAGGGCAAGACGGTCGTTATCTCCGGTTCCGGAAACGTTGCCATCTACGCCACCGAGAAGGCCACGGCTCTGGGCGCAAAGGTTGTCGCTCTGTCCGACTCAAACGGATATATCTACGACAAGAACGGCATCGACCTCGACTGCGTAAAGCAGCTCAAAGAGGTTGAGAGAAAGAGAATCAAGGAGTACGCCGCAACTCATCCCGACGCCGAGTATCACGAGGGCTGCTCCGGAATCTGGACTATCCCATGCGACATCGCTCTCCCCTGCGCCACGCAGAACGAGATCGACGAGGAATCGGCAAAGGCTCTGGTTAAGAACGGCTGCTTCGCTGTAGGCGAGGGCGCTAACATGCCTTCAACACCCGAGGCTGTTGCTGTGTTCCAGTCAAATGGCGTTCTGTTCGGACCTGCCAAGGCCGCGAACGCGGGCGGCGTTGCCACATCAGCGCTTGAGATGAGCCAGAACAGCATGAGATATTCATGGACGTTCGAAGAGGTTGACGCCAAGCTCAAGGATATTATGGAAGGTATCTTCGAGAAGTGCGACACGGCCTCCAAGAAGTACGGTCACGAGGGCAACTACGTAATGGGCGCAAACATTGCCGGATTCGAAAAGGTTGCCGACTCCATGATGGCTCACGGCATCGTGTAATATAATTTTAAATATAATTGCCTCCCCCTAAAAAAGGCGGGGGAGGCCTTTTTTTATTATCCGCTTGCAATTGATATTGTTTTGTGTTATAATACCCAATCGAAAGGACTGGTAACATGACGATAACTTATGAATTGGGGAATTCCCTCTATGTTAATATAACCAACCGTTGTTCCAACGCCTGCGCGTTTTGCCTGCGCTCAAAGCACGACAACGTGAACGGTGAGGACGATTTGTGGCTGGAGCGCGAGCCGACGATCGACGAGATCAAGGCAGACTTTGAAAAGCGGAACTTAGGCAAATACGACGCGGTGGTGTTCTGCGGCTTCGGCGAGCCGACCGAGCGATTTGACGATATGATAAAAATTGCCAAATGGCTCAAAGAAAATCATGACGTGCAGATACGCGTCAACACTAACGGGCAGGCCAACCTGATAAACGGCAGAGACGTCACGCCCGAACTGCGCGGCGCGATAGATATAGTCTCTATCAGCCTGAACGCCCCCACAGCCGAGGCGTACCAAAAGATATGTCACAGCAGATACGGGGAAGGAGCTTTCGCGGCCCTTCAAGAATTTGCTAAAAAGGCAAAGCCCTATGTCAAAGACGTGGTTTTCAGCGTGGTTGACAAGACCATGCCAGACAGCGACATAGAGCTGTGCCGCCAAATCGCCGAAAGCGTCGGCGTGACATTCCGCGTCAGAGAGTATATCGAATAAGCCTATGTCAATTTGCCGTAAAAAGAGTATAGATGAACCGACATTTGGCGTAAATTGGTGTCAAAATGGTGTCAAACGAATAAATTTTATAACCGCGGCAGTCCGAAACCGACGTAAAAACGTTGATTTTCGGCTGCCGATAATTTTTGTGTATTTTTTTTAACAATATTTTTAAAGTTATTGTTGCAGTTTTAATTTTTTTGTGATATAATAAATTGGTTTTTCGGAGAAGTGTTGAAATATGATTAACCTTATAATATATACACGAAATTGAAATTAATAGGAGGTTTTGCAAATGGCGATCCCATTTAAGGGTACAAAAGAGCAGGAAGAGCAGCTCAAAGCGGTTATTGCGGCTCACAAGGGCGAGAAGGGCGCCACTATCCCGGTTCTTCATGAGGCGCAGGATATCTACGGCTACCTTCCGATCGAGGTTCAGAAAATGATTGCCGAGGGTCTGGGTGTATCGCTTGCCGAGGTATACGGAATTGTTACGTTCTACACTCAGTTCTCGCTGAATCCCAAGGGCGAGCATCCCATCGGAGTCTGTCTCGGAACCGCTTGCTACGTAAAGGGCAGCGGCGATATTCTCGAAAAGCTCAAGGACATTTTAAAGATCGACGTCGGAGAGTGCACGGACGACGGCAAGTTCTCGCTTGACGCGACGCGCTGCATAGGCGCCTGCGGTCTGGCTCCCGTTATGACGATCGGTGACGATGTTCACGGCAGACTGACCGTTGATCAGGTCGAAGGCATAGTCAAGCAGTACAGTTAGTTTAAACGAGCATAAAGTTTGGAGGGTTAAAATGAAAAGTTTGGAAGAGCTTAAATCAATTCGCGAAAAAATGTTCGACCTGGTGGACATGAGAAATGATGACAGCGAAAATACCAATAGTGATTATAAGTATCAGGTTCTGGTGTGCGGCGGTACGGGCTGCACCTCGTCGGGCAGCATGACGCTGATCGCCGAGTTTGAGAAGCTGATAGAAAAGAACGACCTGGGCGATAAGGTAAAGCTGGTCAAGACGGGCTGCTTTGGTCTGTGCGCGCTGGGTCCGGTTGTTATAGTTTATCCCGAGGGCGCGTTCTACAGCATGGTAAAGGCTGAGGACGTGCACGAGATAGTCGAGCAGCACCTGATGGGCGGCAAGGTCGTTACCAGACTGCTCTACGAGGAGTCCGTTCACGCGGGCACTGACGAGATCAAGTCGCTCAATGAGATTGACTTTTACAAAAAGCAGCACAGAGTGGCGCTCAGGAACTGCGGCGTTATCAATCCCGAGAATATTGAGGAGTACATAGCCAGAGACGGCTACGCGGCGCTGGGCAAGGTGCTTAAGGAAATGACGCCTCAGCAGGTAATCGACACGATCAGCGCGTCGGGCCTCAGGGGCCGCGGCGGCGCGGGATTTCCCACCGGCACAAAGTGGCAGTTCGCCGCCAACTCAAAGGGCGATATAAAATACGTTTGCTGCAACGCCGACGAGGGCGACCCCGGAGCGTTCATGGACAGAAGCATACTTGAGGGCGATCCCCACGCGGTGCTGGAGGCGATGACTATAGCGGGCTACGCGATCGGCGCGTGTCAGGGCTACATATATATCAGAGCCGAGTACCCCATCGCGGTCGAGAGACTCAAGATCGCCATAAAGCAGGCGAGAGAATACGGAATGCTGGGCAAGGATATTTTCGGCTCGGGATTCGATTTTGACATTGATATCAGACTGGGCGCGGGCGCGTTCGTTTGCGGCGAGGAAACCGCTCTTATGACCTCGATAGAGGGTCACAGAGGCGAGCCGAGACCCCGTCCCCCGTTCCCCGCGGTCAAGGGTCTGTTCGGCGTGCCCACTATACTCAACAACGTTGAGACCTACGCCAACGTGCCCAGAATCATATTGAAGGGCGCCGAGTGGTTCGCGTCCACGGGCACCGAAAAGAGCAAGGGCACCAAGGTGTTCGCTCTCGGCGGAAAAATCCACAACACGGGTCTTGTCGAGGTTCCCATGGGCACCACCATGCGCGAGATAATCGAGGACATCGGCGGCGGTATCCCGAACGGCAAGAAGTTCAAGGCGGCTCAGACGGGCGGCCCCTCGGGCGGATGTATCCCAGCGGAGCTTATAGACACGCCTATCGACTACGATTCGCTGACGGCCATCGGCTCAATGATGGGTTCGGGCGGTCTGATCGTTATGGACGAGGACAACTGCATGGTCGACATCGCCAAGTTCTTTTTGGAGTTCACGGTAGACGAGTCCTGCGGAAAGTGCACGCCATGTCGAATCGGCACAAAGCGCCTGCTTGAGATACTGACAAAAATAACCGAGGGCAAGGGCACCATGGAGGATCTTGACCGTCTCGAGGAGCTGGCTAACGCCATCAAGGCGGGCTCGCTTTGCGGTCTGGGTCAGACGGCGCCGAACCCCGTTCTGTCCACATTAAAGTATTTCAGAAACGAGTACGAGGCGCATATAAAGGACAAAACGTGTCCCGCTCATGTCTGCAAGGGACTTTTGAAGTTCACGATCGACCCCGACAAGTGCCGCGGCTGCAGCCTGTGCGCCAAGCAATGTCCTGTGGGCGCGATTTCGGGTCAGGTCAAGAGTCCGTTCACGATCGACACCGATAAGTGCGTAAAGTGCGGCGCTTGCATGGATAAGTGCCCCTTTAAGGCTATCAGCAAGCAGTAAGGAGGGAATAGAGATGTCTGAAAAAATTAATATGGTTAACATGAAAATAAACGGAACGGAAATTTCTGTTCCCGAGAATTATACGATTTTGGAGGCGTCAAGGGAAAACGGAATTGATATCCCCACCCTGTGCTACCTGAAGGACGTCAGCAAGACGGGCGCGTGCAGAATGTGCATCGTTGAGATAAAGGGCGCGAGAGCGCTGCAGGCCTCCTGCGTTTATCCCGTGTCCGAGGGTCTTGAGGTGCTGACGAACACAAAGAAGGTAAGGGACCAGAGAAGAGTGACCCTCGAACTCTTGCTGTCCGACCACGACAGAAAATGTCTCAGCTGCCCGAGGAACCAGAAGTGCGAGCTACAGGCTCTGGCCGATGATCTGGGCGTTGAGAACATCCCGTTTGAGGGTGAGATGAACACCTATGACATAGACGAGGTTTCGCCCTCGATCGTTCGCGACAACAACAAGTGCGTGCTCTGCCGCCGCTGTGTCAATATGTGCAAAAACGTTCAGACCGTTTCGGTAATCGACACGATGGAGCGCGGCTTCAGGACCAAGGTCGGCTCGGCCTTTGACATGAGCCTTGCGGACACATCCTGCGTGAACTGCGGACAGTGCATAATCTCATGTCCCACGGGCGCGCTGAGAGAAAAGAACAACACCAAAGAGGTTTGGGACGCCATAGCGGACGACAGCAAGGTCGTTATCGTGCAGACCGCGCCCGCGGTGAGAGCCGCTTTGGGCGAGGAATTCGGCTATCCTATGGGAACGGCGGTTACGGGCAAAATGGCCGCGGCGCTGCGCAGACTGGGATTTGACAAGGTATTCGACACCGACACGGGCGCCGACCTCACGATAATGGAAGAGGCAAACGAGCTTGTTGAGAGGATCAAAAACGGCGGCAAGCTGCCGATGATAACCTCGTGCAGCCCCGGCTGGGTCAAGTTCTGCGAGCACAACTTCCCCGATTTTCTCGACAATCTTTCAAGCTGCAAGTCTCCCCACGAGATGTTCGGCGCGATCGTAAAGAGCTATTACGCCGAGAAGCACGGCATAGACCCCAAGAGCATTTTCATGGTTTCGGTTATGCCCTGCGTCGCCAAAAAGTTTGAGGCGGGCAGACCCGAGATGGAATGCGGCGGCCTGAGAGACGTTGACGCGGTAATCTCCACGCGTGAGCTGGCGGATATGATAAAGGAAGCGGGCATAATGTTCAGCAAGCTGCCCGATGAGGACTTCGATCAGCCCTTCGAGAGAGCCAGCGGCGCGGGCGTTATATTCGGCGCTACGGGCGGCGTTATGGAAGCGGCGCTCAGAACAGCGGCCGACACTCTCGGCGGCAAGTCGGTGGAGGAGATCGAGTATCACGGTGTGCGCGGCGTTGAGGGTATCAAAGAGGCCACGGTCAACATGGGCGGCATGGATGTCAAGGTCGCGGTCGCTCACGGTCTGGGCAACGCCAGAAAGCTGCTGGAGAGCATCAGAGACGGCAAGGCAGACTATCACTTTATCGAGATAATGGCGTGTCCCGGCGGCTGCGTAAACGGCGGCGGACAGCCGATAGTAAGCTCCAAGGACAAGATGGATAAGGACCTCCGCGTTGAGCGCGCCAAGGCCATCTATTCCGAGGACAGAGCCAGCGGCATCAGAAAGAGCCACGAGAATCCCGACATGGTAACGCTCTATAACGAGTACCTCGAAAAGCCGGGCTCCCACAGGGCTCACGAGCTGCTCCACACTACATACACGAGCAGAGGCCTGTTCTAAATTACGGCAAACAAAAACCGTCGGCAATGCCGGCGGTTTTCTTTAACTTTTTGTTGCAATGCGCGGATAAATGTGTTATAATTTGTATTAAAGAACAAAATATTAATGATTGGAGCGAGGATCATGAAAAAATTATTGTCTTATATTCTGGTATTATGCGTGGCGTTTTCCGTATTTTCGATTTGCCCGATTTTCGCAGAGGGCGACGAAAACCCCGCGGAAAGCGCGGCGCCTTCGCAGGAATCCGAACCTACCGCGGTGCCGAATCCGCTGCCCGCTTTTCCGGGCGCCGAGGGCGGAGGAAAATACACCAAGGGCGCAAGAGGCGCTCTGGACAACGGCGGCACAGTCGAGGTGTACCACGTAACGAGCCTTGACGCCGACGGCCCCGGAACGCTTGCCGACGCTGTGGGCGACAGCGTTAAGGAAGGCGACGATTCAGAAACGGTCGGCAGGATAGTTGTGTTTGACGTGGGCGGCATTATCGAGGTGCCCGACACGCTCTATATCAATCGAAACAACATCACTCTGCTCGGCCAGACCGCGCCCGGAGACGGCGTTACTCTGACGGGCGGAGATCTCAGGATAGGCAACGGCAGGAAAAACGTTATGATACGCTATATGCGCGTGCGCCCCACCAACAAGAACGGCGGCGAGTATGACGGAATCGGCGGCCAGTGGAATCAGGACGTTATCATAGACCACTGCTCGACAAGCTGGTTCGTGGACGAGGGCCTGACGCTCTACGCGGGCAGCGCCGAGAACGCCACCTACAAGCAGGGTCAGCGTCTCACGGTTCAGGACACGATAGCCGCCGAGAGCATGAGGCTTTCGGGCCACTTCAAGGGCGCTCACGGCTACGGCGGAATTTTAGGCGGCACCAATGCGACCTACTACCGCAATCTGTTCGCCCATCACGACAGCCGCTCGCCCAGACTTGACCGCGTGCTGCAAAAGACCGATATTCAAAACAACATGGTCTACAACTGGGGCGTTACCAACTCGGCCTACGGCGGCGAGCCGACATCTCCCCATAACCAGGTGCTCAACCCCTCAAAGATCAACTACGCCAACAACTATTATAGCTTTGGCCCCAGCACCCGCGAGGACAGAAAGCCGAGGATTTATGACTTTAAGGACCTCAAAAAAACGGTTGACGGCGTTACATACATGAGCCAATTCTATATGGAGAACAACTATGTTGACGGCTATTCCGACGTGACCGCCGATAACTGGCTGGGCAAAGCCGTAAATAACGCGGCGGATCAGGTCGAAAGAATGAGCGAGCCGTTCTCGCTCGGCGATGAGCTTTATCCCGACCTGAATGTCAGCGAGGTTATCCCGGGCGAGCAGGTCAAGGACGCGATACTGCCCGGTATCGGAGCCACGCTGCCCAAGCGCGACGCGACCGACGCCAGGATAGTAGCCGACGCGAAAAACAGAACGGGCAGGATAATCAACAACTCCGACGAGGTAGGCGGCATCAGCGGATTTGAAAAAGTCGAAAAGCCGTTTGAGATCCCCGCGGATTGGAAAACCGCGAACAACATGGGAACCGCGAAGGACGAGGATATTATAAAGGACGGCGAAAACGCGGGCTACACATGGATAGAGGCGTATGTCAACGATTGGACCGCGGAGCAGAGCGCGACGCTGCCGACCAATCCCGAGATCGTTGTCACATCTCCCGCGATCGCCTCGGTCAGCAGCAAGGTAGGCGACACGACCGTCAACAACGGAAGATGGACGGTTATAAACGACACGCAGACCGTGGCTTACAAGGCGCAGGCGTCGCCCGTGGGCGGCACCGCGATCACAAAAATGGAATTGTGGGACGGCCCGAATGTGATAAAAACATACGACGGAGCCTCGGCTATAGACGACGCGATATCTCTCGACATCGGCGAGCATTATCTGTCCTGCGTGGCGTATAACGACGCGGGCGAGAGTACCCGCAGCACCACCTCGATCGTGTATGTGAACGGCAGCAGCACCCCCGAGGGCTGGCAGATGGCAAAGATCGGCTCGCCCGGATACGGAAACGGCGCGGCCTCGGTTGATGCAAACGGAATTTACACGATAGGCGGCAGCGGCAAGATAGGCGGAAAGAGCGACAGCTGCGCCTTTATGTACAAGCAGGTATCGGGCAACTTCGACATCTCTATCAAGATGGAAGATATGATGGGCAACGAGAACGGCCCTGTTATGGGTCTTATGGTTCGCAATACTCTGGACGCCAACTCGGTATCGGCGGCTCTGGTGGACGGCTGGATAAAGCTCGGCAGAAATCCCAGGATCGTCGCAAGGACCACAAAGGGCGGCGCGCTGGCGACCGACCCCGACGAGACCAACTCGACCGATATGAAAACAGGCATATTCTTTAAGGACAAAGACGGCGGCGTAATCTCGGCTAATGTTCTGGGCGAGTATAACGACGGCAACAAAAAGGGTTACAACTGGCTGCCCGGCGAGGCGCACGAGCTGCCGAATTATCTCAGGATCCAGCGTGACGGCGATAATCTGGTGTTCTCGGTTTCAAACGGCGGTGAGAGCTACACCGACAATATCAGACAGCCCTATATCATGAACATAAAGGGTCTTTCTGACACGATGTATGTCGGCGTCGCGATCGACTCGCATCAGGGTCAGTCTGACGCGTCGCCCAAGGCGTACTACTCGATGGCGAGCTTCAGCGATTTAAAGCTTGACAACAAGTCCAACTTCGCGGGCCTGCCCACGCCCGAGCCCACGCCAACTCCTGCTCCCACGGTCGATCCCGGCACCGCCTCGCAGTACGACATCTGGCAGGACGGCGCCTCCACCGAGAACGGAGCGCTCAGCACCAACAGCGTCGTTTATAAGGACGGCGAGCCCGCCCTCTATGTCGAGACATTCAACGTGTACCGCGAGCTCGCCGAGCCCTACAGCGACGGAGTTGTGGACTTTGATTTCGACGTGTACGTTGACAAAGACGTGGCGCGCAGCTTCAGGGTTTATTTTGAGAACAAGGCGGGCAACTGGCAGAACGGCGAGAACGTGTTTGCCGAGATAATCAATAACGCGAACAACCAGATCAACAAGGGCCCCGCCCTTGACGACCGAGCCAATCCGTTTATTACGTATGATCAGATAGGCGGCAGCGGCTGGGTACACTTTGACACCAAGATAGACTACTCAAAGGCGGGAACCGACGGGTTTATCACAATGACCGCCTCAAAGAAGGACGGCACGATTTTGGGCGAGACGACCATCGGCAGCATTGAGGGCAGAGACACGACCCTGCGCTCGATACGTCTGGTAAAGACCGCCGACCCCACATACTTCGCCAACATGAGGCTTGAAAAGGAATTTTCGAGCGACAAGGTGTTCTATGTGAGCGAGCCGACCATGGACGGCAGGACGGTCAAGGCGTCGATAAAGAACGTTGGCGAGCAGGGCGGCGCCATGTTTATAGCTGCGGCCTACGAAAACGGCGTTCTGGCCGACGCGAAGATCGCTGAGATACCCATGTCGGATTCCGAGTATATCGTCAGCGATATGTCCTTTGACAAGGACTACACCGACGTCAGGTTCTATCTCTGGAGCAGCGGAAATCTGCAGCCGTATACAAACGTCAGATAATACAAAAAAAAGCAAATCGGCGGGCCCTTAAATAGGGCCTGCCGTTTTTGTGCTCAAATAGAAAAATTTGTAAGAGGTTCGGCGTTAAAATTAGGGATTTAAATATGATTTTCTGTTCTTGTATTGTGCAATTTGCAAGAAAAGCGTCAATTTGACAAATCAATATAGTCTCATTATACTGAATAATTGAGGCAAAGAGTTAATACATCCCCGCTTAAACACGTAAAGCGCGCGTATTGTTATAATGCGCGGGCATCGGAGAGTGTTGTTTTTTGCGGGGTTTTTGTATGGGAGTGAACAGATTTTGAACGAGGTACTGAGGCAGGAAAAAAAGTTTCTGCTTAACGCGTCCGCCGAGGCCGCGCTGCGGGGGCGGCTTGAAAAAATAATGATGCTTGACCCTCACAACGGGCCGCGCGGTTACAAGATACGCTCGCTGTATTTCGACACGCCCGCGGATTTGGATTACTACGGCAAAGTCGACGGCCTGGAGCTGCGCAGAAAAATACGGCTCAGAATATACGACCCAAGCTCCGACTTCGGGATGCTTGAAATGAAACAGAAGGAGGGGGCGTATCAAAAAAAGCGCTCGCTAAGGATAAGTCGTGACGACGCCGAGGAGCTTATAAAAGGGAGCTACGGTCCGCTGCTCAAATACAAAGAGCCGTTCGCGGCCGAGTGCTACGGGCTTATGAATCGGCTATGCTATCGGCCCAAGGCCGTTGTGGAGTATTCGCGCAGGGCCTACATCGCCAAAGAGAATAAAATTCGGGTCACTATTGATTCCGAGATCACGGGCAGTGAGGCGGATTTTGACATATTTTCGGAGCGTCTGCCGCTCTATCCCGCCCTTGACCCGTATAACTCGGTCCTGGAAGTCAAGTATAACGGATTTCTGCTGGGCTATATAAAAAACACGGTGAGCGCGGTCAACTGCTCGGAAATGTCGGTCAGGGCGAAACGTTCACGGGCTATCTGCTGCGCGTTGACCGCCCTGTTGAGGCGGATCTTGAGACCACCAGAGACATAAACGTTCTGAGCGAGAGGCTGCAGATCACGGGAGGCGACGTGGCCGTGCGCTATCCGGGAAAGACCAAACTGACCCCGTCTCTCGCTAAGGAGATAGAGCTGGATTTTTCGAAGTTTGAGAAATCCATATACTCTTATGACTACGACAACGAGAACTACGGCTACCAAAACTGGATCGACGTTGACAACTTTATTGACTACTATATAATAAACGAGTTCACGAGCAACGCCGACGTGGGCAACTTTTCGACGTATCTTTATAAGGAGCCCGGCGGCAAGTACAAGATGTGCGTTTGGGATTTTAACAACGCGTGCAACAACTTCCCCAACGATATATACGGCCGAGCGGGATTCTTCGTGGCCGAGAGCGGATATTACAATATGCTGTTTAAGGACGAGGCATTCTGCGAAAGGGTAATCGAAAGATACAAGGAGCTCAGAAAAACATACCTCAGCGACCAAAATATAACGAGCTACATCGACGAGGCAAACGCCTGGCTGGGCCCGGCTGTCGCGAGAAACTACGACCGCTGGAAAAACGCGTTTGACACCGACATGCTGAGTCTTGAAACGGACGGCGCGGAGGTGGTCAACCGCAATCAGTACACGCCCGAACAGGCGGTCGGCGTTCTCAAGGGCTGGCTGACCGAGAGAGGCGAGTGGCTCGATGAGAACATAGACGTGCTGAGATTCTTCGGGCATCCGTCCAACACCAAGAGATGGAACCCGTAATGACTTTGATTTAGGCAGCGGAAGGAGGAGCCGCGTGAAAAAATATCTTATTGCCGTCGGTATTTTCATAGTGGCGGCGTTTATATGGAACACCGCCTATTACCGCTTGGGAATATACATAGACCTTCACCCCGATGAGGCGGTTTCGACCTTCATGAAAACCGACGAGAAAAATATCTATATGCAAAAAGACGGGGAGTACGCGCCCTTTGAGATTCGTGGCGTGGACCTGGAGCCCGGAATACCCGGCGAGTGGCCCAGCGATTTCGCGATAGACAAAAAAACCTATCTGAGATGGTTCAGGGAAATTCAGGACATGGGCGCCAACACCGTGCGCGTGTATACTATCCTCAATGATGATTTTTACAACGCGTTTTACGAGTACAATAAGTATAACGACAAGCCGCTGTATCTTTTGCAGGGCGTCTGGATAAGCGACTATGACATGTTCTCGCACATGGACGCGTTCGACGAGGACATAATGACGACTTTTTCCGATGACTGCCGCACCATGATCGACGTTATCCACGGCAAAAAGAGCCTTGCGCTGAGCTACGGCAACAAGGGAAACGGAAGCTTCCGCAAGGACGTGAGCCCGTGGGTGATCGGGTATATCCTGGGCGTCGACTGGGAGCAGTACACGGTCACCTACACCAATCAGAAAAACGAGGACCGCGCAAAATACAGCGGAAAATATTTCAGCACCACCGAGGACGCGACGCCCTTTGAGGCGTTCCTCGCGGAGGTTGGCGACAAGGCGGTGGAGTATGAATCGGAGCGCTACAAGCAGCAGAGACTGGTGGCCTTCGCTAACTGGGCAAACACCGACCCGTTTGTGTACCCGCCGAGCGTAGTTTTCGCGCGTCAAAAGGTGGCCTCGGTCGACGTTGAGCACATAAAGCCGAGCGCCGAGAATTTTATTTCGGGAATGTTCGCCTCGTACCATGTGTATTCGTATTTCCCCGATTATTTAAACGTAATGCGCGACACAAGTCAGTACAGCGACGCCGAGATAAACGAGCGTCTGGGCAGCACCCGCTGGGCCACCGTCAAGTACCGCACATCAAAGCTCAAGGGCCCGCATATCGAGGACTATGTGAGCGACGAGACGACAACGTGATAGCCGTGGGCGGAGCGGTGCGCCCTTGCAACGGCGCGGAAATAAAGAATGGCAGAGTGATAAAATACCGCCTGCCGAACAAGATACTGTCCTGCATGCAGGTGCTGGAGTATGACCGCTCGTTTCTTGCGGCGAGAATATTGTTCGACAAATTCAACGGCAGCATTATGATTTCGGGCGCGTTCGGCCTGTTCAAAAAGAGCACGGTCATAAGCGCGGGCGGCTACGACGCCGACACGATGGGCGAGGATATGGAACTGGTGGTAAAGCTCCACGTGTTCTGCCGCGAAAATATGATGCCCTATCGGATAAGATACGCGTCAGACGCCATATGCTGGACGCAGGTGCCCGAAAAGCTCGGCGATCTGAGCAAGCAGAGGCGCAGGTGGCACATAGGCCTGTTCCAGAGCATGATGACCCACAGAAGTATTCTTGGAAATCCCCGCTACGGACTTGTCAGCTTTGTGTCGTATATGTACTTTTTAATATACGAGCTTTTGTCGCCTTATATCGAGGTGTTCGGCGTTATCACAATGGTCGTCGCGATGCTGCTTGATTTTCTGAACGTGCCGTTTATGCTCTTGTATCTTGGCATATACGTGGCGTATTCGTCAATACTGTCGCTGACAGCGTTCTTCGCCAGGATCCACACGATAGACCAGCACCTGAGCTTTACCGATGTTCTAAAGGCGATAGGCCTGTGCGCGATCGAGGTGTCGTGCCTGAGATTTATTCTGGCGTGGGTGAGAATGACGTCGCTGATAGGCTACCACAAAAAGAAAACCGACTGGGGCGAAATCGAGCGCCAAACCATAGATTTCAACTAACGTAGGGACTAGGAAATAGGTACTAGGAACTAGGGCCACCCCCTCAGTCGGGCAAAGCTCGACAGCTCCCCCTCCCAAGGGAAGGGGAGCCTTATATTTGCCTCCCCTGCCGTAAGGTGGGGGAGGGGGACCGCGAAAGCGGTGGAAGGGGGGCAACTCCTCGGGCAACGCAGGAGGAGGCAAACTAAAAAACGGGCGGCAATTGCCGCCCGCCTTTATTCTTAATTATCCCCAAGGATTCTCTGTGGGGTATCTCACGCCCTGGGGCTGATTGTATCCGATCTCCTCAACGGGAACGCCGATATATTTGAACACCTCAAACAGTTCCTTGCCGAAGTGTCCGAACGCCACGGCGCCGTGGTGCGGATAGTTTTTCTCGATAAGCACATGGCGGTAGAAGCGACCCATCTCGGGTATCGCGAACACGCCGATCGAGCCGAACGAGCGCGTCGCCACGGGCAGCACCTCGCCGTTTGCGATATAGCCGCGCAGCTTGGCGTCCGATGTGCTCTGGAGGCGGAAGAACGTGATATCTCCGGGCGCGATGTCGCCCTCGAGAGTGCCGTTTGTCACCTCAACGGGCAGGCTTCTCGCCATTATCTTCTGGTACTTCATCGAGCAGGCCGCCAGCTTGGACGAGCAGGTGTTTCCGCAATGGAATCCCATAAACGTGTCCTTGTGGGTGTAGTCGAACTTGCCCTCGATGTCCTCTTTGAACATGTCGGCGGGAACCGAGTTGTTGATGTCAAGCAGCGTCACGGCGTCCTCGCTGACGCAGGTTCCGATGTACTCGCTGAGGCAGCCGTAGATGTCGACCTCGCAGGAAACGGGGATTCCGCGGCCCGTGAGACGGCTGTTCACATAGCAGGGAACAAATCCGAACTGGGTCTGGAACGCGGGCCAGCACTTGCCCGCCACAGCCACGTATTTCTTGGAGCCCTTGTGGTTTTCTATCCAGTCGAGCAGTGTCAGCTCATACTGTGCCAGCTTGGGCAGTATTTCGGGCTTCATGTTGCCCTCGCCCAGCTCTTTTTCCATGTCGGCCACAACATCGGGTATTCTCTCGTCGCCCGCGTGGTTGTTGAACGATTCGAACAAATCAAGCTCCGAATTTTCCTCTATCTCGACGCCGAGCTTAAACAGCTGATAAATCGGCGCGTTGCAGGCCATGAAGTTCAAGGGTCTGGGGCCGAACGAAATTATCTTGAGGTCCGACAGGCCGATGACCGCTCTGGCAATCGGCAGGAATCCGTGTATCATCTCGGCGCATTCCTCGGCGGTGCCAACGGGATATTCGGGAATATAGGCCTTTGTGCCTCTCAGATACAGGTTGTAGCTGGCGTTGAGCATACCGCAGTAGGCGTCGCCTCTGTCGTCGCTGAGGCAGCCGATGCTCTCCTCGGCGGCGGCCACGAACATCTTCGGGCCCTCGAACTGCTGAGCCAGCATGGTCTCGGAAATCTCGGGGCCGAAGTTGCCAAGATATACGCAAAGCGCGTTGCAGCCCGCCTTTTTGATATCCTCGAGCGCCTGCTGCATATGTATCTCGCTCTCAACGATGCAGACGGGACATTCATAAATATCCGCCGCGTCATACTTGTCGGCGTAAGCCTTAACGAGCGCTTCGCGTCTGCTCACGGACAGAGATTCGGGGAAGCAGTCGCGGCTCACGGCCACGATGCCGATTTTAACTTTTGGAATGTTGTTGATCATATTAGTACCTCCGTTTATTTAAAATTTATATAATATTCTTTAGTTTATTTTAATATATATTTTTCGGCAAGTCAACAAAAACTTATATTATGAGCTTGATTTTCGCGACCCTGCGGTTTTCCATGCCCGTCACCATGACCTTGTGTCCGTTGTGTTCGAACCGGTCGCCCAGCTCGGGCATTCTGGCGAGCTTTTCCATGACCCAGCCCGACACCGTGTTGGGGTCGTCCTCGTCGGGCTCCTCGCCTATAAGCTCCATAAAGTCCTCAAGGTCGGACGAGCCCAGCACCTCATACACGCCGTCCGACAGCTTTTTGAAGTTCTCAACGAATTTGTCGTGCTCGTCCCAGATCTCGCCAACGAGCTCCTCGAGCACGTCCTCCAGCGTCACGATACCCTCGGTTCCGCCGTACTCGTCCACGACCACCGCGAAATGGTTCTTGGATTTTTGCAGGGTTTTTATGAGGTCCGAGACGCTCATTGAGGGCAGAATATAGTTGACGGGCGATATGATATCGTCGATCTTTTCGCCCGTGCCTTTCTGCATCTGGTGGAACAGATCCTTCTGGTGGATAACGCCGATTATGTTGTCGATAGTGTCCTTGAAAACGGGCAGGCGCGAATATCCCGTGTCCAGAAAGGTGTCGATTATCTCGCTCCTGTCGGTGCCCAGCTCCACGGCGCAGACGTCGATCCTCGGGGTCAGTATGTCCTCGACCTCGCGGTCATTGAACTCGATTGCGCTCTTTATCAGGTCGCGCTCCTCGGGATCTATCTCGCCGCCGCTCTCGGCCTCGTCGACTATGGTTATCAGCTCTTCCTCGGTAATGCCGCCTCCGTCGTCCGACTTGATTATCCTGTCGATCAGCTTTTTCCACAGCCCGAACAGATAGTTAAACGGCGTGAGTATGACCGCGAAAAACGAGATAGGCTTTGACACAGCCAGCGCGAATTTTTCGGGGCTCTCCTTGGCAACATTCTTTGGCGTGATCTCGCCGAAAATAAGGACGAGCACCGTCATAACGACGGTCGAGACCGTGACGCCCGCGTTTCCCAAAAGGCCCGTGAACAGCACGGTCGCGAGAGAAGAAGAGAGAATGTTAACGATATTGTTTCCGATCAGAATAGTGGACAGCAGTCTGTCGTAGTTGTCCGAAAGCCTGTCAACAAGCTTTGCCTTTTTGTTGCCATCTTTGGCGAGGTTCTTTATACGAATACGATTGATCGATGTGTAGGCCGTTTCGGTCGCGGAAAAAAACGCCGAAAAAGCGATAAGAAGAATAATTACAAGGCTAAGCCCGACATAACTGTCCATAATAAGCCGGCGCGCAAAAATCGCGCCACTCCTTTCTTTTACATAAAATTTTACAAATATCATTATATCACCGCCTTATATAAAAGTCAATATATCAAAAAATAATTAAAAATATTTTAACATTTTCCCTTGACAAGCGTATAATACAGTGGTATTATATCAATATAACAATTGAACAGATGTTCAGATGTTTAAGTGAATATAAGGGAGGCATAATTATGAAGAGCGACGATCATAAAAAAGCGATCACAAAAAAATATAAGATCGAGAATTTAGACTGCGCCAACTGCGGCGCGAAGATAGAAAAGCTCATATCCGAGATAGACGGAGTGAGCGCGGCGGCGCTGTCGTTTCCGCTGATGAGGCTTTCGGTCACGGCGGACGATCCCGACAGGCTGATGCCCGCCATACTCAAGACCGCGCGCACGGTGGAGGACGAGATAAATTTCACGCCCGAGGAGCAAAAGCGTGAGGAGGAAGAGGAGGACGAAAAATCCGAGCTTATAACGCTTATCGTCGGAGCCGCGCTGTATGTCGCCGCGCTTGTTCTCGGCGCCTTGGGTGTCTTTGATTCGGCTCAGTGGATAAAAATCGCGCTGCTCGCCGCGGCGTATCTGACGCTGGGCGGCGGAGTGCTGCTGACGGCGGGCAAAAATATCCTGAGGGGCAAGATTTTTGACGAAAACTTTCTGATGGCGATAGCCACGCTGGGCGCGTTCGCGATACGCGAATATCCCGAGGCGGTCGGCGTTATGCTGTTTTTCAGAATAGGCGAGCTGTTCGAGGATATCGCGGTCAAGCGCAGCCGCGGCAAGATAATGGAAGCCGCCGATATGCGCCCCGACACGGTGAATCTGATAAGCGGCGATGATGTTAAAACAATTCCCGCCGAAAACGCCGCGATTGGCGACATAATTCTTGTGCGCCCCGGCGACAGGATTCCGCTGGACGGAACGATAGTCGAGGGCGAGACGGGGATAGACACCTCGGCGGTTACCGGAGAGCCGCTGCCCGTGCGGGCCGCCGCGGGAGACAAGGTGATCTCGGGCTGCGTCAACACAACGGGCGCGATAAAGGTCAGAGTTGACAGCGAGCTTCGCGATTCTATGGTGTCGCGCATTCTCGAATCGGTCGAGAGCGCGGCCGAGAGCAAGCCGAAAATCGACGCCTTCATCACGAGATTCGCCGAGATATACACGCCCATAGTTGTGGCGGTCGCGCTTGTCACGGCGTTTGTTATCCCGCTTGTGACGCGCGGGGAGTTCTACCCGTGGATATACACCGCGCTGACGTTTCTGGTAATGAGCTGCCCCTGCGCGCTGGTGCTCAGCGTGCCTCTGGCGTTTTTCTGCGGTATAGGCCGAGCGTCAAAATCGGGCATATTATTTAAGGGCGGCATAGTCATGGAGCAGCTGGCGAACATAAAGGCCGTCGTCATGGACAAAACAGGAACGGTCACCGAGGGCAGATTCGCGGTGCGCGATATAGAGGGAACGCTCGACAAAAAGGCGATCCTGGCTCTCGCGGCCTCTGCCGAGCTGGATTCCACCCACCCGATAGGCATAAGCATAGTTTCCGAGGCGCGCGAGCGCGGAATAGAGCCGAGCCGCCCCGAATCTGTACAGGAAATTTCGGGCAAGGGCATAAAGGCGGTCATAGACGGAGACGAGGTACTTGTCGGCAGCGATAAGCTCCTTTTCGAAAACGGTATAGAAATCACATCAAGCCCCGCAAAGGCGGGCACAACGGTTTATATAGCCAAGAGCGGCAAATACGTCGGCCGCGTAACGGTCGCCGACGCGGTGAAATCGGGAGCGGCCAAGGCGGTGGCGGAGCTGAATCGCGGCGGAATAAGGACCGCCATGCTCACGGGAGACGCCCAATCAGCCGCCGAGGCGGTCGCGAACCAAACGGGTATCGAAAAGGCCTACGCCGAGCTTTTGCCCACCGACAAGCTCGACAAGCTGCGCGAGATACGCGCCGAGAGCGGCAGCGTTATGTTCGTGGGCGACGGCATAAACGACGCGCCGGTACTGGCGGGAGCGGACGTGGGAGCCGCGATGGGCAGCGGAGCCGACGCGGCGATCGAGGCCGCCGACGTGGTGTTCATGGGCTCAAACCCCGAGGCGGTTCCCGAATCGATCGCCATATCAAAAAGCACCGCCCGCATAGCAAGAGAGAACGTTGTTTTCGCGCTGGCGATAAAAATAGCGGTCATGATACTCGGCATCACAGGCATCTACTCAAACATGTGGCTCGCGGTATTCGCCGACACAGGAGTAGCCATGCTCTGCATCCTGAACTCCGTCAGAATGCTGTTCAAAAAATAAACGTAGGGACTTGGAACATAGGGACTAGAGACTAGGACAGGCGGATGATATAAGGCTCGCCCCTTGGGGATAATCGGCAAGCTTGCTTGCGGGTTCAAAGCTATCTTTCAAAATTGCTTGCAATTTTGACCAAGAGCTTCATTAATGCTGCTAACGTAGTGATTAGCGATTAGTGACTAGCGAATAGAAACACCTCATCCGACTTTTTGCCCGAAGGGGCAAAAACCCACCTTCCCCTCAAGGGGAAGGCAAGAGAGGCTTCCCCTTGAGGGGAAGCTGTCTGCGAAGCAGACTGATGAGGTGTCAACGTAGTGAATAGTGAATACTTTTCCCGGTGTAGGGCCGGATGCCCACATCCGGCCGGCGGCTTGTGGGCAAGCCGCCCTACGAACGTAGTGATTAGCCAACGTAGGGATTAGCGATTAGCGAATAGTAATTAGGATAATAGTATGCAAAATGCCGTAGGGGCGGACGACCCCGGCCGCCCGGCTCCCCTGCCGAAGGAGGGGGAGCTGTCGCGGAGCGACTGAGGGGGTGGCCTAGTCCCTAGCCCCTACTCCCTAGTACCTATTTCCCACATTCTTACATTCTTACATGAAAACAATACTCTTATAAATTTTTGTTTTATTCCTATATACATATATATTTGAAAATTATGGATGTTTGGATGTTTTTTTCTTGAAACTAACGTTTTTACGGGCTTTTCTGGGTCTTACACACATGGATTTATGGATGTTTTTTGGATGTTTTTGGATGTTTTTGGATGTTTTGTATGACAAACTATCAAACGCAATTCAGTTTTATGTAGCTTGCCTTTGTGCCGTAACATGTGGTTTGAAAATAAAGCCGTTCATTTTTTGGATTCCTCACCAAAAATCCGTCGTTGGCCCATTCGGCTTTTACGGCCTCGAAGGAATATCCTTCGTTTTTCAATTCGCGGCAGAGTATCGTTTTGTTGATAAGCACCGCAGTGAAAATAAAAAAACAGCGTCACGTTTTTAGAACATGACGCTGAGTTTTTTCCTAATTAATCCTTCATTGCTGTTACTGTTTCGAAGGTGTCGATTACGTCTTTGTCGGGGGCCTTGGTTAGAAGGCTTACTACTATGATGGCAACCAGGCCTGTGATGAACGCGGGGAGCAGCTCGTAGATTGCGAACAGTCCGCCGAGCTTCGCGATGCCGTACTTCCAGATGAATACCATCGCGCCGCCCGCGATCATGCCGGCCAGAGCGCCCCATTTGTTGGTTCTCTTCCAGAACAGGGCCGTCAGCATAACGGGTCCGAACGAGGCGCCGAAGCCCGCCCACGCGAACGAAACGATTCCGAATACCGAGCTTTCGGGGTCTCTCGCGAGGATCGCCGCCACGATAGCGATAGCCACAAGCGTGAATCTCGCGATTACCATTGTGGTTTCCTCGGTCATTTTGGGGAACAGCTTTTCCTTAACGATGTTCTGAGAAACGGAGGAGGAAGCCGCCAGCAGCTGCGAATCCGCGGTGGACATTGTGGCCGCCAGGATTCCCGCCAGAATAACGCCCGCCACGAGTGCGGGGATGATTCCGAATCCGCTCAGGAGTTTTGATATCTCGATGATAACGCGCTCGGAATCGGCCAGAGGCGCGATAACGTTGTTGGTAACAAGGCCCATGCCGATTATACCGATAAATACCGCGACCGCGAGGGAGATAACCACCCAGATCGAAGCCACGCGTCTTGAAAGCTTGAGCTTTTTCGCGTCGCCGATAGCCATAAATCTGAGCAGGATATGGGGCATTCCGAAGTATCCGAGGCCCCATGCCAGCATCGAGCAGCTGCGGAACCAGCCGTATACCTCGGAGCTGTTCGTATCGGGATTATAAATGTTTCTCAGGCTCAGATATCCGGGCAGGGTCTTTGCGTTTTCGATGACCTGACCCAGGCCTCCCGCCTGAACCGTTCCGAAGATAAGAACGACGATGAGTGCGATCGACATGATTATCGCCTGCAAAAAGTCGCTGGTGCTGGCCGCCAAAAATCCGCCCAGCATGGTGTAGATTATGATAACCGCCGCGCACACGATCATCGCGCCCACATAGCTCACGCCGAACAGCGAGTTAAAAAGCTTGCCGCAGGCTGCGAAGCCCGAGGCCGTGTAGGGCACGAAGAAGATGATGATAACGATGGCCGCGATAACGCTGAGCATTCTCGACTTATCCTTGAATCTCTCCGAGAAGAACGCGGGTATCGTCGCGGCTCCGATATAGCTTGAGTAGTTTCTCAGCTTTTTGGCCACGATGAGCCAGTTTAAGTATGTACCGATAATAAGTCCGATAGCCGTCCACGACGCGTCCGCCAGACCCGTGAGATACGCCAATCCGGGCACGCCCATCAGCAGATAGCTGCTCATGTCCGAGGCCTCGGCGCTCATCGCCGTTACGAACGGGCCGAGCTTTCTGCCGCCGAGATAGAAGTCGTCGGCTGTCTTGTTCCGTCTTGAAAACCATACTCCGATACCGAGAACGATTATCATGTAAAGGACTATGGAAATCATAATGCAGATATTTTGTTGTGTCATTTTTAACCTCCTGTTTTAATCACTTTTTTATATGAAAGCATAACATGTTGCCGCAATATAAAAATCTTGTGAAACCGATATTGTTAACGCTATAACAAAGGCGCCCCGAAATAGAGGCGCCTTTGCCGAATTAGTCTGATGTGTAGGGCATAAGAGCAATTTGACGCGCTCTCTTTATAGCGACAGTCAGCTGTCTCTGATGCTTGGCGCAGCAGCCGCTGATTCTCCTGGGGAGTATCTTGGCGCGCTCCGTCACATATCTTCTGAGCTTGGCCACATCCTTATAGTCGATATGGTCAACCTTATCAACACAGAACGAGCAGACCTTTCTCTTGGGACGTCTGCGGGGTCTGTCGTTTCTTCTTTCTTCAGCCATTGTAAATTCTCCTTAAATTAAATTTTAAACAAATTTTTAGAACGGAAGGTCGTCATCGACCTCGGATAACGGCGTGAAATCCTCGTCGTCAAGATCGCTCGGCATGGTCGGCTGCGGTGCCGGCTGCGCGTACTGCTGCTTAGGAGCCTGATTGTACGAGGGAGCGTAGTTCTGCTGCGGTGCATATCCCGCGTTGGCCTCTCTCGATTTTTTGGACTCTCCAAAGCTTACCTCGCTTGCGATGATCTCTGTTGAGTAGTTCTTGCGTCCGTCCTGACCTTCCCAGCTTCTTGTCGAGATACGACCGATAACAATTATCATCATGCCCTTTGTGAAGTATCTTCCGACAAAATCGGCCTGACTCTGCCACGCCACGCAATTGATGAATTCCGTCTGTCTGTTATCGCCGTAGCCGCTGTCAACGGCGACGGAGAAGTTGCATACCGATTTGCCCGAGCCCGTTGTGCGAACCTCGGGATCACGAGTGAGTCTTCCCATAATAATTGCTTTATTAATCATAATTAATCCTCCTCGCGTCTTACGACAATGCTTCTCATAACGCCGTCGGTTATCTTGTAAACACGCTCAAGCTCCTTGGGGAACTCGGGGTCGGATTTAAAGTTAACCAACACGTAGTAGCCTTCGTTCATGAAATTGATCGGATAGGCCAGCTTGCGCTTGCCCCATTCATCGACGCTCTCAATCTCGCCGTGTTTTTCGATCAATGACGTGAACTTGCCAAGCAGAGCCGCGGTTTCCTCCTCGGTCCGGGACGCGTCCAAGACCATGATCGTCTCGTACTTGTTGATGTGTTCTGCCATTTTGTCACCTCCTTCTGGACTTCGACCCCCAAACTCTGTTGGGAGTAAGGATTGTACATTTAAAGAATTTATACAACTTTAACATTATAAACCATTTTCAAAATCTTGTCAATAAAAAATTTTTACGCGCATATGTAAATTAAAAAGAGAAAAACGGTCGATAATTAGTAAATCTGCACAATTCGGACAGACTAATTTTATACAACAAATTTTCTTTTTGCCTTTGAAATTAAGCGCGTTATGTGATAGAATATATAAACCTATTCGGGAGGTGCGCGAAATGGAAGAAAAGACGGAAAACAGCGGCAAATACGTTATAACTCTCGGGCGCCAGTTCGGCTCGGGCGGCATGAAGATAGGCAAGCTCCTTGCGGAGATTCTCGGTATCGGATTTTACGACAAGGGCCTTATCGCCATGGCCGCCAAGCGCAGCGGCCTCTCGGAGGACCTGTTTGAGGGCATAGACGAAAAGCACACAAACAGCCTGCTTTATTCGCTCGTCATGGGTATGCAGCACGACAGACACGTGTACCACCGTTCGGGCGATATACTGAACTCCGACGCGGTTTTCAGGATACAGTCACAGGTGATAGAGGAGCTCGCCGACACCGAGACCTGCGTTATCGTCGGACGCTGCTCGGACTATGTGCTGCGCGACCGCGCGAATGTGATAAATATTTTTATCCACGCCGCCGACGACTATAAGCTCGAGCGCGTGATGGATATTTATAAGCTCAAAGAAAAAGAGGCGCTCGACAAGATCAAATCGACCAACAAAAAGCGCGCGAATTATTATAATTTCTACACCAACCGCAAGTGGGGCGACGTTTCGAACTACCACATCTCGATCGACAGCGCGGTCCTCGGCCCCGAAGGCAGCGCAAAGCTCCTGAGCGAATTCGTGAAGGCAAAACTCAAGATAGGAATATAAATATAACCGCGCGGAAAAACCACGCGGTTTTTAGTGTAGTGATTAGCTTGACGGCTGATATAAGGCTCGCCCCTTGGGGAGAGCTGGCGCCGAAGGCGACTGAGAGGGGTTTTTGTTCCGAATCGCATGGGAAACCCCTCTCCGCCCGCAAGCGGGCACCTCTCCCCAAGGGGCGAGGCAGACAGGCGACAGCTCCCCCGAGGGGCGCCTATCCGAATCTGCCTCCTCCCGGGAGGAGGTGTCAGGCGAAGCCTGACGGAGGTGGGCAATGCAGCGACTAGCGATTAGGCTGCGGTATAGGTTTTGCGGGGTACGCGGGATTGAGGTTTCCGTCCCACAGAAACGCTTTCACAATATCCCCGTCTGAAATATTTAAATTCAGTGTGAGAATACCGCTGTCGCCTTTGCTTAGATTTACTGTCTTAACATCTTTAAGTATCGAATTGTCTCCGCCGTCGTAGACCGCGGCGATAAACAACGCGTTTTCCTCGCTGTTGTTCAGAATTTGCGCGGTGACGGTGTTTTGATCCAAAGTCGGTTCGGAAAGATATATTATACCGTTCGGAAACGGCGTAGCCGTGGATTCAGCAGTCGGCGTTACCGTTGGCGTAGCTGTAGGCGTCACAGTCGGGGTAGCCGTAGGCATTACCGTTGGCGTAGCAGTCGGTGTAACCGTAGGTGTAGCAGTTGGTGTCAC
>CANQLT010000005.1 GCA_947624775.1 uncultured Monoglobus sp.
TCAAAATCGGCGATAGCGCCCTTGAGCGCCTGCTTGAATTTATGGGACGAAACGCCCAGCTTTTTGGCTATCGGCATATAGCATTTTAAATCTGCTGTGTCCTCTCTGCGGCAGTCTATGTCGATAATCAACAGTTTGGCCTCGGGTATGGTTTTCCAAACCAGCTCAGGCAGCCCGATGTACTTGGGGCAGAACCAGTAGCCCTTTTCGATATGCACGAACCGCGGACAGAAAATATAGTCAACATCCTTTTCAATAAGGTTGATAACATGTCCGTTATATATTTTTATCGGAAAGCAAATTTCCGGAACCGTGACCGCTATGCCTTTCTGGACCAGGTTCTTGGTCGAGGTGTCCGAGACAACGACCTCACAGCCGAGCCGCTCAAACAGCGAGCGCCACAGCGGATAGTAGAACTGAAAAAGCAAGGCGCGCGGTATTCCGATTTTCAAAAAATCACATCCAATCTCCGTTACAATTACCATATAAATTATATGCTGTCGGGATAGCATAAAATCCCACTATTTGATTTTACTCTTTTTTTTGACTTTTGTCAATAGAATCAAAATACACAGTGTGACAAAATAAAATAAAATATGCGGTTCAATTTTATACATTCTTGCGAATTGTATTTTTATCCGCATAAAAAAGCGGCAGGCTTTCGCCTGCCGCCTTGAATTTAAATCTTACTGATATACAACGATTTCGTAGTTCTCGTCGCCGTTGTTTACCTTAACGAATACCTTGTCGCCGATCTGGATGTCGAAGGCCTCGCCCTTTCTGATCTCATCCTTAACCTGATCATAGATGTAAATCTCTGTGTCGGCTGTCGGATAAGCTCTGTACCACTTCATATCATCGAAGTTGGATGTCGCGATCATGAAGTAATCATAAGCGCTTGTAACCTCTCCGTAGATAGCACGGATATCCTCACCGGATGTGATTCTGTAGCTTGTGGCTTCGCCGTCCTCGTTCCACTCGCCGTAAGGCTCGCCGTTCTTGATTCTGTTGGTGTAGTTGAACAGAAGTCTGAACGAATTGAGGAAACCGTTTGCGGTGGTGTTGTACTGAATAACGTCGCCGCGCTTCAGGTCGTTAACCGAGCTAATCTCGTCGCTGGGGATATTAACGCCGATATCGCTGATCGAAGTTCTGGGTACAACCGGATCGTCGATCTTGATAGTCGCCTGCTCACCCTTGGACCAGCCCATGATCTCGGTGATCTCCTTCTGGTTTTCGGAATCCCACGACTTGATGATCTGGTCTATCAGCATAACGCCCGCTGTGTTCGAAAGGCTGCTGGGGTTAACGTCCTTGATAACTATAGCATTCGCAATGCCGTTGTAGATATCATAGATGTCAACTGTGTATGAGCTCTCTGTCAGATCGTCGAGCGTCAGCAGCGAGTAGTCCTCGTCGCGGTCGCGATCCTCATAAGGAACATTGAATATTACGGTGTCGTTTGTGATAGCGCAGGTCTGCATCAGGTGATTAGCATAGGGCGATGTGCCGCTGAAATACTTACCAAACAGGTCTTCCGCGGGTACTGACGCTGTGTAATCGGGAGCGTAGTAGATAGTCTTAACCTCGTCATTGCCGTTCAGCTCGAACGTAATCAGCTGAGGATTGGCAAATACCTGAGCGAACATCGGGTCATCAGCGGATACACGCTCAGTGGCGCCCGCGTTCTTGATGTTTGTCAGAACTCTGCTGGCCGATCTGTACTCTTTGAGAGTGCCGTTCATGTCAAGAATCTTAACAAAGAAGCGTGAATCGAACGAAGCCTCGGATGCTCCGAAGTCTATCAGGTAACCGTAGTTGCCCTTGCCCGATCCTGCAGCGTTCGTGCCTGCGATTCTGCCGTCATATGTCAGCTGGAAGTCGCTTGCGAATCCGGGATTAATTGTCTTGTCAAGATACTTCGACTTGAAGTAAGGCTGACCGCCTATAACCAGAACCTCATAAGTTCCGTTAGCGTATTCCTCGTTGTACTTCGACTCAACCGTTGCGTCCTCGATAACGTCTCTTGAAACGTAAGCCGTGATGTACATACCGTCGTCACTTACGGAATATGTGAGAACATCGTTCTTCTTGAGGTCCTCGGGCTCAATGTTCTGACCGTTCAGAGTAAGTCTTGTGTGGTAAGAATCATCGAAGAATACGGGAGCCATCTTGTTTGTCATGTTGTTCTGGAATATAACCTGATATGTTGAAGAGTTATATCTCTCGAACAGACCGTCGAACTGTTCCTCAATGATAACCGTGTCGGCAACCGTTGAGGAGTTGTGGCTGATTACCTTAACATGGCCCTGATTGATAACCAGAGGCGTGTCGGTGAGCTTGGTAGTTGTTGCAACGCCGTTGTAGGAAACAGCCGCCTGAGTCAGGTCAAACTTTCTTACTTTGCCGTTGCCGTCGTCATATGACAACTCGCTGCTTGTCAGACTTGTGATGTTCTTGGCGTCGATATCGTATACCAGGTTGTAGCTGTCTCTGGGCTCGAAGTAAGCGATGTAATTTCTTCTGTAGCCCGATACGTCCTCCATGTAATAGAAGTTTATAGCGTATCCAACATAAGACTCAAGGTCCATGTTGTCTGCAAACTGATATGTTACTGTGCCGAGGTTAACATTCTTTACGCCGTTAACGTCCGCGATAACGTCGGATACAACAACCTCATTCTCCAGCTCGACCTGAGCGTTGCCGAGATATGAGTAGTATGTGCCCTGGATAATACCTCTCGCGCTGATCATCTTGTATGTCTCGGAGAGCAGAGTCTTTGAGCTCTGAATAACCTTGATCTGGCCGCCGGCCGAATCATATGTCAGAGTTTCCATGATGTACGCTTCCATAGCGTTTCTAACCATCTTGGACATCTCCATGGCTGTCATCGAGCTTGTGTAGCTGAGACTCAGGCCATTATATACGCCCTCTCTCAGAGCGAATGATGTGTAACCGTTGGGATAACCGCCGGCTGTGGCTTCGCAGGCATCCTTATAGCCCAGAGCGCACATGATCATCTTCGAAGCTTCCTCAACGAGGATCGGGTCATTGGGTCTGAACATTGTGTTGCCGTCGCCCTGCAGAATACCAACTTCTGTCAAATAGCAGATAGCGGGATATGTGCTGCTTGTCTCGTCAACGTCGTTGTAAGGCTTCTGGCCGTATCTGGGATAACCGGCTGTGTTTGCCTTGAGCATCTTGGCAACTACTGTTGCGAAGTCCGCTCTTGTTACCTGCTGGGTCTGCCAATATCCGTCAGGAAGCATCTCGAACAGGCCGAGGCCGTAATCGAAGTTATAATCCTGAGAATACGCAACGTCTTCGTTGGGCAGGTTGGCTATTGCTGTTCCTGCTGCCGAGCCGACAACGGCGTCGGCAGCTTCTTGATCTGTTGTTGATGTTTGTACTTCTGTGCTTGCGGCTGTTGCCTCGGGTACGGGCGCCGCTGTCTCAACTGCTTCCGCAGGAGCAGCTGTGGGATCGGTTTCGTCGGCGAATGCTACCATGCTTACCATACTCAGAATCATGGCGACTGCCAACAGCATTGATACTGCTTTTTTAAAATTACTCATTAACAGTTCCCTCCATATTTATTAATCCGTATATTATTTTAGCTGACTGAGCGCGGTCCGCATAGCCCTTGGGATCAAGCATTCCGCCGCCTACGCCATTAATTATTTCTGCGCAATACATCTTCTGAATCGCTTCAACAGCGTAATCGCTGATGTCGGACTGATCCGCGAAGCTTGCGTATGCGATCTTTTCGGGGATCGCGATTCCGAGTGCGGTTGTGGTCCTGTATGCCATAACCATCATATCCTCGCGGGTGATGTTATCGTTTAAGCCGAAGCTTCCGTCTTCGTAACCGTTTGTCACGCCGAGGGCTACAGCCTTTCCGATAGGAACGGTGTACCACTCGCCGTCAGCGACGTCGCTGAAGCTTGTAGCAGCTGCCGTTGTATCCTCGCCGAACGCGCGCATAAGCATCGTTGTGTACTCTGCTCTTGTCACGTTCTGAGCGGGTGAGAACTTGCCGTCGCCCGTTCCGTTCACGATACCCAGTGCCGACAGAGCGTTGATGGACTCAGCCGCCCATTCATATCCGGCCAGGTCTGTGTAAGCGCTTGCAACGGGAGCCTGTGTCGCCACAGGTTCCGCTGTGGGTTCTGCCGATGTTTCGGGACCGGGTGTCGCTGTTGCGGAAGGCGTGCTGGAGAATCCTCCGCCGCCGCCACCGCCGCCGCCGGAACCGCCGCCCTGAGGTCTGGTTGCTCCGGGCTGTACGGGCGCGGGATCAACTGTGGTTGTGCCGTCGCCTGTCGAAACCTTTATGCTCTCGATATTTACCCATGAATATCCGTCATTACGCGACTTGAGCTCGATCTTACCGATATTGTACGGCGGGTCGATGTTAATGCTGAACTCGCCAAGCTTATAATCCGCTATAACTCTGCCCGAATCGTCGGTGATCGTAACAGCCGCCTTGTTGCCGAGCGCGTCAACAACAACTTTGATCGTCTGATACTGAGCCGAGCCTTTCTGATAATACCAGAGGCCGTGCAGCGTCTTGTCGGTGTCGGCCTGGTCGGAGAATATTGCGTCTCCGAAAGGCGATGTCAGCTTGTATGTTGATAGAGCATAGCCGGTCGCCTGCAGACTGTTCATTGAAGAATCAGTCTCCGATGTGTACGCGTCGCCCGCGCTTGCAAACGGCAGAACATATTCGTGTCCGTCCTCGCCCATAACATCCAGATCATCCTTTGTCTTGGGCGTGTTGGGTATGCTGTCGATCGTGAGGTCGCCCTCCTTGGGCGTTCCCGTTGTACCTATATTATAGGTTCCGATTTCGGTCGTGCCGAACTTCAGAACGGGAGTCTCGATAGTGCCGTCGGCTCTGTCGCCGTGGAACGAGCGATCCGCGTCGATATCCTTATCGATACGCGTTACCTTGTTGGGTCTTGACGAAGCGTCAAGATAGATCGAGAACGCGGAATCCCAAAGCTCCGTCTTGGTCGAGTCTTTATCCTCGTTTACGTCCGGATCCTTGAAGAAGTTGAGCTGCCATGTGTTGTGCTCGGTCGTTCCGGTCTTTGTCATATCGTCGCTGTTCTTGAATATCATTCCGTTCAAAGCGTCGGTCTGCTTCTGATACAGAACCTTGAGCTTGACCTCGTATGTCATCTTGTCTTCCTGCGTTACGGGAAGAGTGAGGTTGGTGTTAACACCGTGAGAGTTTGTCTCGTCAAGCATCTGCAGAACGTTCTCGCCGGTATCGGGGTCCTTCTGGATTGATACCTGGCCGCCCAGGATGTACATGAAGCGCTTGGTCAGGAAGTCGAATCTTTCTTCCTCGTTCATTGAGGGGAAGTCGAAGTCGTACAGAACTCCCGAAGGCGTTGTTTCGATAACTCTCGAAGGCGTCTTACCGTTTGAGTTGGTTGCAACAACCAGTATATAATACTTGATGTTGTTCTCAAGACCTGTTATAACCTGCTTTTTGGTCGTCATGCTGAGACCGGTCAGCTTGTTGGCATAAGCGTCATAATCCTGACCGTGGTCAACCGTGTCATAGTAGATCTCGTAGCCCTCATCGGTCGCGGGGTTGCCCGACCAGTTGATTCTTACCTGGTTCAGATAAGGAACAACGCCGCTGGTGGCTATCTGAGGCTCTGACGGCATTATCGCCGATCCCTCGGGCTTAGGCTCGGTCTTGAAGGTTTGCTCGGGGCTCTCCGATACCGTGACCTGTCCGAACTCGTCTGTCGTTGTTACTCTGTAATAATAATTTGTGTCGGGCTGCAGATCCTCAAGCGTAACCGCGTGATATGTGTGATATCCGTCGGGAGCCTCGCTGTAGTCGACCGCGATGCTCTTGGTGTACTTGCCGGGCTCTGTGCCGTAATCCATAACGCATGTGGCTCTGTAGTCTGTGTTCCAAGAGATCTCAGCCGATGAATAACCAAGTCTGTTGGGAGCGATATCCTGATTTCTGCTGTCGCCGCGGATTATCTTGAAGTTCTCAGCAACCGCGGGAGTCAAATCAACATTAACGGGCTCGTCGTCGGCCATGAAGTTGATGTACTCCTCAAGATAGGTGTAGCCCGTATCGGGGTTGACCTTTGTTGCCAGATAATCTGTCGTATCCCAGCCTCTGTACTCTTTGTACCAGTTGGGGATACCATCGCCCATGCCGTCCCAGGGGATCTGTCTGGTTGTGTACTCGGGAACAAACTCAAAGTCTCTGAGGGTTCCCTCGGCCTTTGCCGCCATAAAATCACTGTAGTTGTCGTAGCTTGTGAGATAGGGATACTTTGTCAGCATGTAGTCGAGCATGAAGGGAGCAACCGGCTTGTAGCCTTCCTCATCCGCATGTCTCGCGTCTCTTTCATATATCCACTGAGCGGGAATGAGGTCCGCAACGGTTCTCTTTACCTCCTGATAAGCAGGGTCAACGCTCTTTATCTCATATTTTGTCTCGTCGACCGTATCGGGATTGGTCGTTGTGTAGAAGTTGCCCGATGCGGGATCGTATACGTTGTACTTGAGCACCTTGCCGGGCGCGCCGCAATACTCGCCCCACCAGTCACCTATCTCAAAGTCAGTGAGATAGTCGGCATGATAACGGCCGGCGGCGTTGGGGTTGGTCTCGGTGTTGACGTCGGTGTGCGTATCCCAGTTGATCGGGATATTGCCCGAACCCGTCGCGCCCTTGATCGCGGGGCCCGCGCCCTGGATCATGTTCCAGCTTCTGCTGGTCTTATAGTTCTGGGGCTCGCCGTATGAGAATCCCGAAGCCGAATTCGCGTCGTACTGAACAGCGCGGTGCGATGTGTAGTCAACGGGCACCATAACGGTGTTGCCGTTCTCGTCGAGCTTGGGCTCGGTAAGTCTCGCCTCGAGCTGCTGGAAGAAGGGAGCTACCTGGCTCTTTGTCAGACTGACAGCCTTTGTGTTTCCGCTCTTTACTTCCGCCATGATCATGGTGTCGTAAAGGTCACGCGCGGGCTTTGTAGCGCCCATGCCCTGGCTAAGGCCTTCCTCATCGAGAGCGTATCTCACGAGCGTATTGTCAAGACCCTCGCCCACAACCTTGATAACATCACCGCGGGGAGCGGGAAGCGGATAATCCATATACGCTATGGTAGCCGCCGTTGTGTTCTTGTTGTCGTTATCATAAGATCTGGGGTCGTTGTCCCACTCGTCGAGGGTCATGCTGCTCAGATCGGCAACCTTGCTGCTGCCTTCGTCGCGTCCGAATCTCATTATACCCTTTGAGGGAACCGAGCTGCTGATGATCGTCGCGCTCGCAACCTCGCTGAATCCGTTGTCGGTGCCGCCCGATGTGTAGTTGTTGGCATAATAGGTGATTACGCCGCCGGAATACGCGCGGCCTCTGCCTATTCTGTAGGGCGTCGCGTTTGACATCGTGTTGCCCTTGCGTGCAAAGTTGTCGTGAACGCTGTATTTCGAGTTTCTGTTCTGAGCCTCGTAGTTGTAAATATCAAATCCGTTTCCGCAGTTGAACAGCAGAACGTTATAAGCGTCTACCCAGTTGGCGTCAACCAGACGCGGTGTACGCTGAGTACTGTCGCCCAGCATTGTCTTGATAAACGAAACTCTCGATGAACCCTCGTTTACCGCGCCGCCGTATGAGTGGCCGCCCTTCTCATGCGTGGAGTTGATCGTAAGACCCTTGCCCATCAGCATGTTCTGGAAGGTTACGTTTCTGCCCGCCATACGGAACTCCATGTCGATCGCCCACTGATATGTGCAGTGGTCAACGATAAGATTGGTGGTCGAACCTATGCTCATCGGATCGGTCTGATTGTAAAGACCGTCGGGCTGAACGTCGCCTATTCTGATTCTGATGTTTCTGATTATAACGTCGTGGGTCGAGCTTACGTCAAGACCGTAGCCCTTCAGCGTGATGCCGGGATAGGGAGCTGTCTGACCCGCGATAGTAACGTTTGCGCCCTTAACGCCCTTGAGCGAAAGGTTTGCGCCGTAGTTTGTCATGTCAATAACGCCGCCGACATCGAAAACGATGGTTCTGGCGCCCGTCATTTCCTCAACGCCGTACTGGAACGATCCGGGTCCCGAAGCGTTAAGGTTGGTAACGTGGTAAACCTGACCGCCGCGGCCGCCGACCGAATACTGGCCGTAGCCCTCGGCTGACGGGAACGCTTTTACGCCATCGGCCGCCATAATCGTGAGCGGTATCTCGCGGCTCGCTTTCTGGCCGTTTACCGTTGAGGTAACCGTCAGTGTGGCATAGGCGTTAAATCCGTTTGAAGGTCTGGTGACTGTGGCTGTGTATCCGCCAAGGTTCTCGGGAGGAAGCTCATCCTCGTTGCCCTCGCCGTCGCCCGAGCCGTCGTCCTGATTAACATAGTCGCCCTCCTTGATGCTTACGACGCTGCTGTCGGATTCCCAAGTCAGTGTGCCGTATGTGCCCTTGTCCTCAAGATAGAACGAAGACTGGCGAACGTTATCGGGATCTATTCCGCCGATTATGGCGTTGTTAACGTCGTAGAGAGCCTTCTCGGCGTCGGAGGCCGGCTCCTCATCAACTATGCCGATCTGGAACGCCTTTGTGGCTGTCCTGCCGTTGTATGTGGCTGTGGCTGTCAGAGTAAACTCTGTTGCGCCGTTTCCGCTGAAAGGCGCCTTTTTGATTGAAACGGCTCCGGTCGCGTTGTCGACGCTCATGTAAGCGTTATCCGACGACTCGTATGTAATAACCGAACCGTAAAAGCCTTTAACGGGCATCGTGAAACCGGCGGCAACGCTTGAAGCGTCAAACTTGTTGCCGTCCGCGTCGGCTGCGGGAAGGTCGATCATATCAATATCAGCCTGGGCAATTTTGTCGTCGCCCTCGGGCTGAACGGCTGAAACCTTGGCCGTCAAAGTTTTTGTGGCGCTTGCCGCGCCCATGGTTACAGTGGCCGTGAGAGTTACCTGAACCGAAGGCTCACCCGAAAACGCGGGACGATTGACCGTAACATGTCCCGTCTCGTTGTCGACCGACAGAACCTCGGTGTTTGATGACTCCCAGGTTATTGTCGAGCCAAAGCTGCCCTTGATCGGCAAATCAAAATCAGCTGTGAGCTCGGAAGCCTCGCCCGGGATAGCCAGCGCGTTCATGTCCGCCGTAACGGCGTCCTGATCACCCTGCTCCGCCTCCTCGCCTTCCGCTACGGTAACCTCTCCGTCCTCATGTGCGAAGAAAGCGTCCGTGTCGGCGGCATAGAGACCGGAATCTTCGGAATCACCCGAGTAGATCTCCTCTCTCATTTCGTCTGTCAGCTCCTGCTTGTTGCCTTCGGCATCAATCATAAAGCTGACGTCTTCCTCATCAACATTGCTGTCTTCCTGCGCTTCGGTCTGCGCGGGAGCCTGCTCATCCGATTCCGCAGCAAAGGAATAGATGGGCCCCGCCTGCAGAGCGAGCATCAACGATACAAGAAGAGCGAGCACTGCTGACAGCTTTTTTCTAAGCATGTTAATTCCCCCTATTTTTATAATGTTTTAATATTTATCGGTTGCCATTGCCGTATCAGAAAATACCGACACAGCTACTTACTATACATTATAAGACCTTTTTTCTAAAAAGTCAATGCAAACAGCAATTAAACACAATATTATGAGTAAAGTTACTGTTATTTTGCTTATCAATTCCGCTTTTTTATCTAAAAAACGGGTGTGTTACGTTTTTGTTACAAAATTTTTACAATATAAAAACAGGGTCCGGAAAATCCGGACCCCGTTATTAGTTTAAGTTATTCGGTCTGAGCCTCATCTGTCGTCTCGTCCTCGTCGGCCTCTACAGCCTCGGATACCTCAGTCGCTTCTTCAGCGGCTTCTTCGACGGCTTCCTCTACAGCCTCTTCCGCGGCGGTCTCCTCGGGAGCAGCGGCGTCAGCCGTTACTTCCTCCTCGGGCTCTGCCGCGGCCTCAGCCGCCGAACCGGCGTGCTTTACGGTCAAACCTGCCGCGTAAACATCGCTGCCCGAACCTGTCGGCAGTACGCCTGTGATGAATACGCAGGTTCCCGCCTTTACGGTGATCGTGTGGACAGTCTGCTGCGCCTCACCGATATACAAGCCGCATGAGCCGGGTCTTGTTCCCATGCCTATCGTCTTGCCGGCCGCGGCCTCGGAGTAAACCGTGATCTCCGCGTCATACGCGGGCATTACGGCCATGTAAGCCGTCGTTCCGGTCAGACGGAGACAATTCTTCTTGGCGCCAAGGCTTCCCACAACGCTGGTGCCCATCTGTGAGCTGAAGCTGTGCTTTCCTGAGAGATATACGTTGTTATCCATCAGATATATCGGATCGCCTTGCTCTTTCGTAATATAATCTTCAATGGCGAACTCAAGGTCGGTCGTAACAGCCTTGAGCTCCGCGGGAGGATCAGCCGGAGCCTCGGGAGCGAATTCCGCGGATATAACCGCGTCGCTTGCGGGAACTTTCGCGATATAATCACCCGTGGGATTTCCGTTGCTTCCGAGAACAGGCTCGGCTTCCGTAACATTGCCGGCTGCGTCGGTAACCGTGACGCGGCTCAGCTCATAACCCATATTGGCCTTTGTCGTTACCGTGAACGTCTCACCCTCATACGCCGTGTACTCGCTGTCGTTATATGTCGTCAGCTTAATATTGTCATAATATACGTTTCCGCTGGTCGCCTTGGCAAGTCTGATCTGCTTGACAGACTTATTTCTGCCGGTTACAAACGGAGCCATATCCGAGCTGATCTCCGCGTTCGGCATTGTGGACGATGCGGAATAGCTTCCGTTGGTGCTGTGTCTGTAATACTCGACCGTAGCGGTATCGTCATTGGTATTGCCCTTGATATATACCTTGAACCATCTGCCGTCCTCAAACTCGTTTCTGCTGAGCATGGTGGCGGTCTTGGATGCTTTATCGGTCATCGTCAGGTCAGCCGCGTCGCCCGTCACATAAATTCTGTCTTTAATATTAGTCATATGGAAGAACGCGTTGTCGTTTCCACCCGCCGTCGCTTTGCCTGTCGCCGCGTCAACCGGATCGGCAGCATTGTCGATATATGTTCTGAACGACTGGTTGATTCCGCCCTTGGTGTAGATGTCATACGACAGCGTGAAGGGACCTTCAACCGCGTCGTCAAGCGCGTACAGAACTTCCTTATCCGATACCATCATCTTGTTGGTGGAGTTGCCCTTGGCCTCATCCGTTGTCTCAACGGCCGTGGGTGTCAAGCCTGTCTCGGACGGAGCGGTTCCGTCATACGAAACAGCCCAGCCGCCACCGCTGCTTGCCAGGAAGTTCTCGGTGCTGTTCATTACGGGCTCAGTTATCATTGAGTTTCCGGGCGTTACCGTGATCGTGCCGTTGTCGGGCTGTACCGCGCTTACGGTGTGCGTGTCCGCGCTTTGCGCAACGCAGCGCGCCGAAACCTTAACGTCCTCATAAGGCATCACGAACGAATAAGTGGTGTCGCTCTCTTTGGTAACCGTGAGGCTCGGGCTCGTGTATACGCCCACTGCCTTATAGCCGCTGTCGGGCTGTACCGAAACGGTAACCTTTTCGCCCATAGTCTGCTGATAATTGGTGAGCTTTCCGTCCTTATCCAGAACCTGCTCCGCGTCTGTTGTCACGGAACCGTTTGTAACCTCGCCTACGCTTACCTTGTGCTTAACTGACGGATCGGGTGTCGGAGCCGGAGTGGCGGTGGGCATTACGAAGTCCTCGCCATAGTACATGATGATTCCATAAATATTAATTCCCTGATTGCCCTTGAACGTCAGAGTGTCCGGTCCTCCGGTATATTCGAATATACACGTCGGCGCGGCGCCGTCGAGGCACATAAAGTCGTCGACCCAGATCTTGCCGCTTGAATCCTTAACATCGTATGTTCTGTCCGCACTGGAAGCCGAAACTGCGTCGATAGTGATCTCGCAGGGGCCGTATACCTTAAAGCGGAGCTCATTCGTTCCTATCTTCAGACGGTTTGCGTATGATCTCGTGGTTCCGTCGGACATTTTGCTTTCCATAAATGTCTTTTTGGAGCTCGGCTGATCCATATCGCTGTCCTTCGATATTGAAAGACCGTCAAAATCTTTGTTCGCCGGGAGCTTATTGCCCACATACTCGGCAAATTGCGAATAATCGAACTTATACGCCTGGTAACCGGGGCCCTGGTCGGGATCCTCCATGAACGGAGCCGCCGTCGCGGGAGGTACATCGCTCTCCTCGCCCGCGGTGAAGTATACCTCAAGCTTCATAGTTCCGTCCTCAACGCCCGCGGGCAGCGTGAACGTTACAACGCCGTTTACCATTGTCGTGTCTTTTATCTCTATCGTTTCACCGGTAATGCTTGAAATATAGCTGAGCGATTTCACGGCTCTTACCTTATAGCCGTCGGGCGAGATCACCTTGAGGCTTACCGTCTCGCCGGGGATCGCCTTTGCGGGTGTGGCTATAACGGTTCCGTTCAGTGTTGAGCCGATCGTTACATCGGGCATTGTGACCTCAGAGTCCGCAAAGTCCGTGTCGACCTGCCAGCCGGCATATAATACCGTGTTCACGTTTATGGGCGTGCCCGCGAAATCAAAATCAGCAGTCGCCGTGGGACTTGCGCGCCAGCCCGTGAACGTGTAGTGATCGCGAGTGGGAACCTCAGCGGGAGCCGATGCATAGCCGCCGGACTTAAATGACTGAGAATTGATCTCTGTCAAGCGCTGCTCTTCGCCAAGACCGCTGACAACCGTGACATAGCCGCCGTTTAAGTTAAATGAAACGGTAACGTCGCCGTTCTTGTACCAGCCGGCGTAAAGCGTCATGCTTGACGAAACTCTGTCATCATTGATGTCCCACTTCTGGGTGTCGTCGAGAGCATCGGCCGCCTTCTGCGACTTGTACCAGCCCGCGAATGAATATGTAGTAACATCGGGCTCCGCCGAAGGCTCGGGTGCCGGCTCGGACGAAACTTCCGTGCGGGTGGGAACGGGCTCCGCTCCGCCGATCACGCTGTTTCTCGAGATAGTTACAGTCTTTGTTGTTTTTCCGCCATCGAATGTTCCGCCGTTGGCGTTGAACGTTACAGAATATCCGGTGCTGCCGTCGCCGGTGCTGCCGCCACCGCCGCCGCCGAATCCGCTGTTTGTAAATCCGCCGCCGGTGCCGCTGCCGCCGAGGCCGCCGCTTACAACCGTGCCGGAGCTTACACTATTCTGACCGGGAGCCGCTGTGGCGCCGGGCTCTGTGCCGACCGTGCTGATGCCGTCAAGAATCTTAACGACCTCGGCGCGGGTAATGCTCGCCGCGGGACGGAACGTGTTGTCCTCATAGCCGTTGATGATGCCTGTGCCTACCATGGCGGAAATCGCCGTGGTGGCCCATGCCGAGATCTGGTCGCTGTCCGCGAATGTGATCAGACCGTGCGAGTTGACCTGATACGCTCTCTGGAACATCGCCGCGGCTTCCTCGCGGGTAACCTCGTTGTCGGGTCTGAAGGTATTGTCCTCATAGCCGCCTATAACGCCCTGAGCAACGCACTTTTTAAGGTCTGAAACATACCAGTCGCCGTCCGCCACATCACTGAAATTGATATCAGCCTCGGCTGTGTACTTTCTTGCTGTCGAAATGACTTTGGCAAGTTCCGCTCTTGTGATGTTGCTGTCCGGATGGAAAGTGCCGTCCGAATAGCCGTTCACAACTCCGGCGCCGCTCCACTTGTCAATAACACTCTCGGCCCAATGACCCTGCGTGTCGCTGAACGAGGCGGCAGAGACAGTTACGGCTCCGAACGCGGTCAAAACCATCGCGAGCGCGAGCATCAATGCCATAGTCTTTCTAAACTTTCTCATTACTATTCCCCCTATTTATAAAATCAAATTTTTAACTATATCTTACGGGAGTAAAAAAGGACACAGTACTCCCGTGCAGTTAAATCAATTATACAACAAATTCGGCGATTAGTCAATCCGACCCAAACAAAGAGGCAATTATTCATTAGTTTTTAATAATTATTTGCTATTTTGCGCCCCGAAACCCAAAAAGGTCGGAAAATTTATGCGGATACTGCAAAAAAACAAATCCGAAACGCGTGCTCCGCGCTCCGGAAAATGCCAAAAATAAATATTCGTTACTCCCAATCCTTTATGTATTTGTCAAAAAACTGCTTTTTGTACCTGTCCACATACACATCCTCGACCACAACATTTATATCAGGCACGCTGTTTTCCTCCTTCTGCTGGATAAACTGCAGAAACGCGGGGCCTAGCAGATTGTTCACGAGAAAATACTCTTTCGTTTTCTGATTGGAAAATACAACAAACATAATCGATGTGAGCTGCGACCAAGTCATTACAAAATGCTTGTTTTCGATAACCGACATTCGCGGCGTTGAGATGCCGCACCTTTCTCCGAACGCCTTTTGCGACAGTCTGAGCAGCTCCCGTATTTTGGGCAGATGCTCCGCAAGCTCGATGCACATTTCACGCTTTTGACCTTCTGTTAATTCTACCATTTGATGTTAACCTCCCTTATAGCCTTCCTTTGTATGTCGGGAGACGCAAACGCGCCTCCTTTATATGAGATTACCATAATTTTATCACACAGAATTTGACTTGTCAATATTCATTGCAAAAAAACAGGCCGCCAAACGGCGGCCCGTTAAAGTTTTTACTCGTGAATAATAGCCATCATCTTTACCTCGCCCCGATACATATATACCAGAACGTCCGCGGGATCCTGTCCGTTGGTGAAGGTAGAGAGCGTGTCGAGATTGATAAGACCGTCGGCCGAAACGTCAACTATCGAAGTATTGTTTCTGCTGTAGTCGTATCTCAGGATCGTGGCGTCTGTAAAGTTGAGCGCCGGAATGGTGTACTGGTCCACGGTCTCAAGATCATCGTCGTAGCCTGCAACCTTGGTGGTGAGAACCATACCCTCGTTTGAGTTCGAAGCGTAAACGCTGCCGTAGATCACGCAGTAATCGGCGGAATCCCAGTTGCCTCTCGAATCGAGTCCGGTGTCGATGTAACCGTTGGTCGCCGGGTACAGACGGTTCTTGCTCTCAAATGTCAGGTAGCCGTATGAATCCTCGCCGACTCTGTAGATATCGCCGATGCTCATCGAGTTGATAATGTTGCTTGAAGAGCTTGACGCTCTCACGTTCTGCTTGAGGCTTCCCGAATTTCTTGTAACCTGATATCCGGTAACGTCGTTCACGAAATCGCCGGTCGTATTGTCAACAGTCTGTCCGGGCAGTTCGCTGATCACCATGATCGGCGAGCTGTCGTCGACTTCCTGGGCGGACGCACCGTCGTATACGACAACAACTTTCGCCGCGTTGGTCGTAGAAACGTCAAACGCCTCAACCTTGGCATATGTTCTGTTTTCGCTGAAGTAGTCGCGGCTTCTCTTGGAGAAGCTATCCGGATTGTTTCTCTCGGAATCCTTGGGAACAACGAATACAACCGTGCCCGACTCAACCATCAGGTTAGCGCTGCCGTTGCTGAGCCTGTTGTTTGAAAACTTCAGGTTAACGTCGCCTCTTGAGGGATTGAGATTCGAATACTTGTACAACTTGTTCGACACGATCTCGCTGCCGGTGCTTACGTTGGTATCGGCTGTTACCGTGTACATATCGGTAATATAGCTGCCCGATACGGCAAATTTGATAACCTGCTGCAAGTCGGTGTATGAGTCGGTGCCTGTGTACTGGTATCCCGCTCCGTCGTACAGAGCGTTAAGGAAATCGTTGGTATTGCTGTAGGACTGTCCGTTAACTCTTGTCGAGCGTCTTACGTAATAATCGCTGCGGGTTCCGTTCTGAGACATAATTCTCAGACGCAGGTCCTCAATGCTGGAGCCGAAGATATTGTTGCCGGCATCATAAGATATGAGATAGCCGTATGTCATGTTGGCCGTCGTGTCTCCGGTATTGCTGTACGCGAAAACATTGCCGTTTATGTCAAGAACGTATGTGCCGCTCTCGGACGCCTTGGGCGACTCAAGGGTCTTGGTGTTGCCCAGAGCATAAGCGGTGCTCATCCAGGGAGCCGCCGCCGAGAAAGGATAAGCCTGGTTGTTGACAACCATATCCTCGCCGGGGATCAGAGAAGTGATCGTGCCGGTCACCTTGTCGGATACAACAACGGCTGTGGCGTAAAGCTCGCCGCCGTTATCGGGATTGCTGGCGCCGTAGCATATAACGTCGCCGGTCGCGATCGAGCCGAAGTCTATCTTCTCGCCGCTCTTTCTGATAATGTTTATATTGTCTCTGTCGGCGTCAAGATAGAGTCTCGCTTTATCGCCCTCTCTGGTAACATTGTCGGTGATCGAGCGCTCTGTGCTCGTCTTGCTGCTTACATAGTACACGTCGTAGTCCCAGATATTGATTATGTCAAACGCGCCGTTGTTGTCGGAATCCAGCATCGAAACGTTTCCGACCTCGGGGAGCATATCGACCGAGAATCTGCTCGAGTCGGCATTGGGACCGTAGAGCTTGCCGTTATAGATAACTATGTTGTCCTGAGCAAGGTTAGCGCCTGTCGTGCGCGAGTTCTGATCGGGATAGTATCTGATTATCGAATTTGTCGACTCGTCGGGCTCGATCATGTTGGCGGCTATGTCAAGAGTTGTGTTGTTGGTCTTGATCTCATAGCTGAACAGCTGGCGAACCGCGCTGTTTGCCGTCGAGCTCGAATAGAAGAAGTCGATCTGATAACCCAGCTTGTTCTGGAACTCGGCTATATTCTCAACAGCGTATGTGTGAACCTCATACACGTTCGAGCCGGGCTCGCGGGCGCGAATCTGGATCTGGTTCTCGTGCATCGTTACATCGGGATTGTCAAGGCTGGTAACGTCGTTGGCCGAAATATAGCCCGTGTTCTTGATATATCCCAGATAGTCGGAAAGCAGAGTCTTGTTGGTGACCATTCCGCCCTCAACCAAGTTTACCTCAAGTGAGTCGTAGAGCATCTGAGCGATGCAGGCGCGGCTCGCGGGGCTGCCGACGTTGCCCATGTTCTGAGCGGTTTTGATTATCGTCAGCGATCTGGCCTGATTGATATAATCGGAATACCAGGGATCGACATTTGTGTTGACAACGCTGCCGTAGCCCAGAGCGCAGACAACCATCTTTACCGCTTCCTCATAGAGAACGTTGTTGTTGGGTCTGAACGTGTTGTCCTCGGGATATCCGTTGATGATGCCTTTACCGTATGCCGTGCTAATATTCGGAATAGCCCAGGAGATCGACGAATCCGTGTCGGAAAGATCCGTGAACGGAAGATCCGACGACGAAGTCGAGCCTACATCTCCGGCGCCCACTGCTCTCATGAGCATAGCCGTAAACTCGGCGCGTGTAACGTCGTTGTCGGGTTTGAACGTACCGTCCTCATAACCGTTGATTACACCCAGCTGGCTAAGCGCCGAAACCGCCTGCGAATACGGAGCCGTTGCGGGAACATCGCTGAAATCCGCAAATACCGCGCCGCAGGACACGATCATCAGAAACGCGACAACCAGACAGGTAAGTCTTTTAATGTTTCTCATATTTTACCCTCCAAAGATAAAAAATTTTAATTATTTTACCGAATTGCTTTTTCGCGGCCGTCCGAAAACATAGACGGACAAACTGCCGCAATGTTAATTTTAACACACTAATCGAAAAAAGTCAATAGATAATCAAACATTACGCCTTTATAATTTGCGGTAATTTATTATCGCGATAAAAATGTTTTCCTACATTAGAATAAATAAGGGCGCCGGCCGCGGAAAAACCGCGGTTTATTTCTTCTTTCTTATAAATGTGTCGGGTTCGAGCTCGAGCTCGGTTTTTATATAAACCACGCTCTGCGGGTGGTTGGCGACCTCGATCTCGTTTCCGTCCGCGTCGGTCATATATTCTATGATCTGCTTTGAAAAATCGCCGTACGGCCGCAGGAACTCAACCTCATCGCCTTTAAAGAAACGATTTTTCTGGATCACCTTCGCCATCCCGGTTTTCTTATCATAGCTTTCGACCACGCCGACCATATCGTAGTCCCTGATATACGAGCTGCTCTCATAGTGCTGCTCGGTGCCGCCCGGTCTTCTGAAAAAGAACCCGGTAGTGTAGTCGCGGTGACTGACTTTTTTCACCTCGTCCATCAGGCGCTCGTCGAATTTATACTCTCCTGGCGCGGCGGCAAAATAATCGTCGATCGCTTTTCGATATGCCTTGACCACGGTCGCCACATAGAACTCCGACTTGACGCGGCCCTCTATCTTAAAGCTGTCAACGCCCGCCTCGACGAGCTTGTCCACATGGGGCAACATGCACAGGTCCTTTGAGTTGTATATAAAAGTTCCGCGCTCGTTCTCAAACACGGGCATGTACTCGCCCGGTCTCTGCTGCTCCATCAAAAAATATTTCCAGCGGCAGGGGTGGGCGCACTCTCCCCGGTTCCCGTCGCGGCCCGCCATGTAGTTGCTGAGCAGGCAGCGCCCCGAGTAAGATATGCACATAGCGCCGTGGACAAACACCTCGATCTCAAGCCCGGGAACCCGGTCACGGATCTCGCGTATCTCGGCAAGAGACATCTCCCGCGCCAGAATAACGCGTTTCGCGCCCATATCGCGCCACATCTCAGCGCTCTTCCAATTGACATTGTTGGCCTGGGTGCTTATATGGATATCGGTGTTAGGCATAAGCTCTCGGGTCATGGCGAACATTCCCAGGTCTGAAAGTATCACCGCGTCGATATCTATGCCCTCAAGCTCCTTTAAAAAACCGCCGTACTCGGCTATATCGCTGTTGTGCGGAATTATATTGGCGGTCAGGTACACCTTTTTGCCGCGCTCGTGGGCGTACCTGACGCCCTCGGCGATCTCGGAGACCGTAAAATTGTCCGCCGCAGTGCGCAGCGAAAACTCCTCGCCGCCTATATACACCGCGTCGGCGCCGTATGTTATCGCGGTTTTCAGCTTCGCGAGATTCCCCGCCGGCGCCAGCAGTTCCGGCTTTTTTGTGATTTTATCCATGATCTGTTTCCTTTCGATTGTTTTAAAAAGGGCACAATCACATGTGCCCTTTTTCTGTCGAAATCTTATACATAACACCTCATCAGTCGCCTTCGGCGACAGCTTCCCCTCAAGGGGAAGCCTTATATGTGCCTTCCCCTTGAGGGGAAGGTGGCAGGCGCAGCCTGTCGGATGAGGTGTCAACCTTTATAAATTTGGCATTTCCATAATCCGGAGGCACAATCACATGTGCCCTTCACTTCATTAATTAATACGCCACGCCCATATAATCGCATATACCGTGAACTATGCTCTCGGCGTACATCTGCTGATACGCGCTGTCGCCAAGCTTTGCCGCGTCGTCGGCGGTGTCTATAAACGCCGTCTCGACCAGCACCGCGGGCATTGCGGTATGTCTGATCACCGCGAATCCCGCTTCCTTGACGCCTCTGTTAACAGTGCCCACAGAGCTGATTATGTAGCTCTGTATTTTTTGGGCGAGCTTGCGGCCTTCCGAGCTGTTGTAATAACAGTAAGTCTCGGTTCCGTGCGATCCACCAGCGTTGCAATGTATCGAAATAAACAACGCTGCGTTTAAGTTATTAGCCAAATTGTATCTGTAGGCCAAGCTGTCCGAGGTCGACACGGTCGAGCAGTTGTCAGTGATAGAATTTCTCGTCATAACAACATTGAATCCGTGAGCCTCAAGCAACGGTTTTACCTTGTCGGCTATGTACCAGGTTATATCCTGCTCTCTGAGACCGTTTCCGGTCGCTCCGGTGTCAACTCCGCTGTAATTGTGACCGGGGTCAATAACGATAGTCTTATTGGGCTGATATGCCGAGTTCCAAACCGGAACGTTCTGCGGAACGCTCTGCTGCGGAGCCGCCGTAGGTGCAACTGTGGGCGCAACCGTGGGTATCGGTGTGGGGACCGCCGTGGGTTTCGGCGTCGGAGCTCTTGTGGGCAGCGGCGTGGGCAGCGGGGTCGCATTTGACGCAGCAGACGCAGGCGTTACAACCGGCATTGCTGTCGGCGCCAAAGTAGGCGCAAGTGTAGGCGCCAATGTGGGAGCCGTGGTCGGCGCAGATGTTGGAGCCTCAGTCGGAACCGCCGTGGGCACAGGAGTCGCCGCAAAAATTTCTTCCTCGGGCGCCTCGGTGATCTGCGGAACAGGTGTGCTGTGCGCCGCGTTGTTCGAAAGATCCGCCGCGTCCGTTACCGGGGCACTGTCGTCGATATCGCCACCGTTTACAAAGCTCAGCGAGTTGTATATCATCTGAGCCACAAAAGCTCTGTTTGCGTCTTTTCCGACCGCCTTGGTCGTGTCATGAAGAAGTCCGTACTTATCGGCCACCGCCAGATATCCGGAATACCAATAGGGTCCAACACTTCTCAGACTGTCGTCGCCCGCTCCCGAGGAGCAAACAACCATTTTTACGACCTGCTCATACGTGACCGGGTCGGCCGGAGCGAAGGTGTTGTCCAGATTTCCGTTTATATAACCTCTGTCGTAGCAGTAAGATATGTAGCTGTTCGCCCAGTAGTCGGCCGAAACATCGGTAAACGGCGTAGTCGACGCCTGATAATAATTCTCGTTATAGCCCGTCGCTCTCGAGAGGAATGCGCAGAACTCGGCGCGTGTTGTCTGAGCATCCGGAGCAAAGTTTCCGTCCTCGCGTCCTTGGATAACGCCGATGTTGCTCAGCTTATCGACCGCCGTGTAATACGAGGCGGTTATCGGAACGTCCGAAAACTCTCTCGCCGAAACGCCCGCCGCGGGAAACGCGGCGACCAGCAAAGACAGTATAAGCACCGTCAGAGCGAGCGCCTTAAACTTTCTCATAAAAATATCACCTCAAAATATTTTCGCGCCCTCCTTGCCGCCCTGGCGGCAAACGCGCGATTTATCTCAACTTCCCCGGTAAGCGCTGATTAAATATGGTGCGTCGATTGCGCCGGCAGGAATTTCGTCAGATTGTTCAAAAGTGACGCGGCATACTTTGTGTATGGCAAGGAGCTTTTGGGCGATATGACGGAATTATCGCTAGCAAGCGATGTGCCAAGCCGCAGGCGTTATTTAATCAGTGATTACCCTAAACTGATTTACATTATAGCATCTTTTGCCCCGAAAATCAAGGGAAAACGGGATTTTTTCACAATTTGTTAAATCATCATTTACAAAAAATACATAAAATTATTTCGACAATTCCCGCTTTTTTGCCACACTCCGAAAATCGCCATACAAGATATTGATTTTGTTTTTTATTTGAATCAACATCTTGTAGATTTTTGTTTGTAACATAAAACAAATATTTCTGTAACATTTCTGTAACATTTCTTTTTCGCGATTTTCGCCGTTTTGTGCAGTTTGCACAAGCAAATTCAACATATCCCTTCGCAAAACTTTTGATATATTTGACATAAAAATATCAAAAAAGTACTTGAATATTTTTCCGCTATAAGGTACAATAATATTAACCCAAAAAACGCGCGAAAAACGCGTTTCGGATTTTTGAAAAATAATAAACAATTTTAATTTATATTTAGGAGGTACTTTTATTATGGTAAAAGTTGCTATTAACGGTTTTGGACGTATCGGCCGTCTGGCTTTCAGACAGATGTTTGAGGCTGACGGATATGAGGTTGTTGCCATCAACGACCTGACGGCTCCCTCGATGCTGGCTAATCTTCTGAAGTACGACACGGCTCAGAAGGGATTCTGCGGCGCGATAGGCGAAGGCCTGCACACGGTTGAGTGCGACGACGAGGCGAGAACTCTCACGGTAGACGGCAAGACCCTCAAGATCTATGAGGAAGCCGACGCATCAAAGCTCCCCTGGGGCGAGATCGGCGTTGACGTTGTTCTGGAGTGCACGGGCTTTTACACCTCAAAGGCAAAGGCTCAGGCTCACATCGATGCGGGCGCGAAGAAAGTTGTTATCTCGGCTCCCGCGGGCAACGACCTGCCCACAGTCGTTTTCTCGGTTAACGAGGACGTGCTGACAGCGGACGACAAGATCATCTCCGCCGCTTCCTGCACAACCAACTGCCTGGCTCCCATGGCTAAGGCTCTCAACGACTACGCTCCTATCCAGAGCGGTATCATGTCAACGATCCACGCCTACACAGGCGACCAGATGATCCTGGACGGCCCCCACAGAAAGGGCGACATGAGACGCGCAAGAGCGGGCGCGGCCAACATCGTTCCCAACTCGACGGGCGCGGCCAAGGCTATCGGCCTGGTTATCCCCGAGCTCAACGGCAAGCTCATCGGCTCGGCGCAGCGCGTTCCGGTTGTTACCGGCTCGACCACTATCCTGACAGCGGTAGTTAAGGGCGAGAACGTTACGGTTGACGGAATCAACGCCGCCATGAAGGCCGCCGCCAGCGAGTCCTTCGGCTACAACACCGACCCGATCGTATCTTCCGACGTTATCGGAATGAAGTACGGCTCGCTGTTCGACGCGACCCAGACAATGGTTGCGGAAGTAGGCGACGGCATCTACGAGGTTCAGGTTGTTTCCTGGTACGACAACGAGAACTCCTACACCAGCCAGATGGTAAGAACCATCAAATACTTCGCCGAACTCGGCTAAAAAACAAAACTCAAACAAAAACCGCCGCGGCGCAGCAAAAACTGCGCTGCGGTATTTTTAAATATTAAACTTATATTTCCCTTTTCCGCGCCCTTTGACCTTAACAATTAAATCAGACAATATTAGTTTTTTGATCAATTCTCCCGCCGAACTATAGGCTATGCCTGTGATTTCCATGATCTCACCGCGTCCAAATACTTTATTTTCTCCGAATTCTTGATATAATAATTTAATCTTTCCTTTTGTTTTTTTATTTACCGTAAGATTGGAAACACGAGCTTCAAACGCTTGTTTTTTATCCGAAACGCCGATTTTCTCTTTATCAATCGCCGGTTTTTCTTCCGAATCAACGGTTTTTTCTATATCAATCGCTTGGTTTTCGCCCGTGTCGCTATAATTCAGATTATACAACGTCACCCAAAATGAGGAGCTGTCAGAATAAAACTGCGGCGCATATTCGGGTCTATAGTTTCTGCTTGAATATATTATCGCATACTATTTTAAAAAATACAACACAAATTTTTGTTCACACGTCAACATACGTATTTTCCAAATTATCCAAATTTTGATTGACAATATTTTCGGTATGTGATAAACTGTATTCACCACATAATTTTAAAATCGAATATAAATCTAATTGACAGGCGTTTTTTGCTTTCAGGCAAAAATGCGCGCTCTTTCCTATTAGTCTGTCTTTTAGATTTGAGCTTAGGTTTTAAAATTGTGTGGTAACAATCCGAGCCGTGCATTTTTCGTGTGTGGTTCCGATTGAGACCACACACTTTTTATTTTCAGGAGGTACATTTTTATGAAAAGAATTTTATGTTTAAGTTTGGTATTAACAATCCTTTGCGCCCTGCTGACCTTCACGCCCGCAGCCGCCGCGACGATAGTAGACAGCGGCTCCTGCGGCGCGCAGGGCGACAACGTGAAATGGACACTTGACAGCGACGGAGTCTTAGAAATTCACGGAAGCGGCAGAATTAAAGATTATGACTGGTTTACAAAAGTTCCATGGTATGATAATTCTCACCATTATCCTATCAATAAACTAATTATTGATAACGGAATAACAAATGTTTGTAATTATATGTTGTATGGCAATGGGCTCGGCAATAAGTATTTGACGGAAGTAGAATTGCCAAACAGTATAACAGAAATCGGGCAGGGAGCGTTTACCGGCTGCAAGTTTTCGAGTATATCAATGCCCGACAATTTAAAAGCGATCGGAGAAAGTGCATTTTCCAATTGTGCAAACATTTCAAGCATATCAATTCCTCCCGGAGTAACCGAAATCAAAGATAAAGCTTTTTCCGATTGTACATCACTTAAAAGCATTTCTCTTCCTAATAACATCACAAAAATAGGCAGCAATGCATTTTTAAACTGTCCGCTTGACACTATTACAATACCCGGTGGAATTACAACTATCACTGATTATATGGGGCTAAATGAATGCAAAAATGTTATATTTTCCGATGGTACAACATCTATTGAATCATTTAGAAGTGAAAAATCATGCGTGGAAACTATTACATTATCCGCTACTATAACCGAAATCGGCAGCTTTGCATTTGGAGACTGTCCGCTTAAAGAAATAACCGTGAACAGCAACAATAGAAATTTTTGTTCGGTTAACGGAGTTCTTTTCACAAAAGACAAGACAAAACTAATATGCTATCCCCGGAATAAAGACGAGCAAAACTACTCGATTCCAAACGGTGTACTCAAAATTGACGTAGGGGCATTTACGAACTGTGACAATTTAACAACCATAAAAATGCCTAACAGTATTATTGTTATAGGTCGTATCGCTTTTTCTGATTGTAATAATTTGACAAATATAACAATATCAAATCAGGTTTCAAAAATCGAAGAAGCAACGTTTTTATTTTGCTCCTCTCTAAACAGCATTACGATACCGCACAGTGTAAAGAGCATTGGTCAAGGTGCGTTTGCTTGGTGTGATGCGCTTTCAGACATATATTATTCAAGCACCAAAAATGAATGGGAAAAAATTGAAATCAATCAAGGGTGGATTACTGAGGAAGGCGGTGACAACAGCGCTCTTAATAGAGCCACGATTCATTATAACTCGCCTATGCCGGAGGGTCCGACACCGACGCCTACACCCACGCCAACACCAAAGCCCACTCCGACGCCAAAACCGACGCCAACGCCTACACAGAAACCAACGCCAAATCCCACAGCAGCGCCTACACAAAGACCGACGACCGCGCCTACGGCAAAACCGACAGCCGACCCGAACGCTCCTTCGGTTGAGATAACCGAGGTATCGGATTATTTTGTAACGGCTAAAGTAAACGACTGCGATGATCCGTTCGCTCAAGTGATCCTTGCAGTATACAACAAAAACGGCGCGCTTATTGATATGCAGCAAAGTTATAATTTCGGCGAGGTATATCTCTTTAGCGATTATCTGAAAAATGTGGACATAAAAGTTATGCTCTGGAGCGATACGGACAGCATAAAACCCCTGGCCGAGCCCGCCGAAATGAGTTTGTGAAAAAATAATTAATTCTTCCCAATTAAATCCAAAGGGCGGACGGCTGCGGTCGTCCGTTTCACCTAAAGGCTCCCCTTCCTTTTAGGAGGGGATAATCAGCAAGCTTGCTTGCGGGTTCAAAGCTATCTTTCAAAATTGCTTGCAATTTTGACCAAGAGCTTCCTTAAGTCTGTCAGCGAAGCTGACTGATGAGGTGTCAACGTAGGGACTAGGAAATAGGATCTAGGGACTAGGAATATCTTGCGATGATTTTCATTCCTAGTCCCTAGTCACTAACCACTAGTACCTATGTTAACCCCTCTCCGCCCCTACGGCGTGATGAAACCTGTAGGGCGGCAATCTGCCGCCCGTCATATTCACTAATCCCTACGTTATTACCACTTTGTTATCTCGGCGGTGCGTTCGGCGGCAGGCGGGATGTACCTCATGCCGAGGCTCCGCGCAAGGTCACGAACCGGCGCGTAGGGCTTGCCGCCTATCATCTTAATCGGCACGGCCGACACGCCGAGCCTTTCGGAAAAGGAGACGCTGCCGCTCGGCTTGAGACTTATCTCACGCTCTTCGCGCGCATCAAACGAGCGCATTTTTTGGTCGTAAGTTCTCGGCACCCGAGCGGCAAACCCGCCGTCAGCCGCTGACACGGAACCTCCCGCGCTTTTTATCAAAAACTCCGCCGGGGCCCAAACCTCGCCGTCCGTCATAACAGGAGGATCCTCAAATCCCAAAAACACGCCGCTTAGTTTAACATAGATCGGGTCATCGGGCAGATACTTGTCTATATCGCTTTTTAAAACATAGGTGCTCTCATGCTTGTCGCTCAGCGCGTCGGTTCCGGGGATAAACTCCAAAGTATTCAATTCAAACTCTTTGAAATACACGCCGTCGACCGACATCCACAAATCGCCGTAAATATCCTTTTCGTCGTTGTTTGCCACGCAAAAATAATCGCCGAACACGTTAAGTATGCGCTGCGACGCGGTGTCGGAATAAGGCCCGCTTCGGTCAACCGCCCTCATGCTTTCATACGATACGCGGCTTTGAGGCTTACCGTTTTTGAACATATAAATATCCTCGCCGATCAGTGTCAGCGCAGTCTTTCCGTTATACAGCGGCACGTGCTCGAGGTCATCTCTGCGCGTCCAAGCGCTTAGGTCGGCGGATTCGTACACCGCTTCGATTTTCTTCGCCGCTGAAGCGTTAATATCGCCCCTATCCGAGGTTTGAACGTAATACATTCCGTCCACATATGACATTTCGCTTACATAATCATCAAACTCTATTTTTTTAATTAATCCGAATTCATCGTTTAACACGTACAAATATCCCTTATCCTCAAGGACGCGGCCGCTTTTGCCGTAATTGTCATAAACGTCGGAGCGCGCGATATACACGTCTCCCGCCCGCGTGATCTCATCCATGCCGCCCATCCGGCTGTATCTGTCAAAGCTCGCGCTGTCGTCATAAACATCGACTTTTCTCATATCCGCAAAATCGGCGGTGAAATAATCTTCTCCGTCATTCATTTTTATAATATATCCGTCGCCCGTAAAACGGACGTCCGCGACATCATTCCTGACAATGCCGCCCAAATATATCTCGCCCTCTTCCAATACGCGGATCAGCTCGGCTCCCGGCGCCGCGAGACAGCCGATCGAGGGCGGCAGACACAGTGCCAAAATCAAAACAATAAGACCCGAAATAAATTTTTTCATATTCACCGCCTCCTAATACTTTCGGCTCAGGAAAAGCTCGTTGGTTATTCCGCCGTTGTCGCCGGTGGTCAAGGTGACGGAAACCGTCACACCCACGGTTTCACGCGGCGATATTTCGATCGTGGGCCCCACAAATCTGGGAAAAGCCTTAAAGCCCAGCGAGCCCGCGCAGGTGTATGTCGGCGGCTCTCCGTTTGCGCCGATCCCCACAACGACGCCCGAGCCCGAGTCGGTTCTGTAATTAATTTTCCATACCGCGTCGGTATTATTTGTTATTGATATGTTATACGTGTTCACGACGCTGTAGTTTCCCTGGCTGAGCGAGATCTGCTGCTTTTTCATGCCCTGAAAATATCCGTCGGGTATAATATCGCCCGGCGGCAGCGACAGATCGGGCAGCGGGCCGTTGGGCTCAAAACCCTGTTCCGTCAGCCCGTCGGGAGGAAAGCGCAAAGATGTCCTGCGCGTGTCAAACCGCCACAGAGATCCGTCGTTATATTCAAACGCCGGCATGGACGACTCCGGAACTATCCTAAAAGCAAAAATATCATTCTGCGGATTCAGGTTGGTGAGCCACTTGCTCGTCTCGGCCGAGCCGAACGGACCGTTCACATTAAACGAAAGCGAAAACGCGTCCGACGGCTCGTTTTCGGTGATCGCGTAATTTATTTCCGCGTCGACGGCGGGCGCCGACTCCGTCATTCCCTTCCATGTCGGCGAGGCGGAGCTTGTTTTTGAGACCTCAACATCCTGAACATACGGCGCCGAATCAAGCAAAAACGCGGTTTTGTCGGAGCCCGCGCGATACGCGACAGTGCTGAGGCTCGGCGTGCCGCTCAGGACTTCAAACTCCATGATTATGTATATCGGAGTGTTAAAATCGTACATAAAAGGATAATCCTCGCCATACGCCGACAGGTAAATATCGCTTAGCCACACCGACCGCTTCGGCTCCGCGAGAGTTATGGTTTGAGGAAGATCAAGCGCTTTCGGAACATATCTCGGCGGATTGTTCTCATCCGCGTCAAACGGGTTTTCTATGGCGCTGCCCAGAAAATCCGCATATGCCCGAATACCCGTCCAAGCCGGAGAGTTTTTGCGCGGAAAGACCTGAAGCCCCAAACGATTAACTCTGATCTCCGCGCGGTTCAGCGTGTTAAACAAAACATCGGCGTAGATTTTTCCCCTCGTTCCGTTGTGGTACCACGCCATATACGTGTACGTTCCCGGGGCAAGGCTGTTGTAATTATCCAGCATGCTACCGCTTTCGGCAAGGTTCTCATCCAAAATATTTTCGGGATTGCTTGAATAGATAAATCTCCCGCCGTTCCTCGGAACAAAATCCAAAGAACCGCCGCTCCCCTCCGCGTACGCGGCGGAGGAGATAAGCAAGACAGTAATTAAAAGCAATAAAACCGCTTTTGCCCTCATAAAAACATCTCCGATCACAAAATATAAAATCAATAATATCACGCTCGCCAATAATTGCGCAGGCGCCCCATTATTTAACGAGGCGCCTGTTTTTTAATATTCCGGTGTCCAGTAGTGCTGATTGTATATGTCGGTCAGGCGGTAGGTGCGCTTGGTCTCACCGCCCACGTCGACGTTGCTTATCTGCATATTTTCGGTGACGGTCATGGGCTCGCCCAGATAATAGCTGTCGGTGTACGTGCCGTCGTAGCTGTAATAGTCGCAGAGGAATTCGAGCGTGTCACCCGGATTCAGCGCGGTCAGGCCCTTTGCCTCAGTGCCCGTTTCGCTCTCGTCATAATCGGTCCTCGCGCCAAGAATATAACCGTAGGGATTCTCGTTGTCGAACACCAGCATAAGGTCTACCCGCTCGCCATTCAGCTTGGCGGGCACGCGTCCTCTTATCGTGTAGCTGTCGCCGTCCTCGGTCTCGTCGAGGAAATAGTACGCCACGGGCTGACCGTTTATCGCGAGCCACGTGTTGTCGTCCGACGCGACAAGATTTCCGTCGTCGTCAAAATCATATATGTTATCAAGACCCAGATCAATATATCCCTCGCCGTCATCGTAGAACATATTCAGCTCAACGCTGCCAATCATGTCCCACTGGTTCTCGCGGAGCTTGAGCACGGTTTGGCCTTCTTTGTTCTGTTTCCACTCAAGGTCCTCGGGGTCAAATCTGTTGTCCTCGAGGAATTTTTTGTTTTCCTCGATCACTCTCGCGCTCTCGGTCAAAAAGCCCGAGTTCGAGGCGTCAAGCCCCGAAATGCCGCTTGCGCTGCCGCCCATAAGGCTGCCGAGTATCTCGGATATCATGTCGGAGTCTGCTGCTCCTCCTCCGCCCGGACCCAAAAGCGAGCCCAGCGGATTTCCGGTGCCGCCCGCCAGCGACTGGCCGCCGACTTCAAGGCCCGCGAATTCCTGAATACAGCGGGTGTAATCCTCGTCCATGCCTATCTGCTTGTAGGTCCTTACCACCGAGTCAACGTTTCTGACGTTGTCATACGGGAAGTATATCGAAATTCCGTAGGAATTCGCCATCGTCCTTGAGGTGCGGTTGTACTTCACGGCTCCGTTCAGAACCTTGACAAGCGCGCCCGCCTCGGGCGTGTTCAAGTTCTTTGCCAAATGTATCAGATCGACCTGATCTATTCCGCTTGAGCGAGCGAACTCTTTCGCGCCGGCTCTTGCGTTTGAGACTATGTTATATTTTTTGTCCTGTATCAGCTTGCCTATCGACTGAGCAAACATCGAGAAATCATCCTCGGTCGTCTCTATCTCGGCCAGATCCACCACCGACAGGGTCGTTGACTGTCCGCCCGCGCTCTGCGCCGAGGCGGAAACAAAGTCGTCGCATATGATCTTGCCTATTTCGGTCGTCGGTACCGAAGTGTTTTGAGACACGGCGTTGAGCCAGTTTGTGTAGTACCAGCCGGTGCCCGGTTCGGTCTCCTCGGAGGCGATCAGATAATCGCCGTATCGGCTGAGCATCAGCGCGTTTTCCATTGTCGCCATCAGGCAGGCGTCGAAACCGATAAAATCAAAGGTCACGCCGCTGTTTTTGAGCGCCTGATCTATGCCCGCCAGCGTCATGGAGCCGCTTGACGTATGCCTCTGGTCGTAGCCGTAGCCGCTGATCGAGCCGCCGCCGTGGTCCCACAGGATCAGCTCGTTGCGGCTTGAAGGGAAGTTTTTGGCGCACCACTGAATATATCCGGTCAGCGTGTTCGGGTTCGTCATCGCGTCGTCGCCCGCGTCCTGAACAAGCGGGATAAGATTCCCGTTTTTGATCTGATAGATCTGGTTGACGCGGCTGCTTACCACGTTGTTGCGCCAACCCCGGCAGCCTCCGGTATACACGATCAGATTGACGTTGTCGGCGATATTCGCCCGCGCCATCTCCTGAAGGTCCGAGGTCGCCATGCCGCCCTTTTGCTCAAGGTCGGTGCCGCACATGTAGACCATGATCGTCATGGTATCTTGGCCGTTTCCGATTATGTTGGTGCGCTTGGCTCTGGCGCCGCCCGCCACCGAGGTGTTGAGGTATCCCGTGTTGCCTCCGCTGTAAGTGCCGCTGTTGTTCGCGCCGTAGTTTATGCTTTCCTCATTCATGGCCGAGCCGCTGTACCAACCGCCCGTCTGCGCTCCGCTGTTTGAGTAGTTGGTGTAGAGCGTGTGATCATCCGAAATTCCGTTGTCGTAGCCCATCAGATTGCCGCCGATCAGGCCTCCGCCGCCCAGCAGCAAAAACGCCGCAATGGCGATAACGATAAGGCAGCCGGGGCTGCATCCTCTGCGGCGCTGACCGCCGCCGAACATTCCGCCCTGCTGCTGTCCGCCGAAGTTCTGGCCCGCGAAGTTTTGGCCGCTCTGCTGATTTGCCGAGTGCTGGCTAAGGCCGTTTTCGATAACTTCCTCAAGACCCTGCTCCACAAGGCCGCCCAACACGTTTCCGACCGGACCGCCGATAATGTCGCCGGCCAGGCCCTTGTCGTTACCGCCCTGTCCGCCGCGCTCGGCGTAGCCGTCGGCCTTGCCCACGGGTCCGCCCGAATGCAGTCCCTCGCCGCGCTTGTGAACGCCCATACCGCCGCCGGTCACGTTTTTTTCGCGTCCTCTCGGTCTGTTGTTCTTGTCCATATTAACCCTCCTCTTTGCCTATATATTTAAATTATATGCCATAATTTGACAAAAGTCAATATAAAAAGCCCGGGCGGAATGAACCGTCCGGGCAAAATTATTCTTATTTGGAGATCAGGTCAATAAGGTTGAACTTAACGATAAGACCCGCGAACACGATCGAAACCATCGAAAGCAGCTTGATAAGGATGTTTACCGAGGGACCCGAGGTGTCCTTGAAAGGATCGCCGACCGTGTCGCCGACAACGGCCGCCTTGTGGTTCTCGCTGCCCTTGCCGCCGAAGTTTCCGGCCTCTATGTACTTCTTGGCGTTGTCCCAGGCTCCGCCCGAGTTTGCCATCATGATCGCGATAGCGAAGCCCGATACCAGAGCGCCGGCCAGCATGCCTACCACGCCGTTAACGCCCAGAACCAGACCTACAACGATGGGAGCCAGAATGCCCAGAGCCGCGGGAACGATCATCTCTTTCAGCGATGAGCGCGTGCAGATATCAACGCAGGTCGCATAGTCCGCATCCGCCTTGCCTTCCATCAGGCCTTTGATCTCTCTGAACTGGCGTCTTACCTCAACAACTATCTTCTGAGCCGCGCGGCCTACAGCCTGCATGGTGAACGCGCTGAACAGGAACGGCAGCATAGCGCCCACGAACAGTCCGATCAGAACAGGCGGATTTGTCAGCGAGAGCTGAAGGTTTCCGCCCAGAGCCTCGATCTTGTCGGTGTAGGAAACGATCAGAGCCAGAGCCGTCAGAGCGGCGCTGCCTATAGCGAAGCCCTTACCTGTCGCGGCTGTGGTGTTGCCCAGCGAGTCGAGAGCGTCGGTGCGGTTTCTTACCTCTTCGCCCAGGCCCGCCATCTCAGCGATTCCGCCCGCGTTATCCGCAACGGGGCCGTAAGCGTCGGTGGCGAGAGTGATACCCAGCGTCGCCAGCATGCCGACAGCCGAGATACCAACTCCGTAGAGGCCCATGGCAAAGCTGTCCATATTGCCGGTGGCGATAAATCCGCCGCCGCCCGCCGCGAAGAAGCTGATCAAAATCGAAATGCCCACGATTATAACGGGAATAGCCGTCGAGTTCATACCCAGCGCGATACCGTCGATGATGATCGTGGCGCTTCCGGTCTCGGACGAGCCGGAGAGCTTCTGTGTGGGCTTATACGAATCCGAGGTGTAGTACTCGGTGAAGAATCCGATAAGAACGCCCGCGATCAAACCCGAGATAACGGCCCAGAAAACGCCCGTGTTGTCGGGCAGCTGAGTGAATATCAGAACAGCCGCCGCGATAGCCGAGAGTATGGCCGCGATATACGTGCCGCGTCTCAGCGAGCCGAGCAGGTTTTTCTGCGTCGCGCCCTCTTTGGTCGACACGAAGAATGTTCCTATGATAGAAGCGATGATACCGATAGCGGCGATAAGCATGGGAACGATGATTCCCGCATAGCCCAGACCCGCCGCGGTAGCCAGCGCGCCGGTCGAGATGATCGAGCCGACATAAGACTCATAGAGGTCGGCGCCCATTCCTGCAACGTCGCCCACGTTGTCGCCAACGTTATCGGCGATAACCGCGGGGTTGCGGGGGTCGTCCTCGGGAATGCCCGCCTCGACCTTACCTACCAGGTCGGCGCCCACGTCAGCGGCCTTGGTAAAGATACCGCCGCCCACACGAGCGAACAGCGCCATCGAGCTGGCGCCCATACCGAATGTGAGCATCGCCGCCATGATCTCGTCGGGATTGCCGAGCAGCGCTCTTAAAATCAGGAACCAGACGCTGATATCCAGAAGGCCCAGGCCGACAACCGTCAGACCCATAACCGTGCCGCTGGAGAACGCGATCTTAAGACCCTTGTTAAGGCCCTGCTGCGCGCCGTTGGCGGTTCTCGAATTGGCGTATGTGGCTATCTTCATGCCGATGAATCCCGAAAGGCCGGAGAAAAATCCGCCGGACAGGAACGCGAAGGGCACGAACCATGTGAGCAGGCCGCAAGCCGCCATGATGCAGATGATGATCAGCATTACTATAAAGAATACGCCGACCGTTTTGTACTGTCTTTTAAGGTACGCCATAGCGCCCTTTCTTACCTTAGAGGCGATATTCGCCATCTCTTTCGTTCCCTCGGGCTGACCTTTAACCCAGAAGAACTTATACATCGCGAATGCGAGACCGCAGATCGCCGCGATCAGCGCAATCACAGGTGCAACTTTTACAAATACGCTCATATCGTTCATTGTAAAATCTCCCCTTGTTTGTAATGATATAATATAGTTTTATTTTTTGCAAAGCTTTAAAAATTTCTTTGGTAGACCCGCCCAAAAGCGCAAAATCCTCCCTTTTTCCTCAATATATATTATACATAACAACGCCCATATTAGTCAAGCATTTTTTCGCTTGTAACATAATTGTAAACCCCGCGGCATAGCCGCGGGGTTGTTGGTTTTTAGATTATTCGGCTGCGGCCGCTGTTGCGGCGGATTCTGCCTCGGTGCTTGAATCGGAGCTCGAATCAGAACTTGAATCAGAATCGGAATCAGACTCAGCCGCTTGCTGCGCTTCCTGCTCCTCTTGGAGCTGCTTGCCTGACTGATATACGCCGTCCATAATGCCTTTTACCGATATCTTGTCAAGATTGCCTTTGTTCTCGCTGATCTTGGCCTGAGACTTCCAGTAGTTCTGGAGCTCATAGAATCCCGCGATCCTCTTGATAACATGATAGCCGTAATCGGTCTTGACGGGATCGGATACCTGATCGAGAGCCAGCGCGAACGCCGCTTCTTCGAACTCGGGCACCATTTCGCCTTCGCCGAAGGTGTATCCCGACGAGGTCTCGCCGGTATCCTGATTATACTGTGTCATCAGCGAATCGAAATCCTCTCCCGCCTTGGCCTGCTCTGAGATCGTCTGAGCAAGAGCCGCCGCTGTCGCGTCGTCATACGCCTCGGGGTCGGGAGTGGCCGCGGGATCAATATTTGTGTTGTCGTTTACCATAAGCAAGATATGCTTCGCAGAGCCCTTGTTGTCCTGGGTGTAGTCGCCAAGGTTTACGCCCTCGGGCACAAAGCTGTTGAAGTCTTCCTCTATCTCGGCCTGTACCTCCTGGCACTTCATAACCATTGAGTAGATCCTCGCATACTCGTTGACCGAGCTGATGCCCATGCTCTTTGCTCTCAGGTTAAAGCCGTCCTCGCCGAACTGCTTAACATATCCGTCAACCGTTGACTGGATCTGCTGATCATCTTCCTCATCCCATACAGTGTCGCCGCTCAGGATCTCAGAAGTCTTCTGAGATGTAATCATATCGCCAATGGCGTTATTGTAAGCGTTCTCCTTGATGATATCGGAAAGCTTTCTGCCGTCAACATCCTTATCCCAGTCGTAGCCCTCGAGCTCGCCGTCGGCGTTGTCGCCCTCGACCTGATAATACTGATTGGTGGCTTCGGTGTAGATATAATATCCGAGATCGGCGTCCGTCAGTTTCTCGCCGTTTACGGTCGCTATCGCTTTGCCTTCGGACTTGCCGTATTTGGGCTGGCCCTGCATGTAGTTCATGATCAGGAAAACAACCAGCGCGGCGACCGCGAGACATCCCACAATAATACCGACGAGCGCGCCAACCGAAAGATTAACGCTCTTGCCCGCTTTTTTCTCAACAGTTTGAGCGGCCTCGGCTATGTCGTTTTTGACGTCAGCCGCTATATCTTCGACTGCTTCGCCCGCTTCTGCGGCTTTGTCGGCCGCGGCGTCCTCGATCTCGGAAACAGCCTCGCTTGCGGCCGCGTCAGCCTCGGCGATCTCTTCCTTGATCTCGGAAGCGGCGTCGGCGATCTTCGCGGTGACGTCGTCCTTCACCTGCTGAACTTTTTCGTTCAGCGCATCGTTTTTTTCGTTGTCCATGTTCTTCTCTCCTTATATTAAACTTTATATTATTTTCCAAAAAACAAAACCATCTTCTCCCGATTATACTACATATGCTCTCGTTTTTCCATAGCTGTAGTAAAAACTTATTGGAATGTTAACAAAAATTTAAAATTTATTTACAAAAACAACAAATTTTAAATTTTTTTGCTTTGCTTTCAATGGTTTGTTTTATTATCTCCTCAAGCTCCGGCTACGCTTTCAATGATTTTATTATCTCCTCAAGCTCCGTCAGGTATTTCTCGCCGTACCGGTCGGCTTTATCGGGAGCCAGGTTCAGTATAAGCTTCGGACTTGAGGGGCTTATGAGCCGCGCAAGATCGGGCCTGCTTTCGATGAGCTTTATGCAGAGCGCCATGTCAGGCGGGTTTTCGGGGTCGAATTTTATTGTTATTTTCTCGGAATTTCCTATCATCTCGGATATGCCCAGGTCCTCAGCCGCGGATTTTATGAGCGACACCCGCAGCAGGTTATTTGTCTCGGGCGGGACGGTGCCGTAGCGGTCCTCGATCTCGTCGTAGGCGTCCAGCATCTCGGCCTCGGTTTTTACCGAGGCGATCCTCTTGTAAGCCGCGAGGCGGCCGCTGTGGTTCTCGATATAATCCTCGGAAATATACGCTGTCACGGGGAGGTCTATCTGGGTCTCGGTCTCGTGCTTCACCTCGCCTCCGCTGAGCTCTATCCGCGCCTCTTCCAAAAGACGGCAATACATCTCATATCCAACCGCCTCCATGTGCCCGTGCTGGCTGGCGCCGATCAGGCTGCCCGCGCCGCGTATCTCAAGGTCGCGCATGGCGATCTTGAATCCGCTGCCGAACTCGGTGAACTCCTTTATGGCCAGCAGCCGCTTTTCGGCTTCGGGCGTCAGCATTTTGTTCTTGCGGTAGGTCAGATAGGCGTAGGCCGCGCGGTTCGAGCGCCCCACTCTGCCTCGGAGCTGATAGAGCTGCGCGAGACCCAGACGGTCGGCATTCTCGACGATCAGCGTGTTGACGTTGGGAATATCGAGGCCGGTCTCGATTATCGTGGTGCATACCAGCACGTCGATATCTCCGTTTTGCACGTCCATCATTATCCGCTCGAGCTCGCTCTCGTTCATCCTGCCGTGGGCCACGCCGATCCTGGCGTTCGGCAGCCGCTCGGCCAGATCATTGGCGATCTTAAAAATCCCATCTATATTATTGAACAGGTAGTACACCTGGCCGCCCCTGCCAAGCTCCTTGTTTATCGCCTCGACAGCCACATCGGCGTCGTATTCCATAACATATGTTGAGACCGGGAACCTCTCGGCGGGCGGCTCGTTTATAACGCTCATGTCGCGGATACCCGTCAGCGACATGTGCAGCGTTCTGGGTATGGGCGTGGCCGACAACGTCAGCACGTCCACTTCCTTGCGCATCTCCTTTATCTTTTCTTTGTGAGCCACGCCGAAGCGCTGCTCCTCGTCGATTATCAGCATACCCAGCTTTTTGAATTTGATTTTTTCTCCCAGCAGCTTGTGGGTGCCTATAACCACGTCGACCTCGCCCGTCGCAAGGCCGCGGACAACGCGCCGCTCCTCGGCCGCCGAACAGAACCTCGACAGCATGGCGACGTTTATCGGATAGTCCTTCATGCGCTGCCTGAAAGTGTTATAGTGCTGATTGGCGAGTATGGTCGTTGGCACCAGATACGCCACCTGATAGCCCGCGTTCACCGCCTTGAACGCGCCGCGCAGCGCCACCTCGGTCTTGCCGTAGCCCACGTCGCCGCAGAGCAGTCTGTCCATCGGGTGGGGCTTTTGCATATCCTGTTTCATCTCTTCTATGCTGCGCAGCTGGTCGTCGGTCTCCTCGTAGGGGAACCGCGCCTCAAAGTCGGACTGCCACTCGTCGTCGGGCGGGAACGCGACGCCCGGTATCTTGGCCCTCTCGGCGTAGAGCGCGATCAACTCTTCGGCCATGTCGGCCGCCGCGGCCTTGACCTTCTGCTTGGTGCGCGCCCACTCGGAGCCGCCCAGCTTGTTGAGCTTTACCCTCGCGCCGTCGCGGGATATGTGCTTGAACACCATATCAGTCTGGTCGGTGGGCACATAGAGATTATCGCCGCCCTTATACTGTATTTTCAGATAGTCCTTGCGCGCGCCCTCCACGCTCAGCTGCTCAATGCCGAGATATTTTCCTATGCCGTAGCTGCGGTGGACAACATAATCGCCCACGCTCAGATCGGCGAAATTGTCTATCTTCTCGCCGTCGATCTTGACGCGCCGCTTTTTGCGCCTGCGCTCGCCGCCGAAAATCTCCTTGTCGGATATGACCGCCGCGCGTATCAGCGGCAGCTCAAAGCCGCGGCTGATGCTTCCGGGGCAGACCGTCACGGCGCCGCCCGGCGGGAGCGCTTCGAGCCTTTCGGTATATCCGCATGAAACGCCCTCGTTTTCGAGCTGCTTCACAAGGTTTTTGGCTCTCGCCGCGGAGCCTCCCAGCAACACCGCGCGGTATGATTCGGATTTATAATATTTGAGATTCTCGACCAGAAGCTCAAGCTTTCCGCCGAATCCCGCCAGAGATTTTGAGTTTATCGAAAACGTCCGTTTGGGACGGTACTCGGCCGAGTTGCCGGGCAGCGCGCTTATTCCGATAAATTTGCGCACCGCCAGTCTGCGGACCGCCTTTTTGAGCGGCATTTTATAGACCGCGTCCGCCTTGGGGATAATGCCGCGCTCCGCCAGATCGGTCAGGTCCTGCGCGAAACGCAGCTCCTCTTTCTCGCTTAAGTCGCTTATCCTGGCGGGATCGCACCAAAAGACCGCCGCATTGTCGGGAATATAGTCGATCAACGTCGGGATATCCTTATATATATACGGAATGTATTTTTCGATCGAAGGGAACGAGATGTTCTGCTTCAGCCGCTCGATGTCGCGGCTGAGCGTCGCCGACGCTTTTTCGTCCGCGCCGTTTTTCAAAAGCCTTGACAGACGGCGGATCAACGTTTCTCTTTCCTTTTCGCTGAGCACCAGCTCGGCCGCGGGAGTTATGCGGGCCGAGTCGATCATCTCAATGGTGCGCTGGCTGTCCTTGTCGAAAACTCTTATCGAGTCGATCTCGGTGTCGAAAAACTCGATTCTTATCGGGTTATCGCCGCGGGGCGGAAAAAAATCCAGAATACCGCCGCGGGAGCTGAACTGCCCCGCGCCCTCGACCATGTCCTCACGCTTATAGCCCAGCGCCGTCAGCCTTTCGCAAAGCTCCTCGGGCTCGATCTCGTCGCCCGCTTTAAGCTCGGCCGTGTTCTCGATATATCTTTCATAGGGCAGAGTGGGCGAGACAAGCGCGCCGAAGCTTGTCACCAGATATGTGATATCCCCTTGGGCGCGGCACAGCGCGTCGAGCACCTCGAGCCGCTTTTTCTGAACCTCGCGGCTGCGCGCGTCCACGTCGTAGAACAAAATATCGGACGCGCCGAAGCGCAGAACTCCGCCGCCCGTGAAAAATTTCAGGTCGTCGGCCAGCTCGGCGGCCGCCGCGTCGCTCTCGGCCACCATGACGATTGGCGCGGAAAGCTTTTCGGACACGCAAAAAGCAAGGTGTGCCCTGAGCGAATCCGACACACCGCTTATGTTGATTGGGTTGATATTCTGTTTTGATTTGAGCGCGGATATGATCTCCTCAAAATCCGCCAGCTCATCCATCATCTGATAAAATCCGCTGCTCATAAACCTACCCGTTGTATTTCTGTATCGCTTCCCGAACGCCCGACTTTATGATCTCCTCGACCGCCAGCACAGCGCGCACCGCGGTCTTTGTGAGGACCTCGGTTTCCTCCTTTGAGAATTTTCCCAGCACGAAATTGCATATCTCCTCGTGGGTCTCGCCTTTAGCCTCACCGATACCGATCTTGACTCTCGGAAAGTTGTCGGAGCCGAGGCACAGTATTATGCTTTTGAGGCCGTTGTGGCCCCCGGCGCTGCCCGAGGCGCGCGTTCTCAGCTTGCCGAGCTCCATTGTCTTGTCGTCTGAAATTACTATTATATTTTCGTCGGGAATGTCATAGTAGTCGGCGATGGGCGCCACCGCCTCGCCGCTCAGGTTCATGTAGGTCGTGGGCTTGACCGCGACGATCTTCTCGCCGCAAAAAAATCCCGTTCCCACCATGGCCTGAAAACGGCTCGACTTGAACTTTATGTCATTTTTGGCGCAAAACGCGTCTATCACGTCATAGCCGATATTGTGCCTTGTGTTGACATATTTTCTGCCCGGATTGCCCAGGCCGACCACCATATACATATTATGCCTGCCTTTTTAAAATAAAATTTAAAGTATCTTATTTATCCTGCTTTTTGCTCTTTTTTAATTTTTTGGACTTTTTTCTGTTGACCGTCCACTGCTCCTTTACCACCTGTTTTGAGCGGGCGATAGCCAGCGACTCGGGCGGCACCTCGTCGGTTATGGTCGAGCCCGCGGCGGTGTAGGCGCCGTGGCGGACGGTGACGGGCGACACCAGATTGGTGTTGCAGCCGATAAAGCAGTCGTCCTCGATTATCGTGCGGTGCTTGTTCTCGCCGTCGTAGTTTACGACCACCGTGCCGCAGCCGAAGTTGACGCGCTTGCCCACATCGGCGTCTCCGATATATGTAAGGTGCGCCACCTTGGTTCCGTCGTCGATAGTTGAGTTCTTGACCTCGACAAAATCGCCTATTTTGACGTCCGAGCCGATCTTTGTGCCGGGTCTTAAATACGCGAACGGACCCACGTTTGTGTCGGAGCCTATCTCGCTGTCTATCGCGACGCTCTTTAATATCGTGGTGTTTGAGCCCACAACGCAGTTGTTGAGCGAGGTGTCGGAGCCGATAACGCAGTTTTCGCCGATGACCGTTTTTCCCTCAAGCACCGTGCCTGGATACAGCACCGTGTCTCTGCCAACCTTGACATTGGCCGTTATCTGTACCTTGTCGGGGTCGATTATGGTAACTCCGCTCAGCATCAGCTCAACGGCCTTGCGCCGGTTCAGTATCTTTCCCACCTGCGCCAGCTGCAGCTTGTCGTTGACGCCGAGTATCTGCTCAAGATCGGTCACGTAGGCGCCAACCTTGTCGCCGTCGCCCAGCATTATCTCCACGACGTCGGTTATGTAATACTCGCCCTGAGCGTTGTTATTGGTGATACGCTTGAGCGCCGCTCTGAGCTTTTGTATATCAAAGAAGTACATGCCCGAGTTTATCTCTTTGATCTCCTGCTCGTCCTCGTCGGCATCCTTCTGCTCGACTATCTTGACGATCTCGCCCTGCTCGCGGACTATCCTGCCGTAGCCGTAGGGATCGTCGATATACGCGGTTATGACCGTGGCGGCTCTCTTTTTCTTTATATGGTCCTCGCGCACCCGCTTTAAGGTGTCCGCCTCGATCAGCGGCGCGTCACCGTAGAGCACCATAACGGTGCCCTCGATATTTTTGAGCGCCTCTATTCCCTGCATAACGGCGTGGCCCGTGCCCAACTGCTCCTTCTGCAGCGCGTATTTCACGCGGTCGCCCAGATACGCCTTCATGTCCTCGGCCTTGTGACCGATAACCACTATGTTCTCATCGCTTCCGGCCTCCTCGGCGGTATCGACCACCCACTCGACCAGAGCTTTTCCGGCGGCCTGCTGGAGAGGCTTCGCCACGTTTGACTTCATTCTCTTGCCCTCGCCCGCGGCGAGTATTATACTGTATAAGCTCATTTCTATTCCCCCAAAAAGAATTTATTTATCATAATTCAGATATTATAACATATAAGAAAAAATTTTACAATACCGATTTTCGGATTTTTAACCAACGACTGTTTTTGCACCATTTAATATATCTTTAATAAATTAGACAAATCTATATTAAAAAATTTTTATGGCTAATCACGTTATTAACAAAATTAGAAAAAGCGCGTATATGCGCTTTTTCTAATTAACCATTATATAAATATTATTTATCTTTTGGGTTAGTTAATATCCAACTACCGGTAACTTTATTAGTAGAATTCATCTTTATTTTTCCTTTTGTCCTTAGTTTTGTCAAAAAATATCTAATTTTTCTTCCTTATATTCAATTATTTCAGATTCACGATTTTTCAAAATTTTTTCTAATAATTCTATTAATTCTATCATAATTGCTTTCCCTCAATTTAAAACAATAATTAATCTTCTAGTATGATTATACCACAATCAAAAATATTAGTCAATCTGTTTTAACCGGCGCTTTGTTCTGTATCACTTCGTTTGCTCAACTTAAACTGCACGTTTTATTAATTGATATAGAATAATAATACAAAGATTATTTTAAAAATCACATATAAAGTAACTCACTACGATTATATCGACACTCCATTTTTGTGTAATAAAAACGGAATTAAATGCGTTGCTAATTTTACTTAAACGCAAAAACTACCAGCATCATAAAAACAACACGTTCACAAACTATCTCCGCCCTAAACTGCGACAATCCGTTTGATTTTAATACCTAACCACACTTATGGGCTGAGATGATTTGGCAAACAACAATTGATTCTTGAAGATTTTAAAATTTTCACCGATTTTATGTATTATTCGGCCCGTCTTTGGCAAGACTTAACATCGAGGTGATAAAATGAACAACAAAAACAATGACAGATTCGAAAACGACGACAAAAACAAGAGGGGCGACAACTACAACCGCAGGCCGATCACCGACCCTCCCAAAGCGGACGAGCAGGACATCATGATCTCGGCAAAGAGAAAAGGATTTTACATAATCCTTTTGCTTGGGATTACCGCCATAGGAATTTACGCTCTTTTAAGCGCTCTGATACCGAAACCCGACAACAAACGTATCGAAACCGGCTCGGTCTTCGCGACGCCGACGCCCTACGCCGCGGCTGTGCCCGCCAACGCGAACGCCCTGCCACAAAACGATGAGGACGACGCGGCCATGCCCACCGCGAGACCGACGGCTAAACCCGCCGCCGAGACAAACGCCGGCGATAAGCCTGTGCCGAGCCTCGCGCAGGCGCCCGTTTCGGGCAGGATAATCAAGGACTATTCCGGAGATGATCTGGTATACTCCGAGACCATGAACGACTGGCGCGCCCACTGCGGAGTTGATATAGGCGCCGCGCCCGACACGTTTGTGACCGCGATAAAGGACGGCACGCTGAAAAAAGTGTACGAGGACAGCCTGCTGGGCACCACAGTGGTGCTGCACCACAACGACGACGGCACCGAGAGCGTTTACTGCAATTTAAAAGAGGTGCCAGACCTGCCTATAGGCTCGGAAGTCAAGATGGGCGACGTATTAGGCAAAATCGGCTCGAGCGCCGTCTCGGAGCAGAACGACGAGCCGCACCTGCACTTTGAGATCAGGAAGGACGATAAGCCCCTTGACCCGAAGCAATTTGTGGCGTTTGAGGAAGTCGACTATATAACCCCCGAGCCCTCGGCGGCAAGCGGCGTGAATGATTATGAGGATTCCGAGACCAGATCGGGCTACCGCCCCGACCCCTACACCGACGGCGAAGACATCGAAACCATGATAATAGACTAAACCGACATTTTTCCCTTGTTTTCTCAATTTATTTATTATATAATAAATAAAACAAACAAAAAAGCGGGGAATTATCATGGACAAAGTCTCGATCGTGAAATGCGCCGATTACGCCGATTCTTACGCGGCGGTGAAAAAATCGCTGGACCTTATCGGCGGTATCGAAAAATATGTGAAGCCGGGCAGCCGCGTGGTTCTGAAGCCGAACTTTGTGTCGCGCAGAAAGCCCGAAGCGGCGGTCACCACCCATCCCGCGGTGCTGCGCGCGGTGATCGAGCTGGCCGAGAGCGCCGGAGGCAAAGTGACGATCGCCGAGAGCCCGGGCGGGCCTTATAACGCGGCGTATCTCAAAAGCGTCTACTCAGCCTGCGGCGCGCTCGAGGCGGCGGATGGCACGGGCGCGGAAATCAATTATGACACCGCCTTTGAGGAAGTCCCATGCCCCGACGGTGCCACCGTGAAAAAGCTGCCAATCATAAAACCTATCCTTGACGCCGATGTGATAATCTCGCTGCCCAAGCTCAAGACCCACTCGATGACGAGCTACAGCGGCGCGGTCAAAAACCTGTACGGCACGGTCCCCGGCACATATAAGGCGGAGCTGCACTTCCGCCTGGACGAGCGAAAGACCTTTTGCTCGATGCTGATTGATCTGTGCGAGACCGTGAAGCCGACTCTGGCGGTCATGGACGGAGTGTGGGGCATGGAGGGCGACGGCCCCACCAACGGCGAACGGCGCGACGCGGGCGTTATCATGGCCGCCGCCAACCTGCACGCCCTCGACTATATCGCCTGCAAAATGATAGGCTACGATCTCGGCGACGTTGACACCATATCGGAGGCCGCGAACCGAGGTCTGTTTGACCCAAACGCCATTGAGGTCACGGGCGATGATCCGAATTCATTCGGGCTCGGCGATTTTGTGAAGCCTCAGACCGACTTTAATCTTTTAAAAGTCGTGTCGCTGCCGCCTCGCCTCAATAAGCTGGTCGTGAAAATGCTGGCGTCGCGCCCCGCGATCGACGAGGGAAAATGCGTCGGCTGCGGCGAATGCGCGCGCTGCTGCCCGCCAAAAGCGATAAGCATGGAAAGCGGAAAGCCCGATATTGACCGAAAAACGTGCATAAAATGCTTCTGCTGTCAGGAGCTGTGCCCCAAAGGCGCGGTCAAGATCAAACGCCCGCTCCTCAACCGCTTTATGCTAAAGTTTTTGAAATGATTTTTTCTCCCGCCCGACGGGAGATTTTTATTTTGCCCAGCCAAATTTTTAGTCAGGCAAAAAATTGTACAGCACCGCCGAATTCAAAAATTTGTCCTTGAATATAAAACCGCGTTATGATAAAATGATTTTGTATCACAAATTTTCAGGAGAACTACCATGACTAAAAAAATAAAAATAGGAACAACCGAGATCGGCGGTGGAGAGCCGATAAAGATACAGTCAATGACAAACGTTCCCACCTCGGACACCGAGCGCGTTATCTCTCAGATAAACGCACTGGCCGAGGCGGGCTGCGACATAGTCCGCTTTTCTGTGCCCGACGAGCAGAGCGCCAAAGCGGTCGAGACAATCAAAAACCGAACATCGGTGCCGCTGGTTGCGGACATACATTTTGACTACCGCCTGGCGCTGATGTGCATAGAGCGCGGTATAGACAAGGTGAGGATCAATCCGGGAAACATCGGCGGCGAAAGCAATGCCGCAGCGGTGGCAAAAGCGGCGAAGGCCGCGGGCGTGCCGATAAGGATCGGCGTGAACGGCGGCTCACTGGAAAAAGGGCTGCTTGAAAAATGCGATGGCGACCTGCCGAGGGCCATGGTTGAGAGCGCCAAGCGCCACGTCGAGATCCTCAACAAATTTGATTTTGACGATATTGTGCTTTCGCTAAAAGCGTCGAGCGTCAAGACCACGGTCGCGGCGTATCGGCTGGCGGCTGAGACGTTCCCGTATCCGCTGCACCTGGGCGTGACCGAGGCGGGCACGACCGAGCAGGGCATTGTCAAATCCGCGGTCGGTATCGGCTCGCTGCTGCTGGACGGCATCGGCGACACGATACGCGTCTCGCTGACCGACGACCCTCTGCGCGAAGCATGGGCGGCAAAGCTGATACTGCGCTCGCTGGACATGGGCGGCGACTATGTTGAGGTCGTGTCCTGTCCCACCTGCGCCAGGACCAAGATCGACCTGATCCCCATCGCCGAAAAAATAAACGAGGCGGTGAGCGACATTGACAAAAAGCTCAAGGTGGCGGTCATGGGCTGCGTTGTCAACGGCCCCGGTGAGGCGGCTGACGCCGACGTCGGCATCGCGGGAGGCGACGGCTGCGCCGTGCTGTTTAAACACGGAAAGATAATCAAAAAAATCAGCGAGGCCGAGATCATTTCCTGCCTGCTGAGCGAGATCAAAAACATGACCGATAACAAATAAAAAGGATCTGATATAAATGAAACCAAACATTCTTGATATTTTCGACAAGGTGAGCGTGGCCGAAAGCTTCGCGCGCGTTCTTGAAAAATTCGCGATAGCGTCCTGTGATGTGAACACCGCCGCGGGAGAGGTGGCGGTTTATCTTTCGGGAAAAGACGCAAACGATTTTCTGCCCGCGGCCGACACCCGCGCTTTTGTCGAGACCGCGAAAAAGCTGTATTGTCTCAGCGCCTTTGACATATTTGTCAAATATCCGCGTCTTGGCTTTTCGGACGAGTATTTCGACTACCTGACCGAGGTTTTTTTAAGCGAACACGACTCGGGCAAAGCCTTTTTGGGCGGCGCCGAGGCGGAGCTGAGAGACAGCGTTCTGACGATAGGCGGGCTCAAAGGCAGCGAGGAAATGCTGCGCAAAATAGGCTACGACAGCTTCATGCGCGACCATGTTTCATACGGTCTGGGCGCCAACGTCAGCGTGCGCCTTAAATTCGAGGACACCGACAAAGATGAGTACATAAAGCGTCAAGAGGAGCTGGAGCAGAGCATCGCGCAAAGAATCGCCACAGCACCGCCCGCGCACAAAAAAACCGCGAAGCCCGCGGCAAAACAATTCGGGAAACAAATCGACGGAGAGCCGATGTCCATTATTAATTTAAATGAGGACACCGGCGCCTGCGTTATCAGCGGCGAGGTCATCGACTGCGACATGAGAGAAAACGTCCGCGGCAACAGAAAAACCATATCCATGCGTTTTTCTATCGGCGACGACTCGTGGGCAACCACCTGCAGCGCCTTCGGTATCGAGGAAAAAATGAAGCCTCTGACCGAAATAGTCAGCGAGGGCGCGCTGCTGAAGGTGGCGGGCGATTATGAGTACGACGACTTTCTGCGCTCGTGGGTCGTTAAGGTAGGCTCCGCGCAGGTTCTCGAAAAGCCTCCCGTCAGAACCGACAACTATTCCAAAAAGCGCGTTGAGCTGCACCTGCACACCAAGATGAGCGCGATGGACGCCATGACCTCGATTGGCGATCTGGTCGACCGCGCCGTATACTGGGGGCACCCCGCGATGGCGATAACCGACCACGGCGTGGTCCAGGGCTTCCCTGACGCGTACGCGGCGGCCAAGGCGCACAAGGGCTTTAAAATGATATACGGCATGGAGGGCTATCTGATCGACGACATCCCCTCTAAAGAGCTGAACAAGATACGCCGAATGAAGAAGGGCGAATACGTTGTGTTTGACCTTGAGACCACGGGCCTCAAGGCGGACTATGAGGCGATAACCGAGATAGGCGCCGTGAAGATCAAAGACGGCCTGATCGTTGACAGCTTTTCGCAGCTAATTAACCCCGAGCGGAACATTCCCGCCGAGATAACGCAGATCACGGGCATCACCGACGAGATGGTGAAAGACATGCCCACAATCGCCGAAGTTCTGCCAAAATTCAAGGAATTCTGCGGCGAGGCGGTGATGGTCGCCCACAACGCGAAGTTTGACATGAGCTTCATATACGCGGCCGCGAGACAGCTTAAAATATATTTCCCCAACAGGACCATGGACACGCTTAAAATGTCGCGCACTCTGTTCCCGAACGAGGAAGTGCATAAGCTGGACTTTGTGTGTGAGCGGCTCGGAGTTAAGCTCGACAACCACCACAGGGCTGTCGCGGACGCCACCGCCACGGCATACTGCTTTATAAAAATGATGGAGATGACCGTCTGGAAAGAGGCGGCGGAACTTGAGAAAAACATACCGACAATCGAAAAAGACGACCCGAAGATCAAAGAGAGAAAGTACCACATAATTCTGCTGGCGCGGAACTATGTGGGGCTCAAAAATCTTTACACCCTGATCTCACGCTCAAACCTCGACTACTTCTATCGTAGGCCCGGCATACCAAAAAGCCTGCTCTATAAATATCACGAGGGAATTGTGATCGGCTCCGCCTGCGAGCAGGGCGAGCTGTACCGCTCGATAATCAAGGGACTGCCCGACGAGGAGCTTCTCGAGATCGCGGAGTTTTACGACTATCTTGAGATACAGCCTCTGGGCAACAACGCATTTATGCTTCGAAACGGCCAGGTCAGCGACGAAAACGCCCTTATCAAGATAAACAAAAAAATCGTAGAGCTGGGCGACCGCATTGGAATAAAGACGGTCGCCACCTGCGACGTGCATTTTATGGACCCCAAGGACGAGATGTACCGCAGGGTACTCCAGGGCGCCCAAGGCTACGAGGACGCCGAGACCCAGGCGCCGCTGTATCTGCGAACCACCGACGAGATGCTTGAAGAATTCTCATATCTCGGAGAGCGCGCGGAAGAAATAGTTATCGACAACACGATCGAAATAGCGAACACCATCGAGGAGATACAGCCCGTGCGCGACGGCTCATATCCTCCAGAGATACCCAACAGCGAAAAGGACCTGCTTGAAATGTGCCACAAAAAGGCCCATGAGATATACGGCGACGTTCTGCCCGAGATCGTGGAAAAGCGCATGAACCGCGAGCTTGACTGCATAGTGAAATACGGATACTCGGTAATGTACATAATCGCGCAAAAGCTGGTTAAAAAATCCAACGACGCGGGCTATCTGGTAGGCAGCCGAGGCAGCGTAGGCTCGTCGTTCGCGGCATTCCTCTCGGGCATCACCGAGGTCAATGCCCTCTGCCCGCACTACGTGTGCCCCGAGTGCAAATACAGCGAGTTTTACGAAAAAGGCGAATACGCCGTGGGCATGGATATGCCCGACAAGACCTGTCCCAAGTGCGGCGCGCCCCTCAAAAAAGACGGTGTGAACATACCGTTTGAAACGTTTTTGGGCTTTGAAGGCGACAAGGTCCCCGATATTGACCTGAATTTCTCGGGCGAGTATCAGGCGACCGCGCACAAATACGTGGGCGAGCTGTTCGGCGAGAAATACGTTTTCAAGGCGGGCACGATCGGCACCATTGCCGACAAGACCGCCATAGCGCTGGCAAGAAAATACTACGAGCAAAAGGAGATAACCGCCCCCGAGGCGGAGCTCAAGCGCATATCAAGGGGAATGGTCGACGTCAAGCGCACCACCGGACAGCACCCCGGCGGAATCATTGTCTGCCCCAAAACGATGGACATCCATGATTTCACCCCGGTGCAGCACCCTGCCGACAAAAAGGACTCCGACATAATAACCACCCACTTCGATTTCCACTCGATACACGACAACCTGCTGAAGCTGGACATACTGGGTCACGACGATCCCTCAACTATCAGGATGCTTGAGGACCTGACCGGAGTCGACGCGCTGAAAATACCCTTTGACGACCCCGAGACCATGAGTATATTCAGCGGCACCGAAGCGCTGGGCGTTACGCCCGAGCAGATCGACAGCAAGGTGGGCACCTTCGGAGTGCCCGAATTCGGCACCAACTTCGTGCGCGGCATGCTGGTGGACACCATGCCGAAAACCTTTGTGGAGCTGCTTATCATATCCGGCCTGTCCCACGGCACCGACGTTTGGCTCAACAACGCGCAGGACCTGATAAGAAACAAAACCGCCACCCTTTCCGAGGTTATCGGACTGAGAGACGATATCATGGTGTATCTTATCCAAAAGGGTCTGGAGCCGGTCATGGCGTTTCAGATAATGGAGTTTGTGCGAAAGGGCAGAGCCGCCAGAGAGGGCATGCCCAAGGAATATGAGAAGGCCATGCGCGAACACGACGTACCCAACTGGTACATAGAATCCTGCAAAAAGATCAAATACATGTTCCCCAAGGCTCACGCCGCGGCTTATGTAATGATGGCGGTGCGCATAGCGTACTTCAAAGTACATTATCCAATACAGTTCTATATGTCGTACTACACCGTGCGCGCCGACCTGTTCGACGCCGCGATAATGGCGAAGGGCAAGGACGGCGTGATCTCCGAGATGCGCAAGATACGCGTCAAGGGCAACGGCGCCACCGCCAACGAAAAGAACCTGTTCACGATACTTGAAGTGTGCCTTGAAATGTACGAGCGCGGAATCGAGTTCGCCCCGGTCGATCTCTACGAAAGCCACGCCTATAAATTCCTTGAAAAAGACGGCAAAATACTGCCGCCTCTGAATGCTTTTCAAGGTGTGGGAACCACCGCTGCGCAAGCCGTTTACGACGCGGCCCGCGAGGGTGAGTTCATGTCAAAAGATGAACTAAAGCAGCGCTCGGGCGTCACCAAAACGGTCATCGAGACGCTGGCCGAAAACGGTGTGCTCGGCAGCCTGCCCGACAGCTCCCAGATATCGTTTTAAATTTAATTTATTTCGCGGCCCGTTGCCGCGATCGCGGCGCCGCAGACATAAGCGGCGCCTTTTTCTTTTAAAACTCGGGCGCATTCCTCCATGGTCGAGCCCGTTGTCTTAACGTCGTCTATCACCAATATCGTTTTGCCTTTGAGCCTGTCCGCGCTGAGCTGCGTCTCAAACGCGCCCGACAGATTTTCGCGCCGCTCCTCGCCCGAAAGCTCGGTCTGCTTTATGCCCTCCCTCGCTCTTTTAAACGCGCCTTTGACATACGGGATATCAAGCGCCTTGGCGGTTCTGCGCGCCAACAGGTCGCACTGGTCAAAACCGATCTCCCGTATCCTTGCGCGTCTGGGCGGGACCGCCGCGGCAAAGTCAAACTTTATATCGGGCAGGCGTCCGCTGATATTCGCGGCGATAATTCCCGCGAAGGTCGAGGCGGAGCCGAGGCTCAGCCCTCTTTTGTATTTTATTATGCCGCCGCTTGAATTTTTGTCATACGCGCAGGCGGCGATTATCCTGTCAAAGCTCCGCCTCGCGCCTCCCCGCCGCAGGGAAAAGCACTCCGGGCAGATCGTTCCGCGCCGTCCGTCCTCGGCAGCGGCAAACTCAAGCGGCGCGCCGCATATAGAGCAGCAGCTCCCGCGGGCGCAGAACCTCACCTTTTCCATGCACTCGGGGCAGATATACACTCCGGTTTTCGAGCGCGGCATAAGAGCGCCGCAGAAAGCGCAGGCGCCGGGATAGACATAGAACAATATCCGATCAAGAAAACTCATGGCACATCTTTCCTGTTATATTACAAATTCAGCTTGTCGAAGGCGGCCGCGAACGGGTTGTTGGCCTCCTCCTTTTTGTTCTGGTTCCTCAGATAATTTTGAACATCGCGCTTTGAGGCGCCGCCCTGATTTTTCCTCTCTTTAAAGGCGGAATATTTCTCGCGGTAGCCGCAGGAGCAGTAAAAGCTCTTTTTGTCGCCCTCACCCCGAAGCTCCATTTTCTTGTGGCACTCGGGGCACCGCGCGTTCGTGATTATGCTGACCGAGCGGCGGTAGCCGCACTCCCTGTCCTGGCAGACCAGCATCTTGCCCTTCTTGCCGTTGACCTCGAGCAAAAATTTTCCGCACTCGGGACAGGTCTTTTTTGTCATGTTGTCGTGGCGGTAGGACGCCTCGCTGTTTTTCACGGTCTTTACCAGATCGGATGCATATTTTTCAATTTCAGAGATAAACTTATTTTTGTCGGCCCTGCCCTTTGAGATGCGCTCCAACTCCATCTCCCACTTGGCGGTGAGCAGCGGCTCTTTGAGGTCCTCGGGCACCAGGTCGATAAGCTGTATGCCCTTTGAGGTGGGCGCCATGCTGTTTCCCTGCTTCTCCACATAGAACGAGGAATACAGCTTTTCGATTATGTCGGCTCTTGTGGCGGGTGTGCCCAAGCCTCCGCCCAAGTACTCCTTCATGTTCTTGTCGCTTACGAAGCGCGACGGGTTCTCCATCGCGGAAAGCAGCGTCGCCTCGGTGTATCTCGCGGGCGGGCGGGTCTTTCCCGATTTTATAAACACGTTTTTGCAGATAAATTTGTCGCCCTCCTTCATTTTGGGCAGTATCTGCTTGCGCTCCTCGACGCGGATCTCGGTCACGTCCTCGTCATCGTCGAACGAATAGTCGGAGGAATACACCGCTTTCCAGCCCTTTGAGACCTCCTCGCGGCCGCCCGCCTTAAAGCTGTGACCGCCGCACTTAAACTCGGCCTTTACCTGCATGTATTTATAGGGCGGCATAAAGCAGGCCAAAAACCGCTTTACCACCAGCGAGTATATCCGCTTTTCCTCCTGCGACAGGCTTATCATCGGAACGCGCTCCTCGGTGGGTATGATCGCGTGGTGATCCGAGACCTTGCCGTTGTTGACGCAGGCCTTGTTGATTCTGAGGTTCTTTTTGAGTATTTCCGCCGCCGCGTCCTCGACCTTTGAGACCGCGCGCAGACGGTCGCCGAGGGTCGGCACTATATCGTCGGTCAGGTACCGCGAATCGGTCCTCGGGTAGGTCAGCGCCTTGTGCTGCTCGTAAAGCTTCTGCATTATGTTGAGCGTCTGTTTGGGCGAATAGCCGTAGAGCTTGTTGGCGTCGCGCTGCAGCTCGGTCAGGTCGTAGAGCATGGGCGCGCTTGTCTGCTTTTCGGCGCGGCGCATTGAGGTCAGCCGAAACTCCTTTCCCTTGATGTCGTTTTTCACCGCCTCGGCCTTTTCGCGGCTGAACGTGCTGCCGCCGTTTTCGCCCGTCCATGTGACAAACAGTCCGCCCAGGTCGGCCTCTATCGTGTAGTATTCCTTGGGAACAAATCTGCGTATCTCGTTTTCGCGGCGCACCAGCAGCGCCAGCGTGGGCGTCTGCACCCTGCCCGCCGAGAGCTGCGCGTTGAATCTGCAGGTCAGCGCACGGGTCACATTGAGACCCACCAGCCAGTCAGCCTCAGCGCGTGCCTGAGCCGCCATGTACAGGTTTTGGTAGTCCTTGCCGTCCTTTAGGTTCCGAAATCCCTCGCGTATCGCCTTGTCGGTCTGCGACGAGATCCACAGCCGCTTTACCGGCTTTTTGACCCCGGCTTTGGCGATTATCCACCTCGCCACAAGCTCGCCCTCCCGGCCCGCGTCGGTGGCGATTATTATCGAGCCCACCTCGGGGCTCCTGAGCTGCTTTTTCACCGCGCTGAACTGCTTTGATGTCTGACGTATCACCTGCAGCTTCATGGGCTTCGGCAGCATCGGCAGCGTGTCCATGCTCCATGTTTTGTACTTGTCGTCATAGGATTCGGGATCGCACAGCTCCACCAAATGCCCCAGCGCCCACGTGACGATATATTTATCGCCTATCAGGCACCCGTCTCCCTTTTTCGCGCATTTCAAAACTCTCGCCAGCTCTCTGCCGACCGACGGCTTTTCCGCGAGAACCAATATTTTAGACATAATTCTTCTCCTGTATCAAATAATATTTTTCTTAAATTATATTACAATTCTTCGCAAAAATCAATCAATATAACAAATATTAACAATTTAAATATTGACAATATCAAAAAACGGATATAGAATAGAATAATAAGGGGTGATTTTTAATGAAAACAAAAGATTTTATGTATGACGGTGAAAAAAAGCCGGATTTAAAAAAGCTTTCGACAAACGGCAAAGAGTATAAGCTCGACAAGCAAAAGACCATCGAAAAGACCGCGAAAATGCTGCCGAGGCTGGGAGAGCTCCAGAGCAGGCTGTACGCCGAGTCGAAGGAGGGCTTGCTCGTCATTCTCCAGGCGATCGACGCCGCAGGCAAGGACAGCACGATAAAGCACGTTATGAGCGGTATAAACCCTCAGGGCGTTATAGTCACATCGTTCAAACAGCCCACATCGGCGGAGCTCGCCACGGCTTTCTGTGGAGGATAGAAAAGGCGATCCCCGAGCGCGGCTACATAGGCATCATGAACCGCTCCCACTACGAGGACGTGCTGACCGTTAAGGTCAACAAATTTTATAAGAGCTACAACATGCCGAGCCGCTGCCTCGACATGAGCGAGAAAGAATTTTTCAAGAACCGCTACCGCATGATAAACAACTACGAGGAATATCTGAGCTTAAACGGCTACAGAATAATCAAGATATTTTTAAACGTCTCGGCCGACAAGCAGAAAGAGCGCTTTTTGGAGCGCATAGACAACCCCGCCAAAAACTGGAAGTTCTCGGCCAGCGACCTGAAGGAGCGCGCCAAGTGGGACGAATACCGCGAGGCCTTTGAGGACGCGATAAACGCCACGGGCACAAAAACCGCGCCCTGGTACGTGCTGCCCGCCGACAGAAAGTGGCTGACGCGGTACCTCGTGACAAAGATCCTGCTCGAGACCCTCGAGGACATGGACCCGCAATTCCCCAAACTCTCCAAAGAAGAAACCGCCAAACTCGGCGACTACAAAACCGCCCTGCTGAATGAAAAATAGCTTGACATGATCGACAAAGGGATCGATCAACTCAAATCCGTCAAAGGTCAAAAACACGAGCTGATCGAGAAAGACGACCATAAATAACCCAAAACACCGGCCGAATCAATTTCGGCCGGTGTTTCCGTATCCCCAATTACACCAATGACGTAGGGGCGGATATTATCCGCCCGATTTGCCTCCTCACGGGAGGAGGTGGCTGCGGCTTGCCGCAGACGGAGGTGGGAACGTAGTTATTAGTAATTAGCGAATGGTGATTAGAATAATAGTATACAAAATGCCGCAGAGGCAGATATCATCCGCCCGTCTGCCTCGCCCCTTGGGGAGAGGTGGCAGGCGAAGCCTGACGGAGAGGGGTTAACGTAGGTACTAGGAAATAGCAACTAGGGACTAGTACCCCCCTCAGTCTGCGGACAAGCCGCAGCCAGCTCCCCCGAGGGGGCGCCTATTTT